>NZ_KE386886.1:0-17657 GCF_000429325.1 Fundidesulfovibrio putealis DSM 16056
TTGATAAGGCAGTGATGCTGGAAGAAGTTGAGATGACGCCAGCTGAACTCCGCGAAATCATGGGCCTTACAAGTCGCACCGCACGCCGGGCAAGGGTAGCGCTCACCTCTCGCGGCCTCGACCTCAAGGCGAAGCTCGCTTGGCTGCTTTGCAAGGTCCAGGGACTGGCCCACGACTCGCCAGGGCGCTGTGAGGCCAAGACCCAACGTCAGTAAATCGTTAGCATCCACGGCATCTTACCTCCTGGGAAAGGGCAGAAGCTACGATGCGTCAGGAAGTAGAGTCAAGAAAGCTGATTTCCACGTCTCGCGTCGAGGAACCAGATTTAATTATACGCACAACCGGGGAATCGACATATTCTGGAATCGGAACAGGATTTTACCAACTTGATGAATGCACTTGCGGGCTTCAAAAAGGAGACCTAATAATACTCGCCAGTCGCCCCTCCATGGGGAAGACATCATTTGTATCAAATATTGCAGTAAACACGGCCTGTATGCAGGCTGTACCAACACTTTTCATATCACTAGAACTGAGCAGAATCAATCTTATCTCTCGGATGCTTTGCTCATGGGGAAAAGTAAATACCAGAAAATTCAAAAATGGAAGGATGGATGACGCCGACTGGGCTCGTATATATGAAGCAGCTAACACCATCTCACCTTCCCCATTATTTATAGTTGACACACCCAGGATAACAGTCTCAGGATTAGAGAACTACTGCAGGGATTTCACTTCAAAACACCCAGGCGGGATCATAATCATTGACTGTCTCCAGTTACTAAACGCAGACAAAATCTACGACACGCGAGAACAAGAGATAACGAACATTACCATCAACCTGAAATCCCTAGCCAAAGAACTATCCGTCCCAATAATTGCGACATCACACATAAACCGAAGAATTGAAGACCGCACTGACAAACGCCCACTCACTGTTGACCTACGCGAGTCAGGAGCCATTGAACAGATCGCCGATCTTATTCTGTTTATTTATCGTGACTCATTCTACCACAAATCAAATGACAGCCAAGCTGACAATTCACTCACAGAGATCATAATTGCCAAGCATAGCAATGGCCCAACTGGATTTTGCAAACTTCGCTTCTTTCCTGAATCTACATCATTCGTAAACACTACGGACACTGCCAATCTATTCTCGGATTAAGCATTCATATATTTGTCAGAATCTCATGCGACATGGACCATGCCCCTTCCACCAAGGAAACAGCGCTGAAGAATTGTAAGGCGGTTTCCACTGAGCAACTGCGCCTTGTCCTATCCGACGAACAATGGCTCCTGTTTACCCAGGCTCTGGACAGACCGCCCAGTCCAAAGCCTCACCTTGAAGCATTGCTCCAGACAAAGAGCGTTTTCGACTGAAGTACCCACGCACCCAAGGCACAAAAGGCCGCCGGACTCCTGTCCGGCGGCCTCTTTCATTCAACTCGCGTCACGCCGTCACTGGTGCACCGCCTACTCGGGCACAACCTCCAGCACGGGTTCGCCGTAGGGGTCGTTCACGGTCTTGTTGATCTTCAAGAGGTGCAGGCAGCGCTTTATCGCGCCGATTATCACCAGGGTCATCAGCACCATGACCGTGATGGCCAGGGTGGTCAGCAGGTACAGGTTCTTGGGCATGAAGTTGGTGGTCACGTTCAGGTAGCCCGCCCACATGGTCATGCAGACCAGCGCGAAGCCCGGAACGGCGGTCATCCATACATACCGGGTCTTGTTCATGCGGATCAGCATCACGGTGCCGATTATAAGCCCCACCGCCGCCAGCAGCTGGTTGGACATGCCGAACAGCGGCCAGATGGTGGAGATGTCGCCGGTGTACACCAGATAACCCCATGAGAACGTGAACAGCGCGCTGGTGATGACGATACCGGGCACCCAGCGCTTTTCCTGGAACTTGGGCACCACCTGCCCGATCATCTCCTGCAGGAAGAAGCGGCCCACGCGGGTGCCGGTGTCCACGGCGGTCAGGATGAACACGGCCTCGAACATGATGGCGAAGTGGTACCAGTACCCCATGAGCCCCTTCATGAAGGGAATGGACGAGAAGATGTAGGCCATGCCCACGGCCAGCGACACCGCGCCGCCGGGACGTCCGGCCAGGGTTTCGCCCACGGCGGTGGAGAGCTCCGGCAGGTTCGTGGTGGTCATGCCGAGCTTGGCGAACACCGCAGGGGCGGTGTTGATGGCGAAGTAGTCGCCGGGGACCATCACGCAGGCTGCGATCAGCGCCATGATGGCCACGAAGCCCTCCACCAGCATGGCCCCGTAGCCCACGAACAGGATGTTGCGCTCGTTGTCGAGCATCTTGGGCGTGGTGCCGGAGCCGATGATGGCGTGGAAGCCCGAGATCGCCCCGCAGGCGATGGTGATGAACAGGAACGGGAACACCGCGCCGGGGATGATGGGGCCGCCGCCGCTGACGAACTTGGTGAAGGCTTCCATTTGCAGATCAGGCCGCACCCAGAAGATGCCGATGGCCAGCATGGCGATGGTGCCGATCTTCAGGTAGGTGGACAGGTAATCGCGCGGGCACAGGAGCAGCCACACCGGCAGCACCGAGGCCACGAAGCCGTAGATGGGGATGCTCACGGAGATGCTGTTCTTGCTCATGGTGAACCAGCCCGCCAGGGTGGGGTTCTCCACCACATACGGCCCGGCCAGGATGGCCAGCACCAGGAGCACCAGGCCCATGAGCGATGCGCCCTTCACGTCGCCGTGACGCCAGACGTGCAGGTACACGCCCATCAGCAGGGCGATGGGGATGGTGGCGAACACGGTGAAGGTGCCCCAAGGGCTATGGAACATCGCATTGACCACGGCGATGGAAAGACCCGCCAAAGTAAGAATGAGGATGAACAGAACCGCGAAGGAGGCCACCCCGCCCGTGAACTTGTCCACTTCCTGGGTGGCGATGTAGGCCAGACTCTGCCCCTTGTGGCGCACGGAGGCGAACAGCACCACAGTGTCGTGCACGGCGCCGGCCAGCACGCAACCCACCAGAATCCACAATGCGCCGGGCGCGTAGCCGAACTGGGCGGCGAGCACCGGCCCAAGCAGCGGACCGGCTGCGGCGATGGCCGCGAAATGGTGGCCGAACAACACGTACTTGTTGGTCTCGACGTAATCCACTCCATCAGCCTGTTTGATCGCCGGGGTCAGCCGGGTCTCGTTTACTCCTAGAACCGTTTTGGTGAGAAAAAGCCCGTAAAAACGGTAGGCTATGGCGAAAAGGCAGAGCGCCGCAAACACCAACGTCAACGCATTCATGTGGTTCCTCCTCCTTGGTTCGGGATGCTTTCTTTTGACATAAATACTCGGAAGAACTCAACACCTATCTCCGGACAAAGCCCGCCTGGAAACAGAAGAAGGCCGCCTGGTGTCCGCCAGACGGCCTTCTTTTTAGGAGGATCCCCCGTTCAGGGGGGCGAGCGACGATGCCGTTACTCGGGAACGACCTCCAGCACAGGTTCGCCGTACTGGTCGGGGACGGTCTTCTGAACCTTCAGGAGCTTCATCACGCGCCGGAACGCGCCCACCATGACGATGAGCATGAGCGTCATGACGATAACAGCCATGGAAGACAGCAGGTACAGCTTCTTGGGCAGGAAGTTGTTCATGATGGACAGGTAGCCCGCCCACATGGTGATGCCTGCCAGACCCACGCCGGGGACGGCGGTGATCCAGGCATACTTGGCCTTTCCGAGACGAATGATCATGACCGTGCCGATGATGAGGCCCACCGAGGCCAGCAGCTGGTTGGACATGCCGAACAGCGGCCAGATGGTGGAGATGTCACCGGTGTACACCAGGTAGCCCCAGGAGCCGGTGAACAGGAGCGAGGTGATGACCACGCCGGGCCACCAGCGCTTCTCGTTGAACTTGGGCGCGAAGGAGCCGATCATTTCCTGCAGGAAGAAGCGGCCAACGCGGGTTCCGGCGTCGATGGCGGTCAGGATGAACACGGCCTCGAACATGATGGCGAAGTGGTACCAGTAGGCCACCAGGGACTTCATGATGGGGATGGCCGCAAAGATCTGCGCCATGCCAACGGCCAGCGATACCGCGCCGCCGGGACGGCCGTGGAGCTTCTCGCCCACCGCCACCGAGATGCTGTCCAGGTGCACGGTGGCCATGCCCAGCTTCTCGAACACCGCCGGGGCGGAGTTGATGGCGAAGTAGTCCGCCGGGACCATGGTGCAGGCAGCGATGAGGGCCATGATGGCCACGAAGCCCTCGGTCAGCATCGCGCCGTAGCCCACGAAGAGCAGGTTGCGCTCGGAGTCGAGCATCTTGGGGGTGGTGCCGGTGGCGATGATGGCGTGGAAGCCGGAGATCGCGCCGCAGGCGATGGTGATGAACAGGAACGGGAACACCGGTCCGGGGATGATGGGGCCGCCGCCGGAGAAGAACTTGGTGATGGCTTCCATCTGGAGGTCGGGGCGCACCCAGAAGATGCCGATGGCCAGCATGGCAACGGTGCCGATCTTCAGATAGGTGGACAGGTAGTCGCGCGGGCACAAGAGCAGCCACACCGGCAGGATCGACGCGGCCACGCCGTAGATGGGCACGGCCAGGGACAGGGCAGGCTTGGACAGGGTGAAAATGTTGGCGATGGTCGGAATCTCGGTGATCCAGTGGCCGCCGACGACCGCCAGGGCCAGAAGGCCGACGCCCATGATGGACGCGCCCTTCACGTCGCCGGGGCGCAGGTACTGGAGGTACAGGCCCATGAAGATGGCGATGGGGATGGTGGCGAACACGGTGAACGTGGCCCAGGCGCTGTCGTGCATGGCGTTGACGCAGGCGATGGACAGGCCGGCCAGGGTCAGGATCAGGATGAACAGCACCGCGAACGAAGCCACGCCGCCGGTGAACTTGTCCACTTCCTGGGTTGCGATGTAGGCGAGGCTCTGGCCCTTGTGGCGCACCGAGGCGAACAGCACCACCAGGTCGTGAACCGCACCGGCCATCACGCAGCCGACCAGAATCCACAGCGCGCCCGGCAGATAGCCGAACTGAGCCGCCAGCACTGGTCCAAGCAGCGGGCCAGCAGCTGCGATGGCTGCGAAATGGTGCCCGAAGAGCACGTATTTGTTGGTTTCCACGTAGTCCACGCCGTCGGCCATCTTGATGGCCGGGGTCAGACGGGTCTCCTTCACCCCCAGCACGTGCTTCGCTATGAACAGGCCATAGAAGCGGTAGCCGATGGCGAAGACGCATAGTGCTGCGAACACAAGGGTCAACGCGTTCATAAAACTGTCCTCCTCGCTCCTGCGAAATGATGAGCCCATTTTTCATCCCCACATCATTCAGACAATGGTTCCGGCGCGAAAGGGATGATCAGGGGAGCGAAAAGCACGAAGGCGGGGGTGAAACGGCAGGGGGAAATTGGGGGCGAGGTTCGGCGCGATGGGGCTGGGGGTGTCACGCCCCGCCGCAAGCCTCCCGTACACGACGCGAAGCGAATAGCCGGGTCCAGGGGAGGCTTCTCCCCTGGCGGGTGCAGGGCAGCGCCCTGCCGGGTCCGGGCGGAGCCCGGTGCTGTTACTGCGGAATCCGCAGGCTGATGCTGGTGCCTTCCCCCACGGTGCTGACCACGTTCAGCCCGTAGTCCGGCCCGAAGAGCTGCACGAGCCGCTGGTTGGAGTTGCGCGCGCCGATGCCTTCCGTGAGCGACTCCAGCGTCCCGGCGCTGGATATCGCCCGCACCTGGTCATCCTGCATGCCTGCGCCGTCGTCGTGGACCTCCACCAGCAGGTGCCCGTTCTCGCGCCAGGCGGTCAGCCGCACCAGTCCACCCTCTTCTTTGGCGAGGATGCCGTGCCGCACGGCGTTCTCCACCAGCGGCTGAATGAGCAGCGGCGGCACGAGGCAGTCCTGCGCGCCGGGGCCGAGGTCGATGTCGGCCTTGATGCGCTCGCCGAAGCGGGCCTGCTCGATGGCCAGATAGGCGCGGGTCTGGTCGACCTCCTCGCTCAGGCGGATGAGGCCCCGGCTGGAGTCCAGGTTGCGCCGCATGTAGCGCGAGAGGTCCAGGAGCAGCTCGCGGGCCTGGGCGGGCGCTGTGCGGCAGAAGCTGGCGATGGTGTTCAGGGAGTTGAACAGAAAGTGTGGGTTGATCTGGGCCTGGAGACGCCTGATCTCGGCGTGGGCCAGCAGCTGGTTCTTGATGCCGATGTCTTCCAGCTCCAACTGGGTGGAGAAGAGGTCGGCGAGACCCTTGGCCAGCTCGAACAGGGTCTCGTCCAGGGGCAGGCGATGGGTGCCGTAGAGCTTCAGGCAGCCGAGGATGGTCTGCCCTTTGCGCAGCGGCACGATGATGGCCTCGGACAGGGGACAGCCGCGCTCCGAGCAGGCGATCTCGCTCTTGCCGCGTATGAACACCGGCTCCCCGCTCTCGATGACGCGCTGGGTGGCCTGGGTGAGTACAATTCCGCCGCTCTGGTGATGATCCTCGCCCTCGCCCGCGTGGGCCAGGATGGTCTGGCCGGAGGTCACGGCCACGGCGGCCACCTGGGCCTCGTGCATGATGATGGCGGCGGTGGCCTTGGCCGAATCCACGGTCAGGCCGGAGCGCAGGTAGCCCACGGTCTGGTTGGCGATGGACAGTATCTGGCGGGCCAGGTCGCGGTCCTGGGCCTGCTTGAAGCGCATCTGGAGGTCAAGCGCCTTGACGAAGAGCGCGGCCCCCAAGGAGTTGAACACGATCATGGGCAGCGCGATGACCTGCACCAGGGCCACGGCCTCCACCAGGGGCTGCGAGAAGAGCAGCACCAGCCCCATGTGCAGGGTCTCGCCCGCGAGGCACAACCCCATGGCGAGTCGCCAGTCCAGGCTGTTGCCGCCGTAGCGCCGGGCGATGAGGCCCGCCACAGTGCCTTCCAGGAGCGTGGCCAGCCCGCACGGCAGGGCGGAGAACCCGCCGATGTCGATGAGGTAGCGGTGCGCGCCCGCGATGAAGCCCACGCCGAAGCCCACGCCGGGGCCGCCGAACAGGCCCGCCGTGACGACCACCATGGCCCGCAGGTTGGCGAAAGATTTGAAAACCGCGTTGCCGGTGTAGGTGCCGAGCACCCCGAACAGCCCGAACAGCACCACCAGCAGGAGGGTGGCCCACATGGGCCGGTCGCGGCGCGGACCCAGCTTGTCCAGGGAGGTGACGGTCATGATGGCGAAGCCGCCCGCCAGCAGCAGCCCGAACCGCTGGGAGAGGTTCAGGAACAGCTCGGGGACTTCGGGATTGAAGAGGTCGTTCATATGCCAAGCCGCGTCTTGAAGTCGCGCACGCGGTTGCGGCTGACGGTTATTTCGGTGCGGTCGGCGTCGTTCATGACAACATGATACTTGCCGCCGAACCAGGGGGAGAACTCCGCGATGCGCTCCAGGTTTATGAGCTGGGCGCGGTTGGCCTGGAAGAAGGGCAGGCCTTCCAGGCGCTCGGCGGCCTTGGCCAGGGTGGGCAGGCCGTGGCAGGACAACTGGCCCATGTCGGTTACGGCCAGCACGCGCTTCTCGTCGGCCTCCACCAGGATGACCTTGGCGGTGGACACCAGGCAGATGCGTCCGCCCTGCTCCACGGCCAGGCGCGGCAGGGGCTTTGCGCGCCCCACCGAGGACAACAGGCGCTCCACGGCCTCGCGCAGGGGCTGGCCGCTGGTGTCGAGCTGCGCGCCGGAGCAATCCTCGCTGTGGGCGGCTTCAGGGGCGTGCAGCAGCTTGCGCACGCGGTCCAGGCACTTGGCAAGACGCTCTGGAGAGACCGGCTTCAGCAGATAATCGGCGGCGTTCTCCTCGAAGGCACGGATGGCGTGCTGGTCATAGGCGGTGACGAACACGAACACCGGCGGATGATCGAGGTCCTGGGCCTCGGCCAGCACATGGAAACCGTCCTGGCCGGGCATCTGGATGTCCTGGAATACCAGGGTGACATCGCCGCGCGCGATGGCGGCCAGGGCCTCCTGGGCGTTGGACGCCTGCCGGGCGCG
Source organism: Fundidesulfovibrio putealis DSM 16056 (assembly GCF_000429325.1). NCBI lineage: Bacteria > Pseudomonadati > Thermodesulfobacteriota > Desulfovibrionia > Desulfovibrionales > Desulfovibrionaceae > Fundidesulfovibrio > Fundidesulfovibrio putealis. The sequence continues at coordinate 8,007 of NZ_KE386886.1, forward strand.
CACATCGGGGTGGTCTTCCAGCAGGTAGGCCAGCTCGTCGCGGGCCGGGGCTTCGTCGTCAACGATGAGGGCGTGGATCATCATGATTTTTGTGCGCTACCTTCCAAACCGTCCACTGTAAAGTGCCCGGCGGGACCGCCGGAGACGGGGCGTCATTTGAAATACTCGCCCACCGGGGTGGCGTCCCGGAAGGTCACCGGGGAGCCGCGCGGGATGATGAACTCGCTCGCGCCCACCACGTCGGGAGCGGCGGGGTTCCAGTCGTAGGTGTAGCCGAGCCCGGTCCAGGGGTAGGGGCCGCCTGAGACCGTGAAATTGTAGATGACGCTCTGGCGGTCCAAGAACCATGCGGCGTAGTCCGGCACGGAGGAGAACCCCGGCGCGGGCGGGTCCTTGGGCAGGACAGGGGCCTGCGTGAGCGGCACGTTCTGCAGGGTCAGGGGGAACGAGGTCTCCAGCTCGTGGGTGTCGGTTCGCGGGTCGATGGCCGGACGCAGCAACATGGCTGGATCGACCCAGACAGACACCACCGAGTCGTTGGTGTTACGCGGAGGAAGCCCCAGATACTGCGAGGCGGCCAGCTTGGGCGCGAGCGCGGCACCCTGGGGGTCTTCGGCACGCACTTCCGTGTACATCTGCGGGGCGGGCACCACCCACAGGTCCACCGCCGCAGGGATGGTCTGCCCGGACTGGAGATTGGAATAATAGGCCGACTTGGTGAAGGTGGTCACCAGCACCTGGCTTGCGCCGGGCTCGCCTTTCCAGATGAGGGCCTTGTTCTCCGGGGTGATGTCCTGGATGGCGGGCGCGGACGGGGGCTGTTTCAGATGCGCAAGATTGGCCTGCGCGTCCAGGACGCTTGCGGCGTAGAGGGCATCGAAGGGCGCGAACAGCATATCCTGGATGGTGGCTGCCCCGGTTGCGGGAATCTGGGCCGAAGATACCCCCGGCAGGCAAAAGAGCAGCGACCACAGGAATACGGTCTGCACCGTCGACAACAGCGCCTTCGCGATTCTTACATTCACAGTGCCTCCTCCGGCCGGTTCGCTGGCCGCTACGAGTCCATACCCATCTTCTTCATGCCTCGTCACGTGCCATTTCCACCTCCCCGGATCCAGTCCTCCCGAATGTAACAGAGGCATTTATCTCCAATTTTACGGCGTTTTTCTATTGCCTTGCACTGCCTGCCTGGTGTTAAACAATACCCACCCTAAGCACTCCGTCATTGGATGAAACATGAGCACGCGCTTTCTTCTGCCGCTGATTCTCCTCGCCGCCGTGAGCCTCTGCGGCTGCATGAAGGTCGGCCCGGACTTCAAAAAGCCCTCTGCGGCCAAACCAGACTCCTGGCTGGAAGCCGAGTACGCCCAGTCCCGCCCGGACCTGCCCCCGGTGGAGGACTGGTGGAAACTCTTTGACGATCCGGTGCTGGACAACCTCGTTGCGCTGTCGCGCAAGCAGAACATCCCCCTGCACATCGCCGGGGTGCGTATCCTCCAGTCCAGAGCGCAGCTGGGTATCGCCGTTGGCAACATCTATCCGCAGACCCAGCAGGGCGTAGGCGGCTACACCTACACCCAGGCCAGCCAGAGCAACCCCTCCGCTCCCCAGCCCGGCAACCAGTCCGGAACGCAGTGGATCTACTGGCAGAACAACCTGGGCGTCCAGGCCGCCTGGGAGCTGGACTTCTGGGGCAAGTTCCGCCGGGCAGTGGAGTCCGCCGACGCAAGCCTCGCGGCCAGCGTAGCCGACTACGACAACGCCCTGGTAACCCTGGCCTCCGACGTGGCCAGCACCTACGTGGCGTTGCGCGTCAGCGAGGCGCGCCTGCGCATCGCCAAGGAAAACGCCGTACTGGAAACCGAGGCCCTGAAGATCGCGGACATCCGCTTCACCCTGGGGGCCACCAGCGAGCGCGACGTCATGCAGGCCAAGACGCTGCTCGAATCCACCCTGGCCCGCGTGCCGCAACTGACCAACTCCATCCAGAAGTCGCGCCACGCCCTGGCGATCCTTCTGGGCATGCCACCCTCCGACCTCGCGGCGCTGCTCGGGGAGTCCTCGCGCATCCCGCAATGCCCGGCCCAGATCGGCGTGGGCGTCCCGGCTGAGCTGCTGCGCCGCCGCCCGGACATCCGGCAGGCCGAGTACCAGGCCATGGCCCAGTGCGCCCAGATCGGCGTGGCCAAGGCGGAGCTGTTCCCGTCGTTCAGCCTCACGGGCAACGTGGGCTGGCTGTCCTCCAACATGGGGGCCTTCTCCCTGGCGGACATCCTCTCTGCCAAGAGCTTCACCGCCGGGTTCGGCCCGTCCGTCACCTGGAACCTGTTCAACTACGGGCGCATCATAAACAACGTCCGCGTGCAGGACGCCCTGTTCCAGGAAGCCCTGCTCACCTACCGGAACACCGTGCTCAAGGCCCTCAAGGAGGCCGAGGACGGCTTCTCCGACTACCAGCAGTCCCGCGCCCAGGCAGGGTTCCTGGCCAAGGCCGCCGACGCCGCGAAGCGCGGGGCGGAGCTGGCCTTCCTGCAATACCGCGAGGGCAAGACCGACTTCACCACGGTCATCGTGGCCCAGCAGGACCAGCTGAACCAGCAGGACTCGCTGGCCCAGGCCCAGGGCAACATCGCGCTGGGCATGGTGAGCCTGTACCGGGCGCTCGGCGGAGGCTGGCAGGAACGGCCCGAAGCCGTGCCGCCGCAGATCCAGGAAGAGATGTCCAAGCGCACCTTCTGGGGTCCGATGCTCAAGGAGAATCCCGCCAAGCAGGAAGACCCTGCCAAGAGTGGGTTGGACCGTTATGTTCCGGGTTTATAAAAGGATGACTCTCATGCGCCGACACGCGAAGCGTTACCTGATGCTTGTGGCCCTCCTGGCCGCCTCGACCCTGATCGTCGCCTGCGACAAGCGCAACGCCTACGTGCCGCCTCCGGCCCCCAAGGTCACCGTGGCCAAGCCCCTGCGCAAGTCCGTGGTGGACTACCTGGAGGCGACGGGCAACACCCAGGCCATGCAGTCCGTCAACCTGCCCGCCCGCGTGGAAGGTTACCTCCAGGCCATCAAGTTCCAGGACGGCCAGCACGTCAAGAAGGACCAGCTGCTCTTCGTCATCCAGCAGGATCAGTACAAGGCCAAGGTGAAAGAGGCCCAGGCCTCCATCGACAGCTACAAGGCCACCCTGACCCAGGCCGAAATCGAATACAACCGCGCCAAAAAGCTCTACGCCGAGAAGGCCGGACCCGACACCGAGGTGGTGAAGTGGCAGACCACGCGTGACTCCGCCATCGCCAGCCTGGAGTCGGCCAGAGCCCAGCTGGACATCGCCAAGCTGAACCTGAGCTACACCATGATCACCGCCCCCTTCGACGGCCGCATGGGACGCCACCAGGTGGACGTGGGCAACCTGGTGGGCGGCGGGGGCCAGCAGACGCTTCTGTCCACCATCATCCAGGACGATCCGCTCTACGTGTATTTCACCCTGAACGAACGCGAGCTCTTGCGCATCATCAAGGCGCACGAGAACAAGCACGACGACCCCAAGGGCAAGGCCGCCCTGGAGATGGGGCTCTCCAACACCACCAGCTACAACTACAAGGGCACCCTCGATTACACCGACCTGGGCGTCGATCCCCAGACCGGCACGCTGCTCATGCGCGGCGTGTTCCCCAATCCCAAGCGGGACCTGCTGCCCGGCCTGTTCGTGCGCCTGCGCGCGCCCGTGGAAACGCGCGACGCCCTGCTGCTGCCGGAAGCCGCCGTGGGCGTGGCCCAGGTGGGACATTACGTGCTGGTGGTCGGTGACAAGAACATCGTGGAGCAGCGCCCCGTGAGCGTCGGCACGGTCGTGGACGGCATGCGGATCATCGACAAAGGCCTGGACGGCTCGGAGCGGGTGATCGTCAACGGCATCCAGCGGGCCAGGGCAGGCGGCGAAGTGACTCCGGAAGAAGCAGCCCCGGGCGCCCCCGCAGCGGCCAAACCCTAGGAAACGACGCCCACATGTTCTCAAAATTCTTCATTGACCGCCCGGTCCTCTCCAACGTCCTGGCCATCGTCATGATGCTCCTGGGCGCGGTGTCGCTGTTTTCGCTGCCCGTGGCCCAGTACCCGGAGATCACCCCGCCCACGGTGCAGGTGTCCGCATCGTTCCCCGGGGCCAGCCCCGAGGTGCTCGCCGAAACCGTTGCCGCTCCCATCGAGCAGCAGGTCAACGGCGTCGAAAAGATGCTCTACATGTCCTCCAAGTCCGCCAGCGACGGCAGCTACAACCTCACCATCACCTTCGAGGTGGGCACCGACCTGGACATCGCCACCATGCTGGTCCAGAACCGGGTGAACATCGCCATCCCGAGCCTGCCCCAGCAGGTGCAGAGCCAGGGCCTGACGGTCAAGAAGAAGTCCACGGCCATCCTGCTGGTCATCTCGCTGACCTCCCCGGACGGCACCTTCGACGACCTGTTCCTCTCCAACTACGCCACGCTTCGCATAAAAGACGCCATCGCCCGCCTGGACGGCGTAGGCGACCTCTCCATCGTTGGCGCGGACGACTACGGCATGCGCATCTGGCTGGACCCCGGCAAGCTGAAGTCCTTGAGCCTCTCGGCCCAGGACGTGGTGAACGCCGTGTCGCAGCAGAACGTCCAGGTGGCTTCGGGCCAGCTGGGGCAGGCCCCCACTCCGCCCAACCAGCAGTTCCAGCTGACGGTGCAGACCCAGGGCCGACTCGTCACGGTGGAGGAGTTCGAGAACATCATCGTCAAGAGCTCCTTCGACCAGACCGGCAAGGTGGTGCGCGTCAAGGACCTTGGCCGGGTGGAACTGGGCGCCAAGACCTACACCCTGTTCGGCGAGAAGAACGGCCAGCCTGCGGCCTGCATCCCCATCTATCTGCTGCCCGGAGCCAACGCCCTGAACGTGGCCGAGAGCGTGCGCGCGGAGATCGCCAAACTCTCCAAGGACTTCCCGCCGGGGCTCGTCTACTCCGTCCCCTTCGACACCACGCTGTTCGTCAACGCCTCCATCCACGACGTGTACAAGACCCTGTTCGAAGCAGGCGTGCTGGTGCTCATCGTCATCATGGTCTTCCTGCAGAACTTCCGGGCCATGCTGGTTCCGGCCACCACGGTGCCTGTGACCATACTGGGCGCGTTCGTGGCCATGTCCGGCCTCGGGTTCTCGGTGAACCTCATCACCCTGTTCGGCATCATCTTGTCCATCGGCATCGTGGTGGACGACGCGATCATCATCGTGGAAGGCGCGGCGCACCACATGGAACTGGGCAAATCGCCAAAGGACGCCGCCATCGCGGCCATGAGCGAACTGCTCGGGCCAATCATCGGCATCACCCTGGTGCTCTCGGCGGTGTTCCTGCCCGTGGCCTTCCTGCCGGGCGTGACAGGCCAGATCTACCGGCAGTTCGCCCTGGTCATCGCCTCCACGGCGCTCATCTCCGCCATCAACGCGGCCACCCTCAAGCCCACCCAGTGCGCCCTGTGGCTCAAACCCCAGACCGGAAAGAAGAACGCCTTCTTCCGGGGTTTCAACACAGTCTATGAGCGCTTCGAGCACGGATACGAGCGCGTGGTGCGCTTCATGGTGAACCACAGCAAGGCGGCCATGCTGGGCTACGCCGGTCTCATCGTCCTGACGATGTGGCTCTTCACCAGCCTGCCCACGGGCTTCCTGCCCGAGGAGGACCAGGGCTACTGCATCATGTCCGTGCAGCTTCCTCCCGCGGCCTCGCAGGTCAGGGCCAGGGAGGTGAACCAGAAGCTGAACGCCATGCTCAAGAACACCCCCGGCGTCTCGGACTGGATCACCTTCGGCGGCATGTCCATCCTGGACAACGCCAACCAGTCCAACATGATCACCACCTTCGTCACCTACAAGGACTGGAGCCTACGCGGCAAGGACGAGACCCAGGCGGCCATCCTGCGGCACATCAACGGCGCCCTCATGCAGATCGAGGACGCCATGGGCTTCGCCTTCGCGCCTCCGGCCATCCAGGGCCTCGGGCAGGCGGGCGGCTTCGAGATGGTGGTGCAGGACTGGGGCAACCTGGGACCGCAGGCCCTGCAGGACGCCATCCGCAACGTCATTGTGGCCGGGCGCAGCCAGAGCGGCGTGGCCGGGCTGAACACGACCTTCTCGGCCTCCACCCCGCAGGTGTGGGCCGACGTGAACCGCACCCAGGCCCTGACCTACGGCGTGCCCATCCAGGACGTGTTCTCCACGCTGCAAACCTACCTGGGATCGTCCTACATCAACGACTTCAACCTGTTCGGACGAACCTATCAGGTGCGCGCGCAGGCCGACACCGCGTACCGCCTGAAATCAAGCGACATCATGAAGCTGGAAGTGCGCAACAACCAGGGCAACATGGTGCCCTTGGGCGCGCTGATCTCGGCCAAGGACATCGTCGGTCCGGCCATCCTCACCCGCTACAACCTGTTCACCGGGGCCTCCGTGTTCGGCTCCGCCGCGCCGGGCTTCTCCTCCGGCGAGGCCCTGACCCTCATGGAGCAGCTCTCCAAGGCCAATCTGCCCTCCTCCATGGGCATCTCCTGGACCAACATGGCCTACCAGGAGAAGAAGGTGGGCAACGAGGCCTACTTCATCTTCGCCCTGGCCGTGCTGCTGGTTTATCTGGTGCTGGCCGCCCAATACGAGAGCTGGTTTTTGCCCACCTCGGTCATCATGGTGGTGCCCCTGGCCCTTTTGGGCACGGCCATGGCAGTGTTCATCCGGGGCATGGACAACAACGTCTACACCCAGGTGGGCGTGGTCCTGCTTATTGCGCTGGCCTCCAAGAACGCCATTCTGATCGTGGAATTCGCTCGCGAACTGCGAGCCGAGGGCCATTCCATCGCGGACGCGGCAGTGGCTGCGGCGAGGCTTCGCTTCAGGCCCATCCTCATGACCAGCTTCGCCTTCATCCTGGGCGTGGTGCCGCTGCTCTCCGCCAACGGCGCGGGTGCGGCCAGCCAGCGGGCTGTGGGCACAGCGGTGTTCGGCGGCATGCTGGCCTCCACCCTGCTGGCGGTGCTGGTGGTCCCGGTGTTCTACGTGCTGGTCCAGGGCATCATCGAGCGCTTCTCGCCGCCCGAACCGGGCCTCGCCGAGCGCGCGCCGGATCAGCCGGAAAAATAGCTCAAATACTCATGGCGGGGCCGCTTCTTCACACGAAGAGGCGGCCCCGCCTCGTGTTACATCCGAATGGATATCCTTACGCGCACCAGTCCGTCACGGCCCTGGCCGCGCTCCATCTGCACAACCCGGCAGCCCAGGGTGGCCCGCCCCTCCATGAGCTTGGCCACGTGGGGGCTCTCACGCTCGGGAAGATAGCCCACCGGGTCCTGGGCCCTGGACTTGGCGCGCGTCACGGCCACGCGGCCGTCTCCGCACAGACTCAGGGGCAGGTCCTCCCCAACGCTCAGTCTGGCGCAGGCTGCATCATCGACGTCCACCAGCCCGCAGGTGACCACGGAGACCTCCCCCAAGGGCTCAGGCTTGTCCGGCCTTTTGGCGAACATGCCGCCCAATTTTTCCAGAATCGGCCATGCCATACGCTTCTCTCCTGCGATCGGACGGATTCACTTTTCCGGGACGCCCTTTTGGTATACATCATTAATGCGTGAACCTGAATACTCCGGGGGAAAACATCCCGGGCGCACTTTGTCCGGAAAGCGCGTCCCGCTGCCCTCGTTTGACTTCATGCATGAAAGAGTGAATAATATTGAAGGCCTGAAACTTAAAAAAGGAGTGATCCGATGAAACGTGTCCTGACTCTGTCCATGATGGTCGTTCTTGTCTGCGCGGCCATGGTATGGGCCTCCGGCCCGGCCCCGAGCACGACCCCCGAACTGGCCCTTGAGCGTCTGCAGCGCGGCAACGAACGCTTCGTGACGTCCAAGACCATCCATCCCAATCAGGATCCGCTGCGTCGCTCGATCACCGCCAAGGAAGGCCAGAAGCCTTTCGCCACCATCCTGGGCTGCGCGGACAGCCGCGTGCCTCTGGAAGTGGTCTTTGACACGGGCGTCGGCGACCTCTTCGTGGTGCGCGTGGCCGGAAACGTGACCTATTTCGACCAGGCCGGAACCATCGAATACGGCGCCGACCACCTGGGCTCCAACCTGCTGGTGGTCCTCGGCCATACCAAATGCGGCGCGGTGAACGCGGTGATCGCCGGAGGCGAGGCCCACGGCAACATCCCAGCGCTGGTGGCCAACATCGTGCCCCCGGTCACCAAGGTCAAGGCCGAGAACCCCGGCCTGACCGGCGAGGCCCTGGCCAACAAGGCCATCGAGGCCAACACCTGGCAGTCCATTGAGGACCTGTTCAAGCAGAGCCCCATGATCCGCAACATGGTGAAGTCCAAGGCCGTCAAGGTCGTGGGCGCCATTTATGACCTCGAATCCGGCAAGGTGAACTGGATGGGCGAACATCCCAAGCAGGCGGAGCTGGTGGAACTCACCGGCGGAGCCAAGTAGCCGATAAATCTCATATTCACGGGGAGGGTTCCATCCCTCCCCGTGACCGCATCGTTTCCTCTTTCTCTCTGCTTCATTCCCTGCACCCCATTATTGCATAGTACTCCCCTGCTTCAGCCGAGTAATCCAGGCCTTGGTTGCTGTATATCCGTGACAAACATTTCAAAATTGTAATGCTTTATCCCGTCCACAGCGTGTATGGCGGCGCGCATCATAACCAAGCCGTGCGAAATAAAGAACATCTTAATATTATTTGACTTTAAATCAGCCATACAATTCCCTACCATTCCGGTGATATATGCACGATAAACACTCCTTTGAACGCGGAAAACCATCCTCATGCGCATAAATGGCTGAAGTCAGGATACAAAATTCTGAACCGTATAATAATTTTTACTCTGGTCAAAAAAACATCACATTTTGCTTGCATCAAAAATATTGAGGGTCTAGAGCGAAGCCATGGCAAATCAGGAAGGGCTTCTCTGGTACGGCGCCCAACCTGAAGACGGTCCGGCAAAATCGCTTGATGCACAAGGGAGAAGAAGATGAAAAAGCTTACCCTGGCTCTCGTCCTCGCCATGGTGTTCGGCTGTGTGGCCCTGGCCTCCGCCGCCACCGAGGTAAAGATGACTGGCGACGCACGCATTCACGCAACCTGGTTCCTGAAGCAGAACTACACCGGGTGGAACATCAATAACGGCGGCAACAACGCGGGCACCCGCACCGGCGACGCCTTCACCATCTGGGAGCGCTTCCGCCTCCGCACCGACTTCATCGCCAACGAAGGTCTGAAGTTCCGCCTCGGCATCCGCGTGAACAACACTCCCTGGGGTAACGGCACCTTCACCGTGGACAACCCGGCTGTCTCCATCGACGTGTACCAGGCCTATCTGCAGTTCAAATGGCCCAACACCGATGTCGAGTTCTCCATCGGCATGCAGGACTTCGGTCTGCCCATCTCCTCCGACGCCCTGATGAACGCCAACCCCGTGTTCGGTGGTTCGCGCGCTGCCGCCGCCATCGTGTCCATCCCCGTGGTGGACCAGTTCAAGATCATCGCGGGCTTCACCCGCCTGCTGGACACCAACCGCGACTTCGACCCCACCACCACCCAGGTGCCTGACGAATTCGACGGTTACTTCCTGGCCCTGCCCAT
>NZ_KE386886.1:17932-19327 GCF_000429325.1 Fundidesulfovibrio putealis DSM 16056
GAGTACACCGGCCTCGACCTGCTGACCCCCCAGCTGACCTTCTGGTACTCCACCGGCGAAGACAGCTCCACCCGCAACGGTTCCGAGCGTATGCCGACCGTCATGGGTTACTGGGGTCCCTCGACCTCCTTCGCCTTTGACTCCTCGCAGGCTTACACCCGCGGCTACATGGGCGTGAACCCGATCGGTTCCTGGGGCCTCGTGTTCTCCCTGAACAAGATCTCCTTCATCCAGGACCTGACCCACCGCCTGACCTTCACCTACGCTCAGGGCACCAACAGCGGCCGCGCCCTGCGCCAGGCCAACCTGCTGACCGGCGTTGGCAACTACGTGTCCATGGGTCGTGACCTGACCACCAACGAGTACATCCTGGCGATCAACTTCGACCACCAGTACAACATCTACGAAAACCTGGCCGCCATCGTCGAAGCCGGTTGGTCGCACGGCTCCTTCGAGCGCTCCGTGTGGGGACGCCGCATGGTCAACCAGGCCAACAACGGCGACGCCTGGAAGGTTGCCTTCGGCCTGCAGTACAAGTTCTAATCAGAATCTGCCGGACCACGCCATACGGCCGGGACGAAAGTCCCGGCCGTTTTTTTGCGCCCGTCGCCCGTATACAAAAAACTGTACCGTTAAAAATTTTATACCCTGGTCAAAAAAACAGCACTTTTTGCTTGCGCCCCATTCCCGGGAGGGCTAGAAGAGGGCCATGGCAAATCGGGAAAGGGCTTCCCTGGTAAGACGCCCCAACCCGACAAACGTCCGGCGAACCTTTGTTCTAGATGTAAAAGGAGAGAAGAAAATGAAAAAGTTTACCCTGGCCCTCATCGTCGCCATGGTGTTCGGCTGTGTGGCTATCGCCTCCGCCGCCACCGAGGTCAAGATGACCGGCGACGCCCGTATCCACGGCACGTTCTTCAACAAGCAGAACTTCACCGGCTGGAACCCCACCGGCACCCGTACCAACGATGCCTTCACCATCTGGGAGCGCTTCCGCCTCCGCACCGACTTCATCGCCAACGAAGGCCTGAAGTTCCGCCTCGGCATCCGCGTGAACAACACCCCCTGGGGTAATGGCACCTTCACTGTGGACAACCCGGCCGTCGCCATCGACGTGTACCAGGCTTACCTGCAGTTCAAGTGGCCCAACACCAACGTTGAGTTCTCCATCGGCATGCAGGACTTCGGTCTGCCCATCTCCTCCGATGCCCTGATGAACGCCAACCCCGTGTTCGGTGGTTCGCGCGCCGCTGCCGCCATCGTGACCATCCCCGTGGTGGATCAGTTCAAGGTCATCGCTGGCTTCACCCGCCTGCTGGACACCAACCGCGACTTCGACCCCACCACCACCCAGGTGCCTGACGAATTCGACGGTTACTTCCTGGCCCTGCCCAT
>NZ_KE386886.1:19652-253625 GCF_000429325.1 Fundidesulfovibrio putealis DSM 16056
GAGTACACCGGCCTCGACCTGCTGACCCCCCAGCTGACCTTCTGGTACTCCACCGGCGAAGACAGCTCCACCCGCAACGGTTCCGAGCGTATGCCTTCCGTCATGGGCTACTGGGGTCCCTCGACCTCCTTCGCCTTCGACTCCTCGCAGGCTTACACCCGCGGCTACATGGGTGTGAACCCGATCGGTTCCTGGGGCTTCGTGTTCTCCCTGAACAAGATCTCCTTCATCCAGGACCTGACCCATCGCCTGACCTTCACCTACGCTCAGGGCACCAACAACGCTCGCGCCCTGCGCGTGGCTAACGGCCTGGTCGGCGTGGGCAACTACGTCTCCATGGGTCGCGACCTGACCACCAACGAGTACGTGATGGCGATCAACTTCGACCACCAGTACAACATCTATGAGAACCTGGCTGCCATCGTTGAAGCCGGTTGGGCTCACGGCTCCTTCCAGAAGTCCGTCTGGGGACGCCGCATGGTCAACCAGGCTCAGGACGGCGACTCCTGGAAGGTCGCTTTCGGCCTGCAGTACAAGTTCTAAGAAGGTTTAGCCGGACATGCCATACGGCCGGGACGAAAGTCCCGGCCGTTTTTTTGTGCCCAATGGCCAGATGGCCCAGCCCCAACACTGCATTCCGGACTGTGCCGCCAACGCTATTTCTTGCACGTCCGCACTGATCTCAAGCTGTCGCCATCAAGTCGCCGCCCGGATATTCGGAAACCACGCCCCGAACGTTCCCACCCACCAGGGTCACACGCCTACCGCTCTCCCGGCTGACTCTGCCTTGCACCTTCCCGAGGTGATACGGCTGCCCAATGCGCCACTCAATCTAAACGGATTTCGCTGGCTCGCGAGCATGCACTTGATGCCATTATTCCGGCATCCGCCTGCCATCCAGGCAAAAGAAAAGAGGCCGGGGACGCTCCCCGGCCTCTTTCGAACTTCCGTACTACACGCTGCGAATCAAACCGATGCTACTTGTCCACATCCTGCTGGATGGATTTCAGCATCTCCTCCACCTTGGCCAGGCGCTCCTGGTACGACGCGTCCAGCTGGCCCTTGAGCATGCCCACCTTGTGGGTCACATCGCCCAACGTGTTGGACACGATGACCTTCTGGGCCATGGCCTTCGGCGCGTTCATGGCCTCCACGGCCTTGGCCTCAGCGGCGGTGATGCGCGCCTCATAGGCATTCATCTTGGCCCCGAACTTGGCCTCCACCGCAAAATACACGCCCGCAGCGGCCAAAATGGCCACCAGAGCCAGCATGATTCCCATGGTCGAAGCGGAACGACCCGGTCCCTGGGGCTCAGTGCCCTCATCGCCCTGCATCTGCCTGATGGCATCCACACGTTTCTCAAGTCCAAGCATTGTGGTCCTCCGATGGTGTGACGCCCCCCTGAGTCCTTCTATGGCACGCCATGGGGCCGTGATCAACCCATGAATTTGACCAGCTCGAAAACTTTGCGTGAATGCGTGGAAACAATGTGGAAATAGCGGTCCTGGGGGATGTAGATGTACGGGACATCCTCGGTGCGCCGGTACAGGAAGTGTGAGAGGATCATCCGGTTGACGGCCTGATGGCCCACGATGAGGATATGCTCGGCGTTGCCGGAAAGGTACAGGGCCTTCTTGACGCCCCGCTCCACGCGCTCCTTGAGGGTGCCGTAGCCTTCGCCTCCGGGATAGACGTAATTATACTTGTCGCGGGTGCGGGCTTCGTGCACCTGGGGCATGTCCTGGGCGATGCGGTCGTAGGTCATGCCTTCGCAGACGCCCGCGTCGATCTCATCGAACTCGGCCAGCTGGATCACGCGGCAGTCGGTGCGCCCGTCGCAGATCATGGAGGCCATCTGCTGGGTGCGTTTTTTGGTGCTGGTGAACACGTAAGGCAGCGGCGTCTCGCGGAAATGCCAGGCCAGGGACTGGGCCTGAACCAGCCCGCGCGCCGTGAGCTCCGAGTCGCCGCCGATGCGCATCTCCAGGTTGAAGGCCGTCTCGCCGTGGCGCACCACGTAGAGGTTGCGCACCCAGTCCGACACCAGCAGATCCCGCAGGATTCGGTAGTGCGGCAGCACGCCCTGCACGCGCTCGCGCTCGATGCGGTTGTGCAGCGTATCCAGCACCACGAAGTTCTCTTCGTCTCCAAGCGGCTGGTAGATGCGCTCGTAGTAGCGGATACGCTCCCGGAAGCTCTCTTGTGCGGCCTCGCGGGTCATGTGCGCGAAGTCCGGCATGGCGGCCTTGCGGCTGATGCTGGCTTCCACCAGCTCCGGGTCCGGATTGACGCACTCCACGAAGAAGACCGGATAATCGCGCAGGCTTTCCTTTATGGTCTGGCGACGCTTGCGCGAGACGTTGGTGGCGTCCAGCACGGCCACGTCGCCCTTGCCGGAAAGATACGTGGCCGCCCGCTCCAGGTTGATGCGCGCGATCTTCTCACGGATGGCCACCCCCTGCTCGTACTCGGGAGCGTAGAAATCGGAACAGGTGGTGTCGCTGTCCCGGCAGACCTCGCGGCGCACGTCGCCGTTGTTGAAAACTTCCACCGCCACGCCCTCCGCGCCCAGGCACTGCCTGAGCTTGGAGGAGACCGTCGACTTGCCCGACGCGGGCAACCCCACCATGGCGATGACGAGTTTTCTCTTGTCCATGCGCTATCCGCCGTTTTCCGCAGGGTTGGCCTTGAGCACCTTGGCCCCGGCAGCCACGTCAGACGTCACCCACACGTTCGCGCCGATCACCGCGCCCTTGCCCACTGTGATGCGGCCCAGCACCGTGGCCCCGGAATAGATGGTCACGTCGTCCTCCACGATGGGATGGCGGGCCAGACCCTTCACCGGGTTGCCGTTGGCGTCCTTGGGGAAGCTCTTGGCCCCGAGCGTCACGCCCTGGTAGAGGCGCACGTTATCGCCGATGATGCAGGTCTCGCCGATCACCACGCCGGTGCCGTGGTCGATGAAGAACCCTTTGCCGATCTGCGCGCCGGGGTGGATGTCTATGCCGGTGCGGGCGTGGGCCATCTCCGTTATTATGCGCGGGATGATGTCCACCCCGAGCTTGTGCAGCTCATGCGCGATGCGCTGGTGGATCAGCGCCGTTATGCTCGGGTACGAAAAGATGGTCTCGCCGGGGCTTTTGGCCGCCGGGTCGCCGTCGAAGGCGGCCTGCACGTCCAGCACCAGCTTCTCGCGGATTCCGGGCACGGAGCGCAGGAAGGCCGTGGCCTTGTCCATGGCCTGGTCCTCGCATCCGGTGCAGGCGCGGTTCTCGCCCAGGCACACGAAGCAGAAGCCGCGCTTGACCTGGTCGGCCAGCTTGCGGAACACCACGTCCAGGTGCGCCCCGGTGTGGTAGGCCAGCGTGTCCGGCGTCACTTCCGAATCGCCGTAGTAGCCCGGAAAAAGGACGGCCTTCAGCCGCTCCACCACTTCGGTGAGCGCCTCGATGGACGGCATGGGCGAATCCGTGAGCTTGCGGCAGGCGAACGCCTGATACGACGAGGGCGCGCACAGCTTGCCCACAACATCCTCGATTACGTCCCGTTCAGGGCTCAGACTGGCCAGCACATGGCGTTCGTGCTTCACTTCGTTTCCTCCATGCCTGTAAACAGGGCGGTGCTCAGATAGCGCTCGCCCGTGTCGCACACAATGAATACGATCATTTTTCCCTTGTTTTCAGGTCGCCTGCCCAGCTCCACCGCCGCGTGGCAGATGGCTCCCGAGGAGATGCCGCACAGGATGCCCTCCTCTTGCAGCATGCGCCGGGCCATTCCAATGGCCTGATCGTTGGTGACGCGGAACACCTCGTCGATCAGGTCCACCTCGAGCACCTCGGGCACGAAGCCCGCGCCGATGCCCTGGATCATGTGCGGGCCTGCCTCGCCGCCGGACAGCACGGGCGAGGCGTCCGGCTCCACGGCCACTGCCTTGAGCTCCGGCTTCCTGCCCTTGAGCACCTGGGCCACGCCGGTGAGCGTGCCGCCCGTGCCCACGCCAGCCACGAAAATATCCACCTTGCCGTCGGTGTCGTGCCAGATCTCCTCGGCCGTGGTCAGGCGGTGGGCCTCCGGGTTGGCCGGGTTGGCGAACTGCATGGGCATGAAGGCCTTGGGCAGCTCCGCCACCAGCTCACGGGCCTTCTCGATGGCGCCCCTCATGCCCTTTGAAGCCTCCGTCAGCACCAGCTGCGCGCCAAACCCCTTGAGCAGCGTGCGCCGCTCGATGCTCATGGACTCGGGCATGGTCAGCACCAGCTTGTAGCCGCGCACCGCGCACACGAAGGCCAGGCCGATTCCCGTGTTGCCGCTGGTGGGCTCCACGATAACCGTGTCGTGGTCCACGAGCCCCCGGCGCTCCGCGTCCAGGATCATGTTGCCCGCGATGCGGTCCTTCACCGAGAAACACGGGTTGGCGGACTCCAGCTTGGCCACCAGCTGCACATCCAGACCAGCGCCTATACGATTCAGCCGTACCAGGGGCGTGCCGCCCACCAGTTCCAGCATGTTGGAAGCTATTTTCATTCTATCACTCCAGGCCCGTCCAGCCGGGTCAGCGTTTCACTGTCGGGTACGTAGCGCCAGTCGTGAGAGCCATCAAGACGGACGCCGCCTATCCAACGCCCTTGGCCGCCAGCGCGCATCCAATCCGATTGACCGTTCAGCGTTCTCTCGCCGGCGCTGGTCAGCCGGACGGTCCGCTCCGGAAAAGTTCCTTCGCCCCCTGCAAGCAGCGGCTCGGGGCCGGACATGAGCCGCGAAGCCACCAGCCAGCACGGCCAGTCGCCGAAGAAGGGGCGCTCCTCCTGCCGGGACACCGCCTTGAACAGTTCCGCACCGCTCACGGCCCCGGACGAGGCCGCCTGGAGCATGGTCCGCTCCAGGCGCGACAAGCCGTCTCGCATTCCCGGATATTCCTCAAGGAGCCTGCCCAGGGCCTGTCCGGCGAAGGGCAGACCCGCGACACCCTTGGCCGCGACACGCGCAAGACCGGACGGATCGGGCGAGCAGAAAGCCACCCACGCCTCGTGCGCCGAACGCATGGTTTGGGCGCTTACGGGCGCAAGCCCCGCACGCAGGTCGTCCGCGCCAAGTCCGGAAAACCCCGCGCCACCGAACAGCTGTACACGCTCAGGCGCAGTGCCGAGTCCATAAAGCCTCGACAGCACCTCCAGCAGCTGCAACTGGTCGTACAGGTCTGCCTCGAACCACAGCGCAGCACCCTGTTCCCCCGATTCCTCAAGCAGGCGGTCGCGCTCGTCCAGCGACTCAAGCACGTCGCCGTAAGCTCCCCAGCCGCAGGAGGCGATGAAGTCCGCCCTAATCTCGCGCATCTCGCGCCCGGTGACGTCCGAGGGCACCGGGCCTTCGTGCAGCACGTCCCGCCAGGGCAGCGCTGCATCCGCCACACCCGCACGCCTGAGTTCATCCGCCGCGAAGTCGCCGCAGGTTATGTGCAGCATAGGGTCCGCCTATTCCAGAGTCTTTTTCAGGTAGCGATAATAGCCGTCGTACTGCTGCACGGCGGCCAGGGGGTTGTGCCCCAACACGCGGTCCTTCACGGCCAGCACGGTGCACGGGGCCTGGGCGTATTTCAGCACCAGCGAGTCATGCCCCACGCACAGCCCCAGCAGCACGTTGAAATCCACGTCCGAGGCATTCAGGGCCTCGGCCTGGAACACCGGGTTGCACATGGACTCGTGCGTTGCGCCGGGGTCCACCTGGTCGCAGGCCATAAGCCCCAGGTCCGACTTGGGCACGGCCCCGGCCTTGCAGGCCACGGACACCGTGTCGAAGCCGTTGGTCTCGAAAATCTCCTGGACAACGGCGGCCTCCTTGCGAAGGCCGATGCAAAAGGCCAGCCCAAGGCGCTTGTACCCCATGCGCCGCGCAAACTCCACGATCTCCACGATGCGGGGCTTCATGGGCCTGACCGCTGCGTAGCCCTGGTCGCGCCCGCCGTAGCCCTCGGATTCCTGCACGGAAGCCTGCCGGGCGAACTCCAGGTTCTCGTCGGAAAGCGTCGCCTCGGTGGCGCGCTCGGACACGTCCCGCAGCCGGATGGATGGGCAGTTGGCAGGGGCCTTGCCTTTGCCGGTGCGGCAGAAACGGACGCTCCAGTCGTAGGGGCATGCGGCGCAGGTGGGATGGTCTGGAGTGGCCATGGAATCTCACTGGACTGGAAGATTATGGCGGGGCGCTGCCCCGCACCCCGGCGGGCTCCGCCCTGCACCCGCCAGGGGGATGATCCCCCTGGACCCTCAGTTGGCTTCGCGGTCTGGTGCGGCGGCCGGGGGCTGGAGGCTGTCCCGTTCGCGGCATGCGCGGCGGGCTCGAACCGATTTGAAGACGATTCGTCGCCCGCCGCGCATGCCGCGCTCGTTACACCCTCCAGCCCCCGGCTCCCCGAAACGACATACTGCCGCGCTGGAATGCGAAGCTACGTAAAAGTTTTTGAGAGGAGGTCCCGGAGGAGAACTTTTTTCAAAAAGTTCTCCTCTGGGCCGCCGGAGGCATTTCTTAACAAGTACACGCCGGAGCTTCGCCTTCGGTCCTCTTGAAGGGCGAAATCTCCCTGAGGCGATGGATGATCTTGGGCAGCTCGGCCACCACCAGATCGACGTCGGCCTCGGTGTTGAAGCGCGACAGGCTGAACCGGATGGAGCCGTGCGCGTAGGTGAACGGCACGCCCATGGCGCGCAGCACGTGCGACGGTTCCAGCGACCCGGAGGTGCAGGCCGAGCCGGAGCTGGCGCAGACCCCGAAGGCGTCCAGCATCAGCAGGATCGATTCGCCCTCCACGAACTGGAAGGCCAGACTGGTGGTGTTGGGCAGGCGCGAATCCACCACGCCGTTGATGCGCGTGTCGGGCACGGCCTCGATCAGCTTCTTTTCCAGCTTGTCGCGCAGCGCCCGCACCACGGTGTTCTCGTGGGCCACGTTGCCCATGGCCAGCTCGCAGGCTTTGCCCAGGCCGATGATGCCGGTGGTGTTCTCGGTTCCGGCGCGGCGTCCGTGCTCCTGGTGCCCGCCCATCATGAAGGGGCGGAACTGCACGCCCTTGCGCACGAACATGGCCCCGACGCCCTTGGGGGCGTGGACCTTGTGGCCGGACACGGCCAGGAAGTCCACGGGGATGTCCTTCAGGTCGAAGGGGACCTTGCCCAGCACCTGCACGGCGTCGGTGTGCATGAGTACGCCGCGCTCCTTGGCGATCTCGGCGATCTCCTTGATGGGGAAGATGACGCCGGTCTCGTTGTTGGCGAACATCACGGAGATGAGCGCGGTGTCGTGGCGGATGGCGTCGCGCAGTTCGTCCAGGTCCAGGCGTCCCTGCTCGTCCACGCCGAGGTAGGTGGCCTCGTAGCCTTTGCGCTCCAGGTGCTTGACGAGGTTCAAGACGGCCGGATGCTCCACGCGGGTGGTGATGATGTGGCGTTTGTCCGGCTGCGAGGCCAGGGCCGAGCGGATAGCGGTGTTGTCGCCCTCGGTGCCGCAGGCGTTGAAGATGATCTCGCCGGGCTGGCAGCCGAATGAGGCGGCCACGCGCTCGCGCGCTTCGCTGATCTTGCGCCCCACCATGCCGCCGAACATGTGCATGCTGGAGGGGTTGCCGTACTGCTCGGAGAAGTAGGGCAGCATCTCCTCAAGCACCGCCGGGTCCACTTTGGTGGTGGCGTTGTTGTCCATGTAGATGACGGGCATGCTAGCGCACCTCCTCCACAACCAGATCGGGGTCCACGGCGTCGCGCAGGCGCTTTTCCACGAACTGCTTGAGCGTCAGCTGGCTGGACTTGCACGAGGAGCACGCCCCGCGCAGCTGCACCAGCACGGTCTTGCCGTCCACGTCCACCAGTTCGATGTTGCCGCCGTCCTTTTGCAGGCTGGGGCTTATCTCCTCGTCGATGATCTTGGAGATGAGCTTCATGCGCTGCAGGTTGGTGAGTCCTGCGGGACGCGCGGGCGCGACCGGTTGCAAGGGTTTCAGCACGCCCTTGGACTCGGCCAGCAGATCCGCCAGCTTGTCCAGGCACTTGCCGCAGCCGCCGCCCGCCTTGGTGAAATCGGTGATCTCCTCGACGGTCTTCAGGTTGTTCTCGGCGATGGCCTTGCGGATGGTGGTGTCTGTCACGCCGAAGCATTCGCAGACGATCTCGCCTTCCTCGTGCGGAGCCATGGGCAGGCCGCGCAGGTTGGCCACGGCGGCCTCCAGGGCCTCCTTGCCCATCACGGAGCAGTGCATCTTTTCCTTGGGCAGGCCGCCCAGGAATTCGGCGATGTCCTGGTTGGAGACGTCCATGGCCTCGTCCACGGTCTTGCCTTTGATCATCTCGGTCAGGGCGGAGGAGGACGCGATGGCGCTGGCGCAGCCGAAGGTCTGGAACTTGGCGTCCACGATGCGGTCGTTCTCGTCGACTTTCAGGTAGAGCTTCAGCGCGTCGCCGCAGGCCAGCGAGCCCACCTCGCCCACGCAGGATGCATCAGCTATTTCCCCGACATTCTTGGGGTTTATGAAGTGCTCGCGCACTTTATCGGTATATTCCCACATTGCAGTTCTCCTCGTTGGGTGTGCGCTTTAAATAGCGTCCTGACAGGATAACACCTCGCCCCGGTCTATGGAAGTGTTTCGGGAGGAAATAGCCGGAAAGTCGGGGACGTTTCCGGCGATTGCCCGTTTCGCACGCCCATTCCAGGGAGCGGACACCACAACCGGGCTAGTCCGCCTCGTAGAGGGCCTCCACCACGATGCCGATGCCGCCGCGCGGGCGGAAATTGCCCGTGACCATCATCCGGCGCGGCTTGCAGGCCGAGGACAGGTCGTCCAGGATGCGATTGGTCAGGGTTTCCATGAAGCTCGGCTCGCCCCGGTAGCTGAACAGGTACAGCTTCAGCGACTTGGACTCGATGCAGCGCTCGCCCGGCACATAGGTGATGGTTATGGTGCCGAAGTCGGGCTGGCCGGTCATGGGGCAGAGGCTGGTGAACTCCTCGGTCTCGAAGGTGATCTGGTATTCGCGCTCCGGGAAGCGGTTGGGGAAGGTTTCGATAAGCCCCGGCTCCACGCGCTCGGGGTAGGCGGTCCCGGCCTGGCCCAGGTGGGTCAGGGCGGACACGTCGTCTTGTACGCTCATTGCTTGCTCCTTGCGGCGGCATCTTTTGACACCGCGCCCCATCTGGATTAGGCTTTCGTCCATCTTGCGTCAAATGGTGGGCGGATGCCGGTAGTCGTCACGGAGATTTTTCATTCCATCCAGGGGGAGTCCTCGCACGCGGGGCGTCCCTGCACTTTCGTGCGTCTCTCGGGTTGCAACCTGCGCTGCTCCTGGTGCGACACCAGCTACTCCTGGGCTGACGGCAAGGTCATGAGCCGAAAGGACGTGATGTGGGCCGTGGCCCGGCACCGCTGCCGACTGGTGGAAATAACCGGCGGCGAGCCCCTGGCCCAGCGCGAGACGCCGCTTCTGGCCAAGAAGTTCCTGGAGCACGGCTACGAGGTGCTGGTGGAGACCAACGGCACGTTCCCCGTGGACGTGCTGGACAAACGCGTGACCGCCATCGTGGACATCAAATGCCCGTCCAGCGGCATGCACACCTCCACCGAGTGGAGCAACCTGGAGCGGCTGCGCGAAAAGGACGAGCTGAAATTCGTCATCGCTGACCGCCAGGACTTCGACTACGCCGCAGGCATCGTGCGGCGCATCCTGCCCCAGACGCGCCACATCCACTTCTCGCCCGTGCTGGCCCAGCTGCCGCCCGCCGAGTTGGTGGCCTGGATTCTCGAAGAGCGCCTGCCCATCCGCCTGGGGCTGCAACTCCACAAGCTCATCTGGGACCCCGACGCGCGCGGGGTCTGACATCATAATCGAGGTTTCATCGTGAAGAACGCCGTCGTCCTGTTCTCCGGAGGCTTGGACTCCTCCACCTGTCTGGCCATCGCCAAATCGCAGGGATACCGTGCTTATGCCTTGAGCTTCCGCTACGGACAGCGCCACGAGGTGGAGCTGGACGCCGCGCGGCGCGTGGCAAAGCATCTGGGCGCCGCCGGGCACCTGATTTTGGACGTTCCGCTGGGGAAGATCGGCGGGTCGGCGCTGACCGCCGAGATCGACGTGCCGAAAGACCGGGACGTGAGTGTGATGGAGGACGAAATCCCCGTGACCTACGTCCCAGCCAGGAACACGGTTTTCCTGTCGCTGGCGCTGGCCTGGGCCGAGGTGCTGCCCTCGGCGGACATCTTCATCGGGGTGAACGCGCTGGACTATTCAGGGTATCCTGATTGCAGGCCGGAGTTCGTGGCCGCGTTCGAGAATATGGCCAATCTGGCGATTAAAGAGGCCGTCGAGGGACGGCTGAAGATGAAGATCCACGCGCCGCTGATGCACTGGGACAAGGCGCGGATTATCCAGGAAGGCATGAAGCTGGGGGTGGATTACGGGCTGACGCACAGCTGCTACGACCCGAGCGAGGACGGGCTGGCGTGCGGGAGATGTGATTCGTGTTTGCTCAGGAAGAAGGGATTTGAAGAGGCTGGGGTGGAGGACCCGACGGGGTATTGTTAACCTATCCTACATTCGACTGGACATTGTGGTCAATTTCACACATCATTTTCTCGGGATTGCCAGCTCACCGCAACACACCGACCAATTATTCAGTTCAAATCGGGACGTATTTTTTTGCTAATACCACTGCCAGATGCAATTCTTTAACAGAACCATTACAGAACCCATCGTGGGAGGGTCCGCCAGGATTGAACCAACTGTAGGGTCATTCCAAGAAGCGTATTGCCTATACGAGGCTGACTTTTTGAGGCTGCAAAGCAACGACTCCTTGCCCATAAAAGGCGCAAAATATTCTGCGACGGTTAGCCTTGGATACTTGCTCAGTGTACTTGCCAAGTACGCCGTTAACTTCTATACGCCAAACAAATACACAATAGAACAATGGGAGTGGGCTATCCCAATTGTTGGATTTATTATTTCTTTGCTGATGTTCCTCATAAGCCTTGCCTTTCCTAGCGAAAAAAAGAAAGTCTTGAAGAAAATTCAAAAGCATTTCTCTGAAGCACCGCAAGTTACGGAGATCAGAAATGGTCGCTAAATTTTCAGATCTCCACGTTCCCGACGGATATACTCCGTTCGGCACCATTGAACTCTGTGGCAACACAATAATCAATGGCGAAATACTATTCTTAATAAACACATTCATACCACTTCTTATCGGAACTGGGAAACAACCTCGCATATGGCTATCAGGATACGCGAAGAACAACGCATATCCAATCCAGTACATCGTCGATTCCAAATCACAAGCAAACTTTGTTCACATAAAAAGAAATGCAAACAAAACAAAAGTCAAAATCGAATCAAACAACATAATCACCATCATCAAAACTTCTGCGGACAAAATAACAATTCCGCACATCGACCTGCGGCCCATTGGAATAAACATCCACGGAGACACGACTGAACTCAAGGTTTCAAATGGAACACTCCGCAAAAATAAATTCGTAAACACAAAAATAATGATCAAATTTACGGAGTAAACGACTCAGAACTCACAATCAGAAGAATGAAGAACAAGAATTAAGCGTGGACCTCCTCCAACCCCAACTACAAATTCAACAACTACCCAATTACGCAACGCAGCAGCATCTGTTGCACACATTCGAGGGAGAGAGGAAGCACCACTTTACCACCACCTCTCATCCTTTCATTCGCCTCCACCCCAGGCACTTGTATCTTCCAAAAACTCCAACACCTCCTGCTCATCCACTCCCTGGCTCGCCAGCAGCGACTGACGCCTGAACTCCTGCGCCCTGCCGAGCCGTTCAAATCCGGCACCCAAAGTTCCACCAGCCGCATGCCCGGCCTTTCTTCCTCGCGCCTTTCCATCACCATCCCCCCTACTGAAACACCCGCTTCAACTTAAACCACGCCATCCCAATCAACTCATGAGCGCACGCCCCGGACAGCACCGCCCCTGACGCCGAGGGGAACAACAAAAATTTCAGCTGCGGGTGCGTGGTGGAGATATGCGCCGTCGGCGCTGCCACCACATCCACCCCGTAGGCCTCAAACAGCATCATGGACCGGGGCATATGCAGCGCGGACGTCACCAGCAGGACCCTGTCGCCGCCGACCACCCCGGCGATGATCTTGGCCTGCTCCTCGGTATCCCTGGACTCCGGTTCCATGACGATCCGGTCCGGCGAGACTCCCAGATCACGCGCCATCTCGGCCATCACATTCGCCGCAGGCCCGCTCTCCACATAGCCGCCGCCCGATACCAGCAGCTTCGCCTCCGGGAACCGGTTGGCCAGCACCACCCCCTCCACCACGCGGTGCAGCGTGTCGCCGGAGTTGCGGCTGGTCACGGGGACGTATGTGTTGTTGGTGGACGCGCCGCTCAGCACCACGATCCACTTCGCGCCGCCGGGAACTGCGGTCTCCTTCAGCACCGGCGGATACTCGTACTCCAGCCGCCGCATGCACTCATTGGGCACGTACGGCACGGACTGGACGATCAGGAAAAGAACGCCGACCGCAGCCAGCCACTTGCCGAGCCTGACCCGCCGCCCCAGGCAGATGCACCCGACCCCGGCGGCCACAAGAATCAGCGCCAGGGAATACGGATAGATCAGCAGCGAGACTATTTTCTTGATCACGAAGAAATCAAAGGGAGAATCCATCATACCTGCCATTGCGGGAACGCCTGTTCCTGCGCGTCATTGCGTGTTCATCAGGCCATGCGGCGGACGACTCATCTTTCCAGGTGCACTCCCTGCGCTGCCGCAAGTCTCTGCTAACGGCAAAGATAGTGCGTATTGAACGGGTCCGTGGGGATCTCGCAGACTTCGACGGCATCAAACCCGGCCTCTTCCAGCATCTCCAGCGCCTTCTGCCTGCCCCACATGGTGCCAAGCCCCGCCCCGCCGTCCACCAGCCCCACCTGCATGCAGTGCATCAGGCTGACCGTATACAGGAAGGTGCCTATGGGATGATTCAGGTTCCCGGCCAGGGGCGTCTCGGCCTTGATGTCCACCATGGAGAACATGCCGCCCTCGGCCAGCACGGCCCGGACGCCGCGCAGCACCTCCAGGGGGCGGGTCTGGTCGTGCACGGAGTCGAAGGCGGTGATGTAGTCGAAGCGCCCGAACCGGCCAGCGCAGTCGGCGTCGACGGCCAGGCTCGCCGCGTCGCACACCTCGAAGCGCGCGTTCCCAAGCCCCAGGCGCGCGGCCTCGGCCCTGGCCAGCTTAACGGAAGCTTCCGAGATGTCGATGCCCAGAAACTCGCTGCGGGGAAAGGCCGCCGCCATCAGCAGCGACACCAGCCCCTCGGAGCACCCCACGTCCAGCACCCGGACGCCGCGCGCGAGCCGCCGCGCCATCTCGCCGTCGGCCACGGAGGGAACAAACACGTCAACCAGCACCTGCCGGTGTTTCGTGGCGGCCACCTGCCCCATCCAGTCCTGGAAGGACGGGTAGCGGTCGTAGGGCACGCCCGCGCCGGTGGCCATGCCCTGCTGCACCTCATCCAGGGCGCAGCGGGTCAAAAGCGGCAGCTCCTGGGTGTACACGCCGAAGTTGTCGCTCCCGGCCCGCAGGGTCAGGAAATCCGCGTGCTCGCGCGGCAGCAGGAACAGGTCCTCGCCCTGGGGCGACTCGGCAAGCTCCACCACGCCGCCGCAGACCATCACGGCCAGCCACTCGCGCACCGGGCGCTCGGCCAGCCCGGCGGCGCGCGCCACCTCGGCGCAGCTGGCGGGAGCGGCCAGCTTGTCGAGAGCCTCGAACAGCCCGGCCCGGTAGCCCAGGCACATGGCCGTGCCGAGCGCGGAGAGGTTCAGGATGTCGGTCATGCGGCCTGCGAAGGCGGCGCGCTTGTCGGCGGAGTCTGTAGTCATGGACGCTCCTCGCACCGGGTTTGGTCGGACAGGCTATTTCACAATGAATCCCAAAGCCTTGAGGTTCTTGCCCCAGACGCTCCAGTGGCCGGTCTTCATGGTCACCAGCTTGCCCTTCTCGTCGTACACTGCCTGCACGTCGGTCTCGATGGAACACTTGCGGTCATAGTTGGTGTGCGAGAGCACCAGATCCCAGTGGCCGTTTCCCAGGTCGCGGACCTTCTCCACCACGAACACGTGGCCCGTGCCCATGCGGTGCTTGGAGTTGTCCCCCAGGATGAAGATGGCGGGCGCGGCGGGCCTGGACGACACGTGCCCGTTCTGGTCCTCGCACTTGTACCAGTTGATGGGCGAAAGCTCGTAGTTGCCCCGGCAGCAGGAGTTGCCCACGCGGCAGCGCCCGTAGGGCAGGCTCTGCGGCTCACAGCGGTGGAACAGCCTGCCGTGGCTCAGCTTGTAGCAGGGTTTTGAAGGGGCATTGACGTCGATGGGCTCGCCCGTGGCCTGCGGCTTCTTCTTTTCGCTCTTTTTGGCGGCCAGCGCCACGCCGTCCTGCCCGGCCAGCACCAGCCCGAGAACCGCCGCCACCACCCAGGCCGCCCGCACGACGGACAGCCGCGACAAAAGACCCTGCATCATCCAACCACCTCCATCCAGTTGTGCTCCACCACCAGCGGCCCGGCGGGCAGCGGAGCGAAGCTGAATCCGTCCACCAGATCCTGGGGCGCAGCGCGGCGCGGCGCGTCCAGAAGCCCGGCCTTCCAGGCCAGATAACCCACGATGGCCTGAGGGGAGGCCCCGGCGTCGCGCAACTGGCCGAGATCAACGTCGCCCCGGCGCTTGGAGAGGCGCCTGCCGTCCGGGTCCACCAGCAGGGGGACGTGGGCGTAGTCCGGCGCGCGCCAGCCGAAAGTATGGAACAGGTGAATCTGACGCGCCGTGGAGCTCAAAAGGTCCGCCCCGCGCACCACCTCGGTGATCTGCTGGTTCGCGTCGTCGGCCACCACGGCCAGCTGATAGGCGTGGACGCCGTCGGAGCGGCGCAGCACGAAGTCGCCGCACTCCTCGGCCAGCTCCTGCGACTGCGGGCCGAGCACCCTGTCTGTGAACGATATGCGCACGCGGGGCACCACGAGGCGAAGCGCCGCGCCGCGCCCGCGCCCCTGGCGCGCGCTGCGCTCCTCGGGGGTGAGGCGCAGGCAGGTTCCGGCGTAGACCGGCTCGGCCTCGCCCGCGTGGGGGGCCTGGGTGACGCCGGAGTGCGGCGCGCCGTCATCGGCAACATCTCCGCTGCCTGCCCCGGCATCGGCCTGGGAAGCCTGCGCTGCGCGCAGCTCCGCGCGGGTGCAGGTGCAAGGATAGACCATCCCGCGCGCGGCCAACTCGTCCAGGCAGCGCTGGTACAGGTCGCGCCGTTCGTCCTGGGTGTAGGGGCCGTGCGGGCCGCCCACGTCCGGGCCTTCGTCCCAGTCCAGGCCAAGCCAGGAGAGGTCCTCCAGGATGTGGCGGGCGAAATGGGGCTTGCAGCGGTCCGGGTCCAGATCCTCCATGCGCAGGATCATCGCCCCGCCCCTGGAGCGCGCCGAGAGCCAGGCCAGCAGCGCGGTCCAGGCGTTGCCCAGGTGCATGCGGCCAGACGGGCTCGGAGCGAAGCGCCCCCGTATTTGACAGGACGGGTTCATGGAGTCTAGGAAGTATAGAATCTGAAATAATGAGAGGTCGTCACTATGATCACCCTTCTCGTTCTGCTGGGTGCCGCGTTGCTGCTGGGCCTGTTGGTGATGGCCCTGTACAACAGTTTGGTTCGAAGCGCCAACATGGTGCAGGAGGGACTGAGCGGCGTGGACGTGCAACTCACCCGCCGAGCCGAGCTCATACCGAACCTCGTCCAGACCGTGAAAGGCTACATGACCCACGAGCGCGAACTGGTGGAACAGATCGCCGCGCTGCACGCCAGGAGCATGGCCGCGCAGGACACCGGCGAGCGACTCCAGGCCGAGGGGCTTCTGGGGCAGGCCCTGGGCAAGGTGCTGGCCCTGGCCGAGGCCTACCCAGACCTGAAGGCCAGCGCCAACTTCACGCAGCTGCAAAGCGCCCTGGCGGAGATAGAATCCGAACTCCAGATGGCCCGGCGCTACTACAACGGCGCAGTGCGCAACCTGAACATCGCCGTGGACTCCTTCCCCTCCAACATCGTGGCCCGCATGTTCGGCTTCGGCAAGGCCGAATTCTTCGAGGCCGAAAACGACTCCAAGCGCCAGGTCCCCGTGGTGGATTTCGCCTCCAAGTGACCCGCACAGCACCAAGAGGATCGTTCATGCATCATGTCCTGACGCGCGCTCTCCTGCTGTGGGCTTTCTGCCTGGCCGTGCTCGCCCATCCGGCCCGGGCCTACGCGGAGCACGTCATCTCCTTCGATGCGGTGGTTGCGGTCCGCCAGGACGGCCTGACCGAAGTGACGGAGACCATCACCGCCCTGGTCCAGGGGCGCGACATCAGGCGCGGCATCTACCGAGACCTGCTGAAACCGCCCTTCGACTGGATCGGGGTCATGTCCGGCCAGCCCTATCAGGTGCTGGAGGTCCGGCGCGGCGTAGGCCCCGAGAACTGGCGCATGGAGGACAAGGGCGAGAGCGTGCGCATCTACCTGGGCCACAAGGATTCTTTCCTGACGCCGGGCGTCTACACATGGACGCTGCGCTATCTGGCCGCGTCGCAGGTCCGCTTCTTCGACAAATACGACGAGATCTACTGGAACTTCACCGGCAACAGCTGGAGCTTTCCCATCGAGCGCGTACGGGCCGTGTTCATCGTTCCGCCCAGAGCGAATGTCCGTCAGTTCGCCGGGTACACCGGCCCCAAGGGCGCGCAGGGCCTGGATTTCACCGTCAGGCAGGAGGGGTCGGGGCGCATCGTCTTCCAGACCACCCGAGCCCTGCAACCGGGCGAGGGGTTCACGGCGGCGGTGGCCTGGCCCAAAGGGTTCGTGGCAAGCCCGTCCGCCTGGGAGCGACTGCTGCACGCGCTCTCCGTGAACAGGTTGCTGGCCGCGTCGCTTGGGCTGTTCGCGCTGCTCATGGCCTACTATCTCGCGGCCTGGTTCAAGGTGGGGCGCGACCCCGACAAGGGGACCATCATCCCGCTCTACGCGCCGCCGCCGGACATCTCCCCGGCAGCCGCGCGCTACATCTCCCGCATGGGCTACGACGACAAGGACCTGCCCTGCACCATCGTCAGCCTGGCAGTACAGGGTCTGGTGACCATCACGGAAAAGGACAAAGGGGAATTCAGCCTGAAGCAGCGCAAGGAGCAGAAGACGGCTTCCAGGCTGGACGAGGACAGCGCCATGCGGGTTCTCTTCAAGGGCGGCTCCCCCCTGGAAGTGGAACGCTCCAACCGCACCGCGCTGAACGACGCCCAAAGCGCCCTGCGCAAGGCGCTGCGCGATTCCTACACGGGGTATCTCTTCAACCCCAACCTCGGCTGGTTCTGGCCCGGAGTGGCCATAGCGCTGGCTGCGGGCCTGTGCGCTGTGTTTTCCGGGCCGAGCACCGACCAGTCCCTGTTCATGGCGGCCTGGCTGAGCATATGGACGGCGGGCACGGTCATGCTGCTGTCGCGCGTGGCAGCCTCCTGGCACGAGGCGGTCAAAGGCCGGGGCAGCTTCATGGCCTGGGCCGGAGCCATCTTCTTCACGGCCTTTGCCACTCCCTTCGTGCTGGGCGAGTTCGCGGGACTGTTCTTCCTGGGCGCGGCCACCACGCCCCTTGCCGCCGCGATACTTTTGGCCTCCGGCAGCGCCTGCGCAACGTTCTACCATCTGCTGAAAGCCCCCACCGAGGAAGGGCGCAGGATCATGGACCAGATCGAGGGCTTCGCCCTGTACCTGGGCGTGGCCGAGGAGGAGCGCCTGAACCTCGTCAATCCGCCCGAAGAGACGTCCGAATTGTTCGAGAAGTTCCTGCCCTATGCCATGGCCCTGGGGCTTGAGCACCAGTGGGGCAAGCGCTTCGCCCAGGTGCTGGCGCGGGCCGCCCAGTCGCCCGACGGCTACACGCCGGTCTGGTATCACGGGTCCAGTTGGGACGTCTCTTCGCCCGGCGACTTCTCGCAGAGCCTGTCCAGCGGCTTCTCGTCGGCCATGGCGTCGAGTTCCGGTTCGTCTGGGAGCGGAGGCGGGGGCGGTTCCGGCGGCGGCGGCGGAGGCGGCGGTGGCGGCGGCTGGTAAGCGAGCCCGTTCCGGGCAACCCGGCGTTGGCGAGTATGGCGTTCCCAAATACGAGAGGGACTCGCAGCATTCGCAGTAGGGGAACGCCTCCGGCGGCCAAAGGGCTGCGCCCTTTGGAATCCGCAAGTATCCCAACCTGTTGCCGACTTACCCCTTTGTCCGGGCAGCGGCGGGCGATAATTTTGGGAAATCCCTAAGCAGCCAAGTTATTAGTCTGACCCGTGAAACACATGCCCATGTTCTTCACGGGTCCGGCGCTAGCGCCCCTGGGCCTTGGCGATAAGCTCCGGCCTGTACTCGAAGTGCATGATGTCGAACTCCGCCCATTTTCCGCCCCAGATGAATCCGTGCCGCTCGAACACTTCGGCCACTTCCGCCGGGAAATCCTGGCGCAGCTTCAACGGATTGTTCCCCGTGTACCAGCGCCAGTAGCCGTTTTTCTTGGCGTTCAGGTCGATGGCCGCGCCGAAGCTGTGCATGGACAACCGCTCGGTCCCGGCGATGGGCCTCCAGGCGAAGGTGCCGCTCAGCGGCAGCACGTGGCCTTTGAATCCGGGATGCGCGGCCAGCAGGGCTTCCAGGTCGCGCCCCACGGCTTCAAGCGCCTGGGCTGCGCCGTTTCGCTGGTTGAACAGCACTGTCTTGCCCAAAAAGGACACCGGCACGAGGTTGGCCTTCACCTCGGTGGCATCGTGGCCGTAGGCAGCCTTGAACAGGGCGACCACCCGGCGGCGTCCGGGATGAAAATTCGGCGCGGGTTCGGCGGTGACGCGCGAAAGCGGATAGGGCTGGGCCAGCATGTCCTCGATGTCCGGGTCGTCAAGCGCAGCCTCGGCGTCCTTGGCGCGGCCGTCGTCGTAGACGATGCGCGCGCCGTCGGAGAGCACGAGCCCGTCTGGCGTCACCGAGGCCACGGCCTGGGGAAAGAAGCGTCGGATGAGGTCCAGGTCGGAGGCCTTGTCCGCCAGGGCGGGCGCGGCCAGACAGAGTATGAATGTGAGGGAGAAAAGGAGCTTTTTCACGGGCCGCATAGTGTCATGCGGCCAGGGCGGCGTCAATTTCGGCACCTGCCGGAAGATGCGGCGGAACCTATTTGCGGGTCATGATCCGGGTGAATATGTCCTGGGAGTTCTTCTCGGCCTGCCGGTGCTCTTCCGAGGTCAGGCCAGCGCCCAGGGCGATCATGCGCCGCATGTCCTGGGAGACCAGGTCGCCCGGCGCGTGGGCGTCGTTGTTTATCACAAGCTTCGCCCCGCAGGTGCGCGCCATCACGGCCACGTGTCCGTTGGTCAGGCTGTGGCCCTTGCGGGTGGTGATCTCCAGGTGCACGCCGCGCTCGGCGGCAAGCCCGGCTTCCTCGATGGTGATGAGCCCCGGATGGGCCAGCACGTCCGCTCCGCCCTCGATGGCGGCCAGGTTCGTGCCGCGAAGCACGGGCTCCACAATGGTCTCGCCGTGCACCACCACCAGCTGGGCTCCCGCCCGGCGCGCCTCGGTGATGAGGCCTGGGATCAGCGCCGGGGGAATGTGCGTCAGTTCAACGCCCACGGCCAGGTTCACGTCCAGGTGCGGGCCGGTGTCCTCGGCGAAACGCAACAGGTTCTCGATGATGAGATACATGTTGGAGGGATCGGCGTGGTCGGTGATGGCCAGCCCCTTGTATCCGGCCTTGGCGGCGCGGCGGGCGAGTTCGGCGGGGATCAGCTCGCCGTCGGAGAACGTGGTGTGGGTGTGCAGGTCTATCATGGCTCTACATCTTGTATTTGTTGTCGCCGGGGTTGTAGCTTTCCAGGATGTCCGTCCACTTGTCGTCGCCGTCGGAGGCGATGACCGGCTTGGGCTTTCCCTCTGCCAGGGACGCGATCACGGCGGGGTCCACCAGGATGGACGCCCCGGCGCGCAGGGCCAGGGCCACGGCGTCGGAGGGCCGCGCATCGATCTGGAGGGTCTTGTCCCCCTGCTCCACGGACACGGCCGCGTAGAAGGTCCCCTCGCTCAGGTGCGTGACCGACACGGCCTTCACGGTCCCGCCCATGAGGCCGATTGTGGAGAGCAGCAGGTCGTGGGTCATGGGCCGGGGCAGCTTCACGTCGTTTAGCGTGAGCGAGATGGCCATGGCCTCCATGGCGCCGATCCATATGGGAAGGGTGAGCTTGTCCTCAAGGTCCTTGAGGATGAGCACCGGGGCCTGGGTATCTTCGTCCAGCGCGAGGCCGAACACTTTCATCTCGATCATGACGACTGCTCCCCCCACAAGGAATGCTTCTTGGCCTGGATGATGCGCACCGGGACGATGCGTCCCGTCAGGTCATGCGCGGAGGGCGCTGCGGCGAAGTTCACCACGCGCCCGGCCTCGTCGCGGCCCTTCCAGGCCGGTTCCTCGGAGTCCCGCCGGGCTCCGGGGCCTTCCACCAGCACCTGGGCCATGCTTCCTGCCAACTCGTTCAACATGGCCTGCTGCTGGTCATTTTGCAAGGCCTGAAGCTCGGCCAGACGCCAGGATTTGATGTCGTCTGGCACCTTGGGCTCCATTTTGGCCGACGCCACGCCTGGACGGTCGCTGTAGAGAAACGAAAAGGACGTCTCGAAGCGCGCGGTGCGGATAAGCTCCAGGCTGGCCCGGAAATCCGCCTCGGTCTCGCCGGGAAAACCCACGATGAAGTCCGTGCTGAGCGACAGTTCCGGCCTCGCGCCGTAAAGCGCCTCCACCTTGGAGAGATACTGCGCCAGCGTGTAC
Source organism: Fundidesulfovibrio putealis DSM 16056 (assembly GCF_000429325.1). Lineage (NCBI taxonomy): Bacteria > Pseudomonadati > Thermodesulfobacteriota > Desulfovibrionia > Desulfovibrionales > Desulfovibrionaceae > Fundidesulfovibrio > Fundidesulfovibrio putealis. The sequence continues at coordinate 40,523 of NZ_KE386886.1, forward strand.
TTGCGGCCCATGCGCTTAAGCACCGCGTCCGAGCCGGACTGCACCGGCAGGTGCAGGCTGGGGCTCAGGTTAGGCAGCTCGCCGAAGGCAGCGATCACGTCGTCGGCCAGATCCTTGGGGTGCGAAGTGGTGAAACGTAGGCGCGACACCCCCTCCATGGCGGCCACGGCGCGCAGGAGCTGCGGGAAGCTCATCCCGTCTCCGCCCGCGTCCAGACCGAAGCTGTTCACGTTCTGGCCAAGAAGCGTGATGTCCTTCACGCCGCTTGCGGCCAGGGCGCGGCACTCGGCCAGCACCGAGGCGCTGGAGCGCGACTTCTGGCGGCCGCGCACGTGGGGCACGATGCAGTAGGTGCAGAAGTTGTCGCAGCCCTGCATGATGTTCACGAAGGCGCGCGGGGACACGGCGGTTGCGGGCAGCGCCGGGTCGCGCTCCACGTAGGACTGGGTGAAATCCAGAAGCGACAGGCGAAGCTGCGGCTCTTCGGCCAGGCGCACCAGCGCCTGCGGGGCCTGGGAGATGCCGTCGGTGCCGAACACCAGCCTCACAAAGGGGAAGCGGTCCCACAGGCCCGCGCCCACCTGTTGGGCCACGCAGCCGCCCACGGCGCAAAAAATGGCCGGATCGCGCTCCAGATGGGCGGCCAAGCGCCCCAGCAGGCTGTAGACCTTCTGTTCGGGCTTGTCGCGCACGGAGCAGGTGTTGACGATAAAGACCTGGGCCTCGTCGGCAGGAACCTCCTGCCAGCCTAATTGGGCCATGCTGCGGCCCAGCCAGCCGGAATCGGCGGCGTTCATCTGGCATCCGAAGGTGAGGACGTGAAACTTCATCCTCATATCATACGTCATGTATGGAGAGCGGTCAAAGGGAGGGGCCGGGCCTTCGCCCTTGACAGCTGACGGGCCGGACTGCAATTGGACCGACAGGCATGGAAATTCACGCATCAGGAAATCCAGACAATGCCTGGGCACTCCATATGGCACGTACTTTTATAAAATCGTGACGAAATGATGCCGTGAATGCGCCACACCGCTCGACCAACCTTGTTAGCAACACATACAAATCCCGCTTCAACGCATTCAAGAGGATCGCAGTGAAAAACAGATTTCGCAGTATCGAGGCAGTTGTCTCATCTGTCATCGGCGTTCTGCTTCTTGTGGCCATTGTCAGCCTGGTGATTTACGTATCCAGGTCTTTCTACTCCAACACACTGAGCATCGAAACCAGGGGCATGGGCGAAGCGCGGGCAAAGCTCGCCGCAGCGACCAACGACTTCATCGACAACACCCACGGCACGGTCCAATCAATAGCCCGCCAGCCCCACGTTGCCGACGTGCTTAAGGGCGACGCCGTCCCGCTTCCGGTCATCGCGGGCCAGCTGTCCTCGCTGGTGGACACCCGCAAGGACTTGAACAGCGCCTTCATCCTGGACAAGACCGGCAAGGTGGTGGCCGGGTTCACCTCGCAGGGTGAATCCATGGCCGGGATGGACCTGTCCGGACGTGCCTACTGGAAGGACATCCTGCGCGGGCAGGACTTCATCTCCAAGACCATTTCCAAAGGCGCGACCACAGGAGCGCCGGTCTTCCTGGTGGTCGTTCCGGCGCGCGACGCGGCCGGGGCAGTCGTGGGCGGCGTGGGCATCGCTGTGAACTGGTCGCGCTTCGTGGAGAGCCATATTCTGTCGGTGAAGATCGGCAACACCGGCTACGTCTACATGCTCGACGAAAGCGGAACGGTGATCGCGCATCCGGACAAGACCAAGCAGCTCACGGACGCGAGCGGGGTGGCTCACATCAAGGACATCCTGTCGCGCAAGGAAGGCTTCATGCGGGTTGCGTCCGATGGAGCCGAAAACGTGCAGGTGTTCGGCCCCATCGAGCGCACCGGCTGGATCGCCTGCGTGAGTGAAAGCGAGGAGGAGCTCGCGGCGGAGGCCACGGCGCAGCGCAACATCTTCATCGCGGCAGGCGCGGCGCTCTACGTGCTGCTGCTGGGCATGATCCTCTATCTGGTCCGCAGGCTAGTGATAAAACCCCTGGCAGGCATCAAGGACTATACCTTCGAGGTGGCCTCGGGCAATTTCCAGGCAACGCTCAAAGGCACTTTCCATTACGAACTGAGCGAACTGGCAGACAACATCCAGCACATGACCCGCGAGCTCAAGCATAAGCTGGGCTTCGCCCAGGGAGTGCTGGACGGGCTGACCATCCCCTTCATCGTCTGCGACGCCTCGGGCAGGGTTACCCGCACCAACCATGCCATGCTGCGACTCCTGAAAAAGCCGGGGACCCCGGACGCGCACACCAGCGAGCAACTGGGCGAGTTCTTCTACGGTGACGCAGGCCGCCAGACCATCGCCAGGCGCGCCATGCAGGAGCGCAAAGCCTTCGAGGGCCAGGAGCTGAGCCTGCACTCCGGGGGTGACGTGCTGCACCTGTCCGTGGACGCCGCTCCTATCTACGACCTGGACCAGTCCCTCATCGGAGCCATCACCATCATCACGGACCTGACCGCCATCAGGGCGCAGCAGTTGCGCATAGAGGACCAGAACGCAAGCATCACCGAGGCGGCAATGGGCATGGAGGACATCTCCGAGCACGTGTCCATGGCCACGCAGGAGCTTTCGGCCCAGATCGAACAGTCCACAAACGGCGCGCAGGAGCAGTCCGTCCGCGTGGCCGAGACGGCCACGGCCATGCAGCAGATGAACGCCACGGTGCTGGAAGTCGCCCGGAACGCCTCCCAGGCCTCCGAGACCTCCGAACACGCCCGGAGCAAGGCGGTGTACGGGGCCGAGGTGGTGGGACAGGTGGTCAGCTTCATCGCGCGCATCAACGAGAGCTCCCGCACGTCCAGCACGGATATGGAGGCGCTGGGCAAGCAGGCCCAGGGCATCGGGCAGGTTCTGGGCGTCATCTCGGACATCGCGGACCAGACCAACCTGCTGGCGCTTAACGCGGCCATCGAGGCGGCACGCGCCGGAGACGCCGGGCGAGGCTTCGCCGTGGTGGCCGACGAGGTGCGAAAGCTGGCCGAAAAGACCATGACCGCCACCAAGGAAGTGGGCGAAGCCATCGAGGCCATCCAGCAGGGCACGCACAAGAACTCCCAGAACCTGGAGCTGACCGTGAAGGCCCTGGAGGAAGCCACGGGGCTTGCCGAAAAGTCCGGCGTGGCCCTCAAGGAGATCGTGGACCTGGTGGACCAGTCCACCGATCAGGTGCGCTCCATCGCCACCGCGTCGGAGCAGCAGTCCGCCACCAGCGAGGAGATCCACCGCAGCGTTGAGGACGTGAACCGGATCTCCTCCGAGACCTCGCAGGCCATGGAGCACTCCGCGCGGGCCGTGGGCGACCTGGCCGGACAGGCCCGGGAACTCAGGCGGCTGATCGCCGGGATGCGCCAGCAATCAGGCGGCGCGCAACTCTCCCTGAGCGCCTGATCACACGCCGCAAATACGAACGGGGCGGCCACAAAGACCGCCCCGCTTCATTTCCTTCTGCCGCCATTCCCGCCCTATCCCAGCCAGGCGGCGAACCGCTCCAGCACAGCGTCCCGCATGGCGTCCACGCTTAAGCTCGCGGCGTCCAGCACCAGCTCGGCCTGGGGGTCTTCCTCGAAGGGGACGTCCACGCCGATGACCTGCCCGAGACCCTCGAACTTCTGTCCCGTGGCTTTTCGCTTCATGGCCTTGGCGTAGAGCCCGGCCATGACCGTGCCGTCGGGACGGGCGCTCTCGCGCTTCATTGCGGTGGTGACGCCGCAGCGCAGGTGCACCTCGGCGAAGCGCTCGATGATGCCGCGGGCGTAGCGCCGCATGGAAAGCTGCGACCCGGAGCCGTCCATGAGCACCACCCTGCCCTCCCGCACAAGCACGGCGGCCTCGTCGGCGAACATCCGGTAGGCCTCGGCGCGTTCCCTGGCGGTGTAGATGGGACGCGGGGTGTAGTGCTTGCGGCGGTCGTCCATGCGCAGGTGCACCACGTCCAGCCCGCGCGTCTTCAGCACTTCCAGCACCGCGCCCGCCACGGTGGATTTGCCCGCGCCGGGCAGGCCGGTGAACCACAGGGCAGCCCCCGCCTTTCCGGCTTCAGGCTCGTCGTCGTCTTCCAACGCGGTATTTCCATCAATCTGCATGATACTACCATGTTCCCATTCTATCCCGCGAAGCCCATTGAGGGTCCAGGGGGATGATCCCCCTGGCGGGAGAGTCCAGAGAGGGCGGAGCCCTCTTTGGCCGCCGGAGGCATTGTCCACGGGTCAACTAATCCAAATACTTGTTAATCCCCCGCCAGTCGAACTTTTCATCCTCCAGTACCCGCTCAAGGAAACGCAGAAGACCCTCCCGCACCGGCTCGGGGTGGTGCGGATACCACTGGGGCGAGGCGATCACCAGCCCGCGAAACATGTAGAAGGGCGCGATGACCTCCAGGATTTCCTCGTCGCCGGTGCGCTCCAGATACTCTTCCCAGAATGACAGATAGAGCTTCTCGAACGCGCCTTTGAGCCTGGGCTTTCCCAACTGCCCGTAGAGCCCGAAGAGCACGAAGTTGAGGCTCATGGTGGCCACGTCGTCGGCGGGTTCCCCGTATTCGCCCCGGCTGCGGTCCAGCACGGAGAACTCGTAACGGCCGCCCTCCTCGCGCACCAGGGTGTTCCAGGGGTGGAAGTCGCCGTGCACCACGCTCAGGCGGTGGGTGTAGCGGCGCAGCTTCCAGCGCCAGTCGATGATGCGCTTCTCCAGGGCCTGGAAGCGCTCGGGGGGAAATTTGTCGTAGGGGTAGGGATAGGCGTCCACCAGCCCGAAGATGCACTCGGAGGCTCCGATCAGGTCGCGCACGCGGCGCAGGTAGAGGTCTGGGTCTTCGTATTTGGCCGAGTGGATTTCGGCGAGCCAGGCGGCGAAGCCGCGCGACAGGTCGATGTCGGCCTGGGTGGCCGCCGAAGCGCCCTCGGGAGCCCCGGAAGCGACTCCCGCTCCAGCACCCTCAGCCGAGCCATCGGAGACTGGAGCGCCGCCTGCGGCCTGGGCGTTCAAGGCAGCCTCGTCCCTGCCGATGCGCTCCAGGTGCAGGTAATAGTCCTCGCCGTCCACCAGTTCTGTCAGGCTGAAGAACTCCTTGGGCTCCACCACGGCCACCATCTGGTCGCGCGCGTCGAAATAGCCGAGCCCCAGGGGCTTGGCGTGCCGGGCTAGGCGGCCCGAGGTCTCGTGCTGGAACATGAGGATGGCGGCGCGGTCCCAGTAGAACTGATGGCCGTACTTGTCGCCGCGCATGATGGACAACACGGCGGACTGGAGCTTTCCGCCCACGGAGTACTCCACGCGAAGGGGCTTTCCGTAGCCGAACTCCTTCATGCCCTGCACGCCGTGCGAGCCGATCTCCCCCAGCCAGGAGATCCTGGCGGTGTTGCCGTAGAGTTGCGTGAGATACGCCTGGATCTTCTCGGAACTTACGCGAAGCGGGGTCTTCTCTTCGGTGCCGGTGCGCATGGGGTGCCTCCGTGGCCGATTTTATCCGTTGCCCGCCGCCAGAAAGTAGTCCTTGAGGCGCAGGTCCTCGTGCTTGATGTGGTTCACCAGCCAGCCCACCAGGAAGTTCTGGAGTTTCAGCAGCTCCCCGCTGTCCGCCGCGTCCCGGTTGGTCTCGTAGCTTGCGACCAGCGCCGCGAAGGCTGCATGGGCGCCCTGGTGCATGGCAAGCTCCGGGCAGCCGCACCGCGCGAGCAGCTTCTCCTCGGTGGCGAAGTGGTAGGTGACGTAGTTCTTGAGGCTGTCCAGCACCACGCCCAGGGCGAAGGCGTCGTCCTCCGCGCCGATCCTGTCGTGGAAGCTGTTGATGACCCGGAAGAGTTCCCGGTGCTGGGTATCGACGATCTCCACCCCGATGGCAAACGACTCGTCCCACTCGACGATGCCCATGATCGGCTCCTCTTGGCGGCGACGGCGCGGAGCCGAAGCCCCGCGCCTGTTTCCGGCAATGCTCTATTCGGCCGGGCCGAAGTTCTCTTCGTAGCGCGCCCAGAATTCAGCCTGGGTGAAGACGTGCTCCTGGGTGCCGTGCTGCTCCACGCAGTAGGCGGCGGTCACCGCGCCCATGCGCGCGGCCACGGGCAGGGATTTGCCCAGGGCCAGTCCGCGCAGAAGGCCCGAGCGGAAGGAGTCGCCCGCGCCGGTGGGGTCCTTCACGCCGGAGATCCTGGCGGCTGGGACCTTCGTCTCCACGCCCTTCTCGTTTATCACCGAGCCTTGCTCGCCCAGCGTGGTGATGAGCGTGCCCACACGGTGCAGGATGGACTCCTTGGAGAGGCCGGTGGCGTTCATGATGAGCTGGAGCTCGTAGTCGTTGGTGATCAGGTAGCTCGCGCCGGTGAGCATCTCGGCCAGCTCCTCGCCGGAGAAGGCGGTGATGTTCTGGCCGGGATCGTAGAAGAAGGGGATGCCCAGCTCCTTGAATTTGGCGCTGTAGTGCTTCATGTCGGCCAGGCATCCGGGGGCCACGATGCCCAGGGTGTCCGCCGGATCGAAGGAGTCCACGGCGAATCCGGCCTGGACCTTCATCGCGCCGGGGTTGAAGGCGGTGATCTGGTTGTCCGACTGGTCCGTGGTGATGTAGGCCCCGGCGGTGAACTCCTCGGGGACCAGCTTGATGCCCTGCATGCTCAGGCCCTGCTTGGTCAGCCAGGCGGCATAAGGCTCGAAGTCCTTGCCCGCCGAGGCGACGATCAGGGGGCTGTCGCCCAGAAGGCCCAGGGAATAGGCGATGTTGCCGGCCGTGCCGCCAAACTTCTCCTGCAGGCCCTCCAGGACGAAACAGACCGAGAGGATGTGCAGCTTGTCGGGCAGGATGTGGTCGGCGAACTTGCCGGGGAAAGTCATGATCCGGTCATAGGCCATGGACCCGAAGACGAGGATGCGCATCAAGGCTCCTTACCGTTGGGGACCGGTCTCGGCGGCGATCCAGTCCAGGAAATCGGGGTTGCCGTCCGCCACCGGCAGGGCCACTACGCAGGGAACATCGTAGGAGTGCAGCTCCTTGACCCGCTTGACGACCTTGTCCACCAGCTCGCGGCGGGTCTTGGCCACGAAGCAGGCCTCGTCTTCCTCCTGGACCGCGCCGTCCCACCAGTAGACGGAGCGCAGGCCGTCCAGCACGTTGACGCAGGCCACCAGCCGCTCGGACACCAGCGTGCGCCCGATGGACAGGGCCTCGGCTTTGTCCCTGGCGGTAACGTAGACGAACATTGCGTCCATTGGAGTGCCTTGTTTTCTGGAGGCCATGCCCGTGTGGCGTTCGCAAAACACGCTCATACTGTCTATGACCTAAACCAAGAGAACCAGTTATTTTGTTTTTGAAAAACATGCTCATGTTTTTCAAAAACGAGACACGATCCCAGGGTCCGGCACAGGGGCCAGCGCACAGCCGCCCTATTCGCAGACGGGCTTGGCTCCGGGCTGCTGGGCGGCCAGCCATTCCACCACCACGGGCTTCTCGGCGGCGGAAACGGCCGCGCCTTTGCCGATCATGCGGGTCACGGTGGCGTCCCAGGCGGCCTTGTCCTTGGCGCCGAAGCCCGCGCAGACGCGCTTGGTGTTGTGGCACTTGGAGCACGCGGCGGTCACGGTCTGGGACGCTTCCTGGGCGAAGGCCAGGCCTGCCAGGGACGCGGTGACGGCCAGCGCGGCCACTGCTGCGGTCAAGCGGGTACGTGTCATAGGATGGTCTCCTTGAAAAGGGATTTGCTAGCCTGTTCCATACACGACGCCCCGTTTTTTGCAACGCATCAAGGCTTGCCCGCAGGGCCGTGCCCCGGCTAGTACTGCGCCATGCAGCGACGCGACGTGCTTCTCGGCTATTATCAGGCCATGCTCTCGGCCAACGGTCCGCGAAACTGGTGGCCCGCAAAGACCCCCTTCGAGGTCTGCGTGGGCGCGGTGCTCACCCAGAACACCGCCTGGAAGGGCGTGGAGAAGGCCCTCTCCAACCTGGAGCGGGCCGGGGCGCTCGATCCCCGCACGCTCCACTCCCTGAGCCTGCCCGACCTGGAGCGGCTCATCCATCCGGCGGGATATTTCCGGGTGAAGGCCCGGCGGCTGCGGAACCTCCTGGACTATCTGGCGGCAAGCTGCGATTTCGACCTGGGACTGCTGGCGGAGCGCGACATGGCGGACGTGCGCGGGGAGCTGCTGGAAGTGAGCGGCATCGGCCCGGAGACGGCGGACTCCATCCTGTGTTATGCGCTCCAGATGCCGAGCTTCGTGGTGGACGCCTACACCCGGCGCATCCTCTCGCGACACGGCCTTCTGCCCGAGGACGCGGACTACGAGGAGACGCGCGACTTCTTCATGGACGTGCTGGACCCGGACCCCGCCCTCCTGGGCGACTTCCACGCCCAACTGGTGGGCGTTGGCAACCAATACTGCAAAACCCGGAATCAGCTGTGCGACACATGCCCCTTGGGTTCCTTCCTCTCCTGATCGCGGCCCTTCTGGGCCTCGCGCCGCATTCCCTGGCCCAGCCCCCGGCAAAACAGCCGCCTGCGGAGCCCACCCAGGCCGAGCGCGCGGCACGCCCCGAACTTGACAAGATCCTAAGCGACATCACTTTTCTTGAGGCGCGGCTGAAAACCCAGAAGACCCGCCAGGCCGCGCTCTCGGGCGAACTGGCCAGGCTCGCGCGGGAGCGTCAGGCTACCGAGGACGAACTGGCAGGCCTTGCCGCCCAGTTGCGTGCCCTGCTCCCCAAGCTCTGGGAGATGGACGTGCGCCTCAAAGGCATGCTGAGCGCCCCCTCCGCCCCCTGGGACGAGACGGACCGCAGCCTGAACTGGCTCGGCGCGCAGTATTCCGAGGTGCGCGGGGACCTCGCGCGCTTGAGCACGAAGAACAGCGAGCTGACCGCCAATCTGGCCAGGGAAGCAGAGCTCAAGCCAGAGGCCGACGCCCAGAACGCCCTGGTGGAAAAGACCCGTGACGCCCTCCTGGAGGCCCGCCTGAAGCTGCGGCGGGAGCTGGCCTCCGTGCGCCATGAACGCCTCGCGCCACGGGAGCAGCTGGAGCGCATCCTGGAGATCGTGGCCCAGGCCGAGCTTTCGCCAGCCATGGTCCAGGACAAGCCCCTGGACGCGGCCCAGGGGCAGCTTGCGCGCCCTGTTGCCGGGGAGGAGGTCCAGGCGTTCGACCCGGAGGCCACCCCTGCGCGAAACGGCTTGGGCTTCAGGACCGCCAGGGGAGAGGCCGTGCGCGCCGCCTACTGGGGCCGGGTGGCCTTCGCGGGAGAGATCAAGGGTCTGGGGCAGGTGGTGGTGCTGGCCCATGGGGGCGCAGCGGCCACCGTGTATGCCCATCTGGCCCGCCTGAGCGTGAAGCCGGGCCAGGATGTGACGCGTGGCGAAACACTCGGAGTTGCGGGTGAGTTCCCGGCTCCCGGTGCTTCCGGCATGTCTTTTGAATTGCGTTTCGGCTTGAAACCAAGTAACCCCAGCCGATGGTTTGTGGCCGGTCACGTGACCGTCCCGACCCCGGCATCCTGATTCATCCGCACTATTGCGGTCGGATTTTCGCTGGAGGCGATATTATGTCCCGCTTTTCCAAGGCTGGGTTGGCCGTCATGGTCGTCGCCCTGCTTCTTACTGCCGGGCTTGCCCTGGCCCAGGAGGACCGCTTCGGCCCTCTGAAACGTTTCAGCCAGGTGCTCGAGCTGGTTGAAGGCAACTACGTCAAAAGCGTGACGCGCCAGGAACTGATCGACGGCGCAATCGTGGGCATGCTGCAGCAGCTTGACCCCCATTCCAGCTTCCTGACCAAGGAAGACTTCAAGGAGATGCAGGTCAGCACCTCCGGCGAGTTCTCCGGCATCGGCATCGAAATCACCGTGGAAAACGGCCGCATCACGGTCATCTCCCCCATCGACGACACCCCCGCCGACAAGGCCGGCCTGCGCGCCGGGGACGTGATCGTGGAGATCGAAGGCCAGTCCACCCAGGACATGTCCCTGATGGACGCGGTGCAGCGCATCCGCGGCCCCAAGGGCAAGCCCGTCTCCATGACCATCGTGCACAAGGGCAGCAACAAGCCCGAGAAGCTGCGCATCGTGCGCGAAGCCATCCCCATCGTGTCCGTGAAGGCCTCCGAGGTCGAACCCGGCTACCTGCTGGTGCGCATCACCCGCTTCAACGAGAACACCACCAACGAGCTCAAAGACGCCGTGAAGAACGCCTCCAAGGCTGAAGCGCCCATCAAGGGCATCATCCTGGATCTGCGCAACAACCCCGGCGGCCTGCTCGACCAGGCCGTGAGCGTCTCCGACTTCTTCCTGTCCAAGGGCCGCATCGTCACCATCAAGGGACGGCGCGACGAGCAGCGCAAGGACTTCGAATCCAAGAAGGACGGCACCGAAGTAAGCATGCCGGTCACCGTGGTGATCAACGCCGGTTCCGCCTCCGCCTCGGAGATCGTGGCCGGTGCGCTCCAGGACAACAAGCGCGCCCTGCTGGTGGGCGACAAGACCTTCGGCAAGGGCTCCGTGCAGACCGTCATTCCCCTGAACGACGGCTCCGGCGTCAAGCTGACCACCGCCCTGTACTACACGCCCAGCGGCCGCTCCATCCAGGCCGAGGGCATCGAACCTGACTTCAAGGTGCCCCTCCAGGACCTGGACAAGGAAAAGGACCTCTTCGCCCAGGGCCATCAGGTGCGTGAGCGTGACCTGTCGCGCCACCTGGACAACCTGAGCCGCAAGAAGAAGACCACCGAGAGCGGCGATCCCAAGGTCAGGATCAAGGAGCTCATGGAGCGCGACAACCAGCTCAAGCTGGCCCTGGAACTGCTTAAGTACGCTCCCGTGACCTCGGCGGCCAACTAACCGGACCACCATGCCCAAGAAAAGCCCCGGCAAGCCCCGGCGGCGTCCCGCAAAATCCCAGCGCGGCCGGAAAGACACTCCGGCCGCGCTCGTTTTCTTTGCGGGCGTGGCCGTTGCAGCCATCATCCTGTTTTTCGGCTACGCCTTCTTCTATCTGCCGGACCAGAAGGCCCCCAAGACTCCCACCGCACAGACCAAGGCTCCGGCTCCCGCCGCCCCTGCGGCTCCGGCTCCCGGCACGCCCGCGCCTGCGCCCACTCCCGAGAAGCCTGCCGCGTCCCCGGATACGCCTCCGACGGCCCCCGCTGCCACTGCACCGGCGACACCGGCCCAGCCCGAACCGCCGCTTAAAGCCGGCAGCCCGCGCCTGACCATCGTCATCGACGACCTGGGCGGCTCCCTGGAGCAGGCCAGGGACCTTCTGGACCTGGGCCTGCCCGTCACCTTCTCCATCATGCCCAACCTCCCCCACACCAAGGACGTGGACGCCATGGCGGCCAAGGCCGGGATGGAGGTCATCCTGCACCAGCCCATGGACGCGCACGGCTCCGCGCCGCAAGCCGCCGGAACCCTGCGCACCGGCATGACCGTGCCGGAGACCGCCGCCATCCTGGCCGCGCATCTGGCCCAGGCGCCCCACGCCGTGGGCGTCAGCAATCACACCGGCTCCAAGGCCACAGAAGACGCCGTGCTCATGGCCGCAGTCATGGCCGACCTCAAGGGGCGCGGGTTGTTCTTCCTGGATTCGCTCACCTCGGCCAAGAGCGTCGCGGGCAAGGAAGCCGCGAAAGCCCAAGTGCCCACCCTTTCGCGCACCGTGTTCCTGGACAACGAGCGCGGCCAGCAGCCCACGCTGCTCATGCTGGCCCAGGCCGAGAAGGAGGCCCGCGCCAAGGGCCGCGCCGTGGCCATCGGCCACCCCTACCCCGAGACCATCGCCGCCCTGGCCGCCTGGGACATCCGGCGCGACAAGTCCATCGCCCTGGTGACCCTCTCCCGGCAGCTCAAGGGCAATTGAGGCTCGCCGAACCAACTGATTATCTCGCCTGAAACGCGCCCATGCCCGCATGATCCTGCGGGCATGGGCCGATCAGGCCGGACCTCGTCCCTTCCGCTCGACCTCGGCACTCGCCCCCCCCCAGACGCGGCGACCCTGTCCGCCACGCACCGCATGACCATACGTGTGCATTGCGCTGATACGCTCCCCCATGGTATGAATTCCCCCGCATTTGCCAGAATCTGGCGACAACAGCAGACAAGGAGCAGGCATGAAACGTTTTCTCACACTGATGGCCGCAGCCGTTCTGGCGCTCGCCGCCACCACGGCGCTGGCCCAGCAGAAGGTCGTCTCCATCACCCAGATCGTGGAGCACCCCGCCCTGGACAACGCCCGCAAGGGCTTCATGGACGGCCTGAAGGAGATGGGCGTGGACGCCAAGTTCAACGTCCACATCGCCCAGGGCAACGCCGCCACCAACGTGCAGATCGCCGGGCAGATGCTCGACGAGAAGCCCAACCTGGTGCTGGCCATCGCCACCCCCGGCGCGCAGGTCTGCGCCCAGAAGATCAAGGACATCCCCGTGGTGTTCACCGCCGTGTCCGACCCCGTGGGCGCCGGCCTGGTCAAGACCATGGAAGCCCCCGGCGGCAACCTCACCGGCATGACTGACATGCCCCCCGTGGACAAGCAGCTCGAGCTCATCAAGACCATCGTGCCCAAGGCCACCCGCATCGGCATCGTGTACAACGCGGGCGAGGCCAACTCCGTGAGCCAGGTCAACGCCGTGAAGGCCGCAGCCGCCAAGATGGGACTCACCGTTGCCGAGGCCACCGTGGCCAACTCCGGCGGCGTGTTCCAGGCCGCCAAGAGCCTCGTCGGCAAGGCGGACGCCATCTACATCGGCCTGGACAACACCGTGGTCTCCGCCTTCGAGTCCGTGGTGAAGGTCTGCGAGGAGAACAAGCTCCCCCTGTTCAGCTCCGACAACGAGTCCGTGTCCAAGGGCGCAATCGCCGCGCTGGCCATTGATTACTACGCCATGGGCAAGCAGACCGCCGCCATGGCCAAGAAGATCCTGGACGGCGCGAAGCCCGCCACCATGCCTGTTGAAAGCCTGAAGAACCTGGACGTGCACCTGAACCTGAAGGCCGCCAAGGCCCAGGGCGTCACCGTGCCGGAAGAGGTGGTGAAGAAGGCTGTGAAGAAGTTCGAGTAGATCGCCCGGTACGTACTTTATGCGGGGGGAACGGGGTCAGCCCTGTTCCCCCTTTGTTTTGTGAGTGGACTCAATACGGGCGTGGCGCTCCGCGCATTCGCCCCCGTGTTGAACGCGCTGCCGCAAGGATCAATCGACTTGCAGGGAGCGAAACCATTCCACCTGATCGGACAGCCCGAATACGAACGTTCCCCGATGATTCGCCCTGTCACCGGCAAACACGGCCTGGGACTCGGCCCCGCCGATGGCCCGCTGATACTCCACGGGAAGCGTGGCTACGTACGGGGGAACGACCTCATCGATCTTTCCGTAGTAGAAGCGCGTTTTGGTCTTGAAGCGCCAGCAGTAGGCTATGTTCTCCTGGAGCTTCGCGAAAAAACCGCCTCCGGCGATCGCTCCGAGCTCCGCGAATTGTTCCTGCACGAAGTCTTTGCTGTAAAATGGCAACTCCTTCTCCGCAGCTTCCCAGGACATCGAATTGCCGTACAATTTGCGCGCGGCCGCCAGGTACTCGGGCCTGACCGCATCCGAGCGAAGCGTCTGCGGTCCGTAATAATTCTCATACGACCCCAGTATGAGAAGAGTCACGCCTACGAGCCAGTTGACGTCCTGGGGCGATTTTGCGTTCAACCACCTCTCAAGGCAGAGATAGAGATCGTTGGGCGTACTTGCTACGCCCAAGGCGGCCACCGGGACGCCGCTGGCTTCGAGCTTCTTCAAAAACACCAGGGTGCTGTATGAGCCCTGGGACCAGCCGCTCAGGAACAGCTTGCCGAGGCCGACGCCAAGCTCGGCGCAGACCGCCTTGGCCGCGAAAAGCATGTCGAAGCAGGCCTGGGCGGTGCTGTCCTTCACGAGATAGCTGTCCGGCTCGGTGGAGACGCCCTTGCCGATGTAGTCGGCGGCGACGACAACATAGCCCTGAGCGGCGAAGCTGGCCAGCACCAGCCGGGTTTCTGCCGACTGCTCGGGAGAAGACGGCACCTCCGTTTTCGAAAACACGGTCCCATGCTGGTACGACACGACATCAAAACGATCGCCGCCCGTCTGCGGCACAGCCACAAGACCGGACGCGACAGTTCGCCGGTTATCCTTCTCCGGGATCACAGTGTCATAGGTGACTTTGTACAGCTTGACAGCGTACCGTGCAGGGGAAAAGATGGTCTTTTCTTTTGTGAATTGCTTTAAATCATTCGCCAGAATGGCGTCTAGTTGTTCAACGCCATATTCACCGATGTATTCGTATTTCACAAAATCATTCTTGCCTGGAGATTTTCCGTTTCCAGCCGAGCAATGAACAGATGAAAGCAACACGACAAGCAAACTCGACAGCACAAACACAGCACGCATAACGGTCTTCCTTGTTCTTCTTTCAATTGGATGTATCCAAGCGGCGTCATTCAATTTGCGTCGCGACGCCGAACACTCGTGCTCCAATCGCCTGGGCGCAATCCGGCTTTCTTGCCACAATCACTATATGGCAGTCCCGTCAACCACAACCGATTCCAGGGGGAATACAGCCCCGCGCGCAGGGAGACCTGGAAGTCCCGACTCTCGCCGTGCAAGACTTTTCAGGGGCGAGAAGGCGTCCCGGACTTTACAAACCCGGCTTTTCGAGGCAAAGCTCCGGGGTTTCGCGGCCAATAGCGCCATAATCTGGAGCCATCACCGACATGTCTTTTTACGCATTCATCGGCGCGCTCGAACAGGGCTTCGTCTTCGGTCTCATGGTGCTGGGGGTGTATCTCACCTTCCGCATCCTGGACTTCCCCGACCTCACCGTGGACGGCTCGCTCCCCCTGGGCGCTGCCGTGTCCTCCGTGTGCATCGGCGCGGGGATGGACCCCTACCTGTCGCTCATTCCGGCCACCCTCGCCGGGTTCTGCGCCGGTGCGGTCACGGGCCTTCTCAACACGCGCCTGAAGATTCTTCATCTGCTGTCTTCGATTCTGACCATGATCGCGCTGTATTCCATCAACATCCGCATCATGGGCAGGCCGAACTTCACGCTCCTTGGCAAGACCACGGTGCTCGACCCCCTGGCGGCGCTTGGCATGCCCTCCTGGATGGCCGCGCCCGCGCTGTTCGCGCTAATAACCATCCTGGCGGCCGTCACGCTCATCTGGTTCACCCGCACGGAGCTTGGCCAAGCCATGCTGGCCACGGGCGACAATCCGCGCATGATAACGGCGCTCGGCGTGAACACCGGCAACATGATCATTTTGGGCGTCGGCCTGTCCAACGCCATGGTGGCCCTGTGCGGCGCGCTGGTGGCCCAGAACCAGGGCTCGGCGGACGTGAACATGGGCGTGGGCACCATCGTTGCGGGGCTTGCCTCGGTTATCATCGGGGAGACGCTGTTCGGCCAGGGGAGCATCTCGCGCATGATCCTGGCGGCGGTGTTCGGCTCGGTGGCCTACCGGCTGGCCATCGCCTTCGCGCTGTCGCTCAAGGTGGGCAGCTTCTCCTTTTCGCCCAGCGACCTGAACCTCATCACCGCGCTCATCGTGGTGGTCGCACTCACCGCCCCCAGGCTCAAACGCAAGGTTGCAGGCTGATGCTGACGCTCGAAGGAATCACCAAGCGTTTCCACAAGGGCAGCATCAACGAGGTGCTGGCGCTGGACGGCGTGAATTTGAACATCCGCCAGGGCGACTTCATCACCGTGATCGGCTCCAACGGCGCGGGCAAGTCCACCACGCTGAACTGCGTGGCCGGATGCTTCTTTCCCGACAAGGGGACCATCTCGCTTCACGGCGAGAACATCACCGCATGGCCGGAACACAAGCGCGCCCGCTTCATAGGCCGCGTCTTCCAGGACCCGCTCATGGGTTCGGCGGCCTCGCTCTCCATCGAGGAGAACATGGCCCTGGCGGACCGGCGCGGCAAGGCGCGCGGACTGTCGCGCGGCGTGAAGGCCCGCGACCGCGACCGTTTCCGGGAGCTGCTCTCCCAGATCGGCCTGGGGCTGGAAGACCGCCTGAAGGACAAGGTGGGCCTGCTCTCAGGCGGACAGCGCCAGTCGCTCACCATGATCATGGCCACCATGGTGCGCCCGGACCTCTTGCTGCTGGACGAGCACACCGCCGCCCTGGACCCCAAGACCGCCGGACACGTACTGGAACTTACGGACAAGATAGTGGAATCGCAGAAGCTCACCACCCTGATGGTGACGCACAACATGAACCACGCATTGAAGCTGGGCAACCGCCTGATCATGATGCACCAGGGCCGCGTCATCCTGAACATCGAGGGCGAGGAGAAGAGCCGCTTCAGCGTGGAGGATCTGCTCGAACGCTTCTTTACCCTGAAGGGAGAAGCGTTTTCGTCGGATAAGATGCTCCTGGTGTAATAGCCGACCTGCGCGCGGGGACAGGGGTGTTTCCTGGGTGCGGGCATGATCTGGTTCCGGCGGGGCGCCGGAAAAAGCACTCTCGTGGTGGGCACGGGATGCTTTCCATCCAGGAGCGTTTGGACTGCCAACCTCTACCGAAGGAAGGTCCCCCGATGGAACTCACCCTCTGCCTCATCAAGCCCGACGCCGTGCGCCGGGACCTCACCGGCAGCATCCTGTTCATGATTCAGAAGGCCGGTCTGAAGGTCGTGGCCCTGAAGATGGTCCGCCTGGACCTCAATCAGGCGCAGGGCTTCTACCATGTGCACCGTGAGCGCCCGTTCTTCGGCGAACTCACCGAGTACATGGCTTCCGGCCCCATCGTGGCCGTGGTGCTGGCTGGCGACAACGCCATCAAGCGCTACCGCGAGCTGATGGGCGCCACCGACCCCACCCAGGCCGACGAGGGGACCATCCGCAAGGTGTTCGCGCTGTCCAAGCAGGAAAACTCCGTGCACGGCTCCGACGCCCCCGAAACCGCCGCTTTCGAGATCTCGTACTTCTTCAACGCAATGGAAATGGTAGGATAACACCATGAGCGCCACCGTCTCCTTCATCGGCACCGGAAACATGGGGACAGCCCTGATCAAGGGGCTCTCCGGCTTGGACGCCGTCCGCCTGACGGGCTTCGACCTGGACAGGGAGAAGCTCAACGCCCTGTGCGTGGAATGCACCCTCTTTGCCGCCCCGTCCGTCCGTGATGCCGTGCAGGAGGGCGACTACGTGATCATGTGCGTGAAACCGCAGCAGATGCAGGCCGTGCTCGCGCAAGTGAAGCCCGCCCTGAACGCGGACAAGTGCCTGATCTCCATCGCGGCGGGCGTGAGCCAGGAGCAGCTCTCCAGCTGGTCCGGCAACGTCTGCCCGGTGGTGCGCGTGATGCCGAACACCCCCGCTCTGGTGGGCGGAGGCGTCTCGGCCGTGTGCCTGGACGACCCCAAGCTGACCCCGCTCCAGCGGGAGATGGTGCAGACCATCTTCGCAAGCGTGGGCAGCGTGCACGTGCTGGAGGAGAAATCCTTCGACGCGTTCACCGCCGTGGCCGGAAGCGGCCCGGCCTACGTGTTCTACTTCATCGAAGCCATGGTGGAGGCCGCAGTGGCCGCCGGGCTGCCCAGGACGCAGGCTGCGGGCATCGTGGCAGAGCTGTTCTCGGGGTCGCTCAAGCTCGCAAACCAGAGCATGACCCACCCGAGCCTCCTGCGCGAAATGGTGACCTCCCCCGCCGGGACCACCATCGCGGCGCTCATGCACCTGGACCGCCAGGCCGTGCGCGCCTCCATCATCGACGCGGTGCTGGCCGCCAAGGCCCGCAGCGAGGAACTCGGCAAGTAGACGAAGTCCGCAACAGAAAAGACAGGGCCGATCCACGGGGATCGGCCCTTTTTCGTGGCTGCGCAAAACAACAAACCCCGCCGGATCGCTCCGGCGGGGTGAAATCAGGTTCTGACGCCGCTTCGGCCAGATCCCCCCGAATATGGTCGTTACGAACGTCCTGCCACTCCCTCCGCGCATGGCCGCAAGGCCAGCACCTCAGGACGTGAACGGAGTGTCTAAGCTTCCTTGAATACGTTGGTTGCCTTCATCCCGCGCTCACCCGTGACGACCTCGAAGACTACTTTCTCCCCTTCGCGCAGGGTGCGGAAACCCTCTCCCTGGATCGAGGAATAGTGGACGAAGATATCGTCCTCCCCGTCGCGAGTGATGAAACCGTAGCCCTTCTTGTCGCTAAACCATTTCACGGTACCTTCCAGTGGCATGATACTCCCCTCCTTAAGTAAGACGTCTCACCTTCTATGTGATGCTTTGCAAGCAAAACGTCAACAAAGACTCCGGTAGGGTTTCACGAAAAGACGCAAATTCCTCAGATCAGCATCATTCCCGCAAGCAATACCATTCCAATTCCAGAGGAAAGAACCAGTCTGTAAAGAATTCCGACGCTGTCAGCCGCCCAGGGTTTGCCGCGCGGCCCCATTTGCGGTTTTTGTAAAGCAACTCCAAAGTATACGGTCTCGCCTCCCATTGACGCGTCGCACAGCCAGGCGGCGGCGGCCATGGGCCACCCCGCGTTGGGGCTGGACATGGTCCTGGCGTCGGCCCGGAAATTCCGGAAAGCCTTCCGTGAATCCAGGCCCATGGCCGCACCGGCGGCCAGCAGCATGATAGCGGAGATCCTGGCGGGAACGAAGGCCAACGCATCGTCCAGGCGCGCCCCGGCCCAACCCAGATCGCGGAAACGCTCTGTCTTGTAGCCCCACATGGAGTCCATGGTGCTTGCAGTTTTATAGGCCCACAATAGTGGCGGCCCGCCAAGCACCAGATAGATAAATGGCGCAACAAAGCCGTCGCAGAAGTTCTCGCTGAGGGTTTCGGCCAAAGTGCGCCACAGTCCGGCCTCGTCCAGCACGGAGGTGTCGCGGCTGACCAGGTAGGAGAGCTCCCGGCGGGCGTCGTCCAGCCGCCCCGAGGTTATCAGGCCGGACACCGAGCGCGCCTCCCGCAGGAGCTGCCCCAGGGCCAGCCCGGCGAACGCCAGATAGATGGAGAAAAGCCAGCCCAGGCCGGGCAGGCGCACCAGCGCCAGGACCAGGACGTAGACGCAGGCGCAGAGCCCCAGCGCAACGGCCAGTCCGTAAAGGCGCTTCAGCAGGGGGGAGAGCTTTGCGGCCAGCGGCTCCAGACGCGTGAGCGCAGCCCCGATCAGACGCACAGGATGCGGCCAGCGCTGGGGATCGCCCAGTGCCAGGTCCAGGCCGAAGGCCACGGCGGGGAGAAGGGAAGTGTAGTCCATACGGCGCGGAAGATGCCCCCCGCGCGTCGGACTCGTCAAGGTGGCGTTGGGAATGGCAGCACTACATTGTCCAGCCGTCCCCGCCCCGCATCGCTTTTACGGATTCAACTCCTTGATGGCGGCCTGAAGCTCTCCGGCCAGGCGTTCCAGGGCCTCCACGCCGCCGGACGCGCCGCTCATGTCCTGGGCGGTCTCCATGGACACGCGGCGCACGTCCTCCACTGCCCGGGCGATCTCGTCGCTGGCGGCGGACTGCTGCTCGGCGGCGGCTGCGATGGAGCGCACCTGATCCGAGGTGGCAACCACCAGCTCAACGATCTTTTCCAGGGACTGGCCGGACTGCCCGGCCAGCTCCGTGGCGCGGGCCACGGCCTGGGCCGCCTGATCGGCCTCCCTGATGCTGCCTCGCACGCCCTCCTGGATGGCGTGGGTCACGTCGCCCACTTCCTTGGTGGCGTGCATGGTCTTTTCGGCGAGCTTCCTCACCTCGTCGGCCACCACGGCGAACCCGCGTCCGGCGTCTCCGGCGCGCGCGGCCTCGATGGCCGCGTTCAGGGCCAGCAGGTTGGTCTGGTCGGCGATGTCGGAGATGACTCCCATGATGCGACCGATGGCCTCGGCGCGTTCGGAAAGACCGTCCATGCTGCGTTTGAGGGTGGCGGTAAGCGTCTCCACCTGCCGGATGGCCTCAACGGCGCGTTCGACCACCGCCTCGCCCTCCTGGGCCGTGGCCTGGGCCTGCCCGGCTCGCTCCGCAGCGCTGCCGGCGTTGCGGGCCACCTCCAGCACGGTGGCGTTCATCTCCTCCATGGCGGTGGCCGTCTCCTCAGTGCGCCGACTCTGCACCTGCGCCCCCCGGCTGGCTCCATCGACCTGTGAGGCCAGCACCTGGCTGGCCTGGGACAGTCCCCCGGCGATCTGCTCCACCATGTGCACGGCGCTCACCATGGTCTCGTGCTGGCGCTCGATCTGTTCGTCCTTCAGGCGTATCTGGGTGTAGTCCAGATACATGCACATGCCGCCGCTCACGTTACCGTCCAGGTCGTGCAGGGGGGAGAGCGCCGCCTGGATGAAGCGGGTGTTGCCCTTCAGGTTCTTGAATTCCACGTCGCGAACCACGCCCTGGTTCTTCTCCATGATGTCCACGATGAGCGCCTTGCGGGTGCGGTCGCCGTAGAAGAACTCGGAGAAGAACATGCCAATGTGGTCCTCGGGCCTGCCGGAACGTTCCAGCATGTCCAGGGCCATCTGGTTGCAGAAAGTCAGGTGGCCTTTGATGTCCACGATGGCGTAGGGGATGAGCACGGCCTCGGTGAGCCCCTTCCAGTTGCCCAGGGTGAGCTTCAGCTGGTCCACCACGGTCTGGATGGGTTCCACGAGCATGACCAGTTCGGATGAATTGCCTTCCGGCAGGCGTCCCTTGAAATCCCCCTTGGCCACCCTGCCCAGAAAGTCGCCGATATCCAGCAGGTTGCGCGTTGCGCCTCCCACCAGGGCGAACGTGGCTCCGAATCCGCAGGCCAACGCCGCCAGAGCGCTCACGGCGTATGCGGCCAGCCCCTGGAGCCCGAAGACGCTCCCGGCCAGGCTCTGGAAGACCAGGGCCAGCAGGATGGAAACAGCGCAGGCGATGAAGGCTCTGGAAAAAACCGTAATGGCTGACGTCATGTAAGTCCTCGCGATATCGTGGTGGTTCGTTCAGGCCGGGTGAACCGGATGTGTGAGAAACTATACTAAGCTCTCCTGGCCTGTGAAAAGAGAAATATTACGAATCGGCAAAGAACGGGTCCGAACGGACATGATCAGGGATTGGCGGGCTCTGCCTCAGGGCTGGGCGGCGCTTCCGGGCAGGCCGCCAGTGACTTTCAGGGCTTCGTAGAGCAGCACGGAGGCGGCGTTTGCGATGTTCAGCGAGCGCACGCAGCCCCAGATGGGGATGCGCACCAGATGCGGCTGCCCTTCCAGCAGTTCATCCGGCAGGCCGGTGCTCTCGGACCCGAAGACCAGGGCGTCGCCCTTTTCGTAAGCGAAGCGGTGGTAGTCGGTCCCGATGATGCCCCGGTTGCCAGACGAGGTGAACACCAGCCGTGAGGGCGCGGCGCTTTGAAGATACGCCTGCCAGTCGGGCCAGACCGAGAGCTTCACATGGGGCCAGTAATCGAGCCCCGCTCGCTTCAGGTAGCGGTCGGTCAGCTTGAAGCCCAGGGGCTCCACCAGGTGCAGGGGGGTGTCCGTGGCCGCGCAGAGCCGGGCTATGGAGCCGGTGTTCTGGGGGATTTCGGGAGCGTGGAGAACTATGTGTATCATAAAAGAAGAAGCCCCGCTCTCGCGGGGCTTCCGGCGTTCCGGTGGTGGGCGATCGGGGATTTGAACCCCGGACTTCCACCGTGTGAAGATGGCACTCTAACCGCTGAGTTAACCGCCCGAGGGGAGGTATCTAGTGAAATACACGGACCTTGGCAAGCACTTTTTTCGCGCTCCAGCAGATTTCATTTTGCGTAGCGCGGTGGAGCGTTTTCGGGATTGATTCCGGGGCGGCTTTGAGGCAAGCAGCAGCAGGGCGAACGCCCTCCACATCTCTTCCCGGAAAGGACACCCATGCGACTGCTCGTAACTGGCGGGTGCGGATTCATCGGCACCAACTTCGTGTATATGATGCTCAGGAAGCATCCGGACATGGTCATCGTCAACCTGGACAAGCTGACCTACGCCGGAAACCGCTTCAACCTGCTGCCCATCGAGAACGAATTCGGCGGCACGCGCTACCACTTCGTCCACGGCGACATCGCCAACGCCGAGCTGGTGGCCCACATAATCACCGAGCACAAGATCGACGCGGTGGTCAACTTCGCAGCCGAGTCCCACGTGGACCGCTCCATCGCGGACTGCAACCCCTTCATCCTGACCAACGTGCTGGGCACCCAGGTGCTCCTGGACACGGCCCGCCGCCTGGGCCTGCCCAAGTTCGTGCACGTGTCCACGGACGAGGTGTACGGAACGCTCGGGCCCACCGGCAAGTTCACCGAAGAGACGCCGCTCGCGCCCAACAGCCCCTACTCGGCGTCCAAGGCCTCGGCGGACATGCTCTGCCGCGCCTTCTTCGAGACCTACGACTTCCCCGTGACCATCACCCGCTGCTCCAACAACTACGGGCCGTTCCAGTTCCCGGAGAAGCTCATCCCGCTCATGATCATGAAGGCCTCGCGCGGCGAATCGCTGCCCGTATACGGCGACGGCATGAACGTGCGCGACTGGATCTACGTCACGGACCACTGCCGGGGCGTCGAGCTGACCCTCCTCAAGGGCAAGCCCGGCCAGGCCTACAACTTCGGCGGCAACGCGGAGAAGCCCAACATCGAGGTGGTCAAGACCATCCTCTCCGCATTGGGCCAGCCCGAGACGCTCATCAACTACGTGAAGGACCGCCCCGGCCACGACCGCCGCTACGCCATGGACTACTCCATGGCCGCCCGCGAGCTGGGCTTCGAGCCTGAGTACACCTTCGAGCGCGGCATCGCCGAGACGCTTGAGTGGTACAAGTCCAACGAAGCCTGGATGGAACAGGTGCAGAGCGGCAGCTACCGCACCTTCATGGACAAATGGTACGGAGAGCGCCAGTGAAGAACCGCGTGGCGGTGCTTGGGGGCAGAACCGGACTTCTGGGCGTCCCCCTGGCCCAGGCCTTCGAGGCGGCGGGATTCGAGGTGGCCCCCGTCGGGCGCGCCGACTTCGACATCTTCGACACGGCGGCCATGGGGTCCTTCCTGGACGAGTTCCAGCCGGACTGGCTGGTGAACGCCGTGGCCTACACCGCCGTTGACAAGGCCGAGGACGAGCCCGTGGAGGCCGCCCGCGTGAACAAGTGCCTGCCCGCCCTGCTGGGCAGGCTCTGCGCCGACCGCAGCATCGGCCTGTTCCACTTCAGCACGGACTTCGTGTTCGACGGCAAGAAGAACACGCCCTACACCGAAGAGGACGCCCCCAACCCGGCCAGCGTCTACGGGCAGACCAAGCTGGACGGGGAAAAGGCGCTCACCTCGCTGAACCTGTCGCGCCTTATCATCGCCCGCGTGGCCTGGCTGTTCGGCCCGGGCAAGAAGAACTTCGTGCGCACCATCCTCAATCTGGCCAAGGACCGCGCCGAGCTGAAAGTGGTGCACGACCAGATCGGCTCGCCCTCCTGCACGCTGGACCTGGCGGGCTACGCCGTGGCCCTGGTGCAGGCCGAGGCGACGGGACTCTTCCACCTGGGCAACGCCGGACGCGCCAGTTGGTGCGAGCTGGCCAGCGAGGCCGTGGCGGCAGCCGGGTACGAATGCCAGGTGCTGCCCATCACCAGCGCCGAGTACCCGCTGAAGGCCCCGCGCCCGGCCTACTCCGTGCTGGACACCTCGAAATTCACCCAGGCCACGGGCGTCGCGCCCAGGTCCTGGCTGCAGGCGCTGCGCGAATACGTGTACGCCGAAACAGCGGACGAGAACGGCCAGTAGAGTCCCCTGACAATCATACGCCACGCAAGAAGGCCGTGGGAGCGACGCTCCCACGGCCTTTTGTTCTTCGTGTTGCGCGGCGAACGCCGTTACTTGGGCATGTACTCGGTCACCGGCTTGGGCAGGGTGAGCAGCCACATGGCGGTCTTCTCGCCGCTGGGCTTCAGGCTCATGGTCGTCTCCACCGGCTTGCCGTCCAGCGCGAGCTTTCCGTCCCGGCCAACTGTGTAGTCGTCGGGCTTGGTGACGGTCTTGCCGTTCTTGTCCTGGGCAGGCTTGTCCAGCACTGTGGCCAGCCCGAAATCGTTGTCCGAGGCCAGGGCGATGGTGCGCGCGTCCACAAGGGCCATGCCCTCGGCCTTCTCAGCCGTCCAGCCCAAGGCCACCAGATCAGCCACCAGCCACTTGCGGGCCGGGACCATGCCGCCAAGTCCCGTGGTTTCCAGAGGCAGGTCGGGCAAGGCCGAGGCTTTGGAAATGTCCACCAGATACACCAGGTTGCGCATTTTTCCGTCCCTGCCCTCGCCCTGCTCCACGATCAGGAACTGGGTGTCGGACACGGCGGTCACATCGCCGATCTTGGCGTCCGCCGTGCGCTTGTAGGCGGTCTCGTCGATGGGATAGGCCAGCATGCGGGTCTTGTCGGTGTCCGGGTCGTATTCAACCAGGCGGGTGAACGCGGCCTTGGAGTCCTTCACCTTGCCGTCGGTGTCCAGGATGGACTGCACGGCGGCCACCACCTTGCCCGACGGGGTCACAGCCACGCCTTCAGCGCCCCGGTTGGGCTGGCGCTTGGCCAGGATGGAGGGCAGGCCTGCGCCGGGAGCCAGCTTGCGCACGATCTGGCCGGTCTTGCGGTCCAGTTCCATGAGGAAGGGACCGTACTCGTCGCTCAGCCACAGGGTCCCCCGCCTGGAATCGATGGCGATGCCTTCGGGGTCGATGCCCTGCTGATCGTGTCCCAGCACCTTGAGGTTCACATCCAGAGGAGTCTCGCCGGTGGAGCCGTGTTCGCCCTTGGCGGGCGGCAGGCCGGTGACGGCCTTGCCGTCCAGGCCGCGAATGGGCGTCATTTTGACCACGCTGGCGGCGTTGCCCTTGACCTTGATGGTGGCCACGGCGGGATGGAATCCGGGCGCGGGGAACATCTTGGTGGTCAGGCCCTTGTCACCGGGGGAAGCTGCGAACTTGGGGGAATCGGCGTTGGGTCCCCGGTCGGTGACGGACAGGAACAGCAGCGAGCCGTCCTTCTCCTTGCCCGCGAAGGCCAGCCCCGAGCCGACGCCGGTGGGGAACCCCTTGGGGAAGAGTTTTTTCAGGCTGGCTGGCGCGGCCACGTAGTCGCGGGGCGAGACGGAGACATCGAACTTGCGGACCTGGGCCTGCGGTGAGTCCTGGGCGGACGCGGCGGTGCAGGTCAGCAACAGGGCCAGCAGGAGAGAGGCGAGACGCATGGAAGGCTCCTTCGTGTTGGATTTATACCCAGGTATCCGCCGCCTGTGCCAGCTCTGTTACGAGCCTGCGGGCGGTGTCGCATCCCAGGCCCCGTTCATACTGTTTACAACCCCGCGCAAGAGGACCAGTGGTTGTATTGTTGAAAAACATCGCATTCCTTTCAAATACGCGGGCTAATACTCTGCAACTTTCTTGGGCAGCACGGCCACCCACAGCCGGGGAACCTCCTGCGTGGGCCGGATGCCGATGACTGCGTTGGAAGGCTTGCCCGCGAAGGCGAGCTTGCCGCCCTCGCCCAGTTCGTACTGCGCCGCGTCCAGGACGGGCTTGCCGTCCGGTCCGGCGGAGGCCCCGGCGATCTGCCCTTCCAGGCCGAAGCCGTGCCCGCTCATGAACACCAGGGTGCGCCCGTCGGAGAGGAGCGTCATGCTCTCGGCCCGCACGCCCCTGAACCCGGCCTGATGGAGATCCAGCACCAGGGTCTTGCGGGCCATTTTCTGCCCCATCTTGCGAAGCTGGGCCTTGTCGGTGACGGCTTCCAGGGTGTTGCCCTCTTCGTTGCGCACCTTGTGGATGTTGTGGGCCTGGGTCAGGTCCGCCGAGTAGACCAGGCTGCGCGGGCGGCCTTCCTTGTCGATGCCCTGCTCCAGCACCAGCGCGCGCTTGTCGGCAAAGGCCACGATCTCGCCCGTGGCCACGCTGGCAGGGTCCGCGAAGATCTCGTCGTCGATGGGATAGGGAATCTGGCGGACCCGCTCGGTGTCCGGGTCCAATTCCACAATGCGGCTGAAGATGGCGGGCTTGCCCTGCAAGGACAAGACCCCGTGCATGATGGTGTACACCTTGCCCGTTATGCTCACGCTGACGCCGGAAAAGCCCCAGCCCGCGCGACGCGTCTCCAGGATTTCCTCCAGCCCGTCGGCGGCGGAATACATGGACATCACCCGCCCGTCGCGCGGAGAGACGCGCACCAGCGCGGGACGGTAGCCGTCCGCAATCCAGTAGACGCTGCGCTTGAAATCGTAGGCCACGCCCTGAGGGTCGATGCCGGAGGGGTCGTGCTCCAGGCGCTTGAGCTCCAGGTCCAGCGGGACCTCAGCCGGATTTGCGGGTCCGCGCGATGCGGGCGGCAGGCCGCGCAGCAGTTTGCCCTCTTCGTCCTTGAGCGGCAGCATGCCCAACACCTCGGCCTTGTCTCCGAGGATCTTCATGGTCACCAGGGTGGGGTTGAACGCGGGCAGGATGAAGATGGTCGAGGCGGCGCGCCCGTCTTTTTGCGCAACCGACGGACCTGCCAGGGTAGGCCCGCGTCCGGTGAGCGTGTGCAGCACCACGGTGCCGTCGGCCTGCACCTGGGCGCTGTTCAGGCCGAATCCCAGGCCCGGCATGAAGCCCTTGGGGAACTGGGCGGCGAGCCTGGCTGGCGGCGCGATCATCATGGAGGGCGGGAAGACCACCTCCGGCGAGCGAATTTCCGGGCTCTGGGCGCAGGCCGGAAGACAGGCCGCGATACTCCATGCGGCCAGAAGAAGGGACAATACAAGACGCAAACGCATTATGATCTCCTGAAAGGCCGCACGCTAGGCCTTGAAACCCTGAGCCTCTATACCTAGCCGCTTGAGAATCTTCTGTAAACTGGCTCGCTCCAGGCCGCTGACGCGCGCGGCCTCGGAGATGTTGCCCTTGGTGCGCCCCAGGAGCTGGTCCACGTAGGCCCTGGTGAAGGCCTCCAGGGCGTGGTTCTTGGCGTCCTGGTAGCTGCCCAGCGGGCAGGCCGAGGCCTCCACCAGCCTGCCGCCGCCGTCCACCATGCGCGCGGCCTGGGCGTCGATCACCTCGCCGGGCGAGAACACCACCAGCCGCCTGACGAAGTTCAAAAGCTCGCG
This sequence comes from Fundidesulfovibrio putealis DSM 16056, assembly GCF_000429325.1. Classification (NCBI taxonomy): domain Bacteria; kingdom Pseudomonadati; phylum Thermodesulfobacteriota; class Desulfovibrionia; order Desulfovibrionales; family Desulfovibrionaceae; genus Fundidesulfovibrio; species Fundidesulfovibrio putealis. The sequence goes on from NZ_KE386886.1 coordinate 67,623, forward strand.
CACGTTGCCCGGCCAGTCGCGCCCGGCCAGATAACCCAGCGCGTCCGGGGTCAGGCCCTTCTCCGGCAGCTTCATCTCGTTGCAGGTGCGCCGCAGGAAGTGCATGGCCAGAAGCGGCACGTCTTCTCGCCTCTCGCGCAGGGGCGGGGTCTGGATGGTCAGCACGTTCAGGCGGTAGAAGAGGTCCTCGCGGAAGGTGCGGTCCTTGATCTTCTCTTCCAGGTGCTGGTTGGTGGAGGCGATGATGCGCACGTCCACGGCCACGGTGTCGCTGCCGCCCACAGCGCGCACCTCACGCTCCTGGAGCACGCGCAAAAGCTTGGTCTGCACGTTCATGGGGATGTCGCCGATCTCGTCGAGCAGGATGGTGCCGCCCTGGGCGGCCAGGAACAGGCCCTGGTTGGCGCGCTCGGCCCCGGTGAAGGCCCCCTTCACGTGGCCGAAAAGTTCCGACTCCAGCAGCTGCTCCGGGATGGCCGGACAGTTCACGGAAATCATCGGGCTGTCGCTTCTGCCGCTGAGCTTGTGGATGGCCCGGGCCACCACCTCCTTGCCGGTTCCGGATTCGCCCTGGATGAGCACCGTGTAGTCCGATCCAGCCACGGCCCCCACGGTCTGCTTCAGGCGCACGATGCCGGGCGATTCGCCGATCAGCTCGCGCCAGGTCTCGGCCTCGGCCACGGACTCGCGCAGGCGGCGGTTCTCGGAGAGCAGGCGCGCGCGCTCCAGAGCCTTTTCCAGGGCCAGGAACAGGTCTTCCGGCTCGACGGGCTTGGTGAGGAAATCATAGGCCCCGGCCTTGAGCGCGGCCACGGCGGAGCCTACATCGCCGTGCGCCGTGAGCATGACCACCGTGAGCATGGGATCGAGCGCCAAGGCCCGCTCCAGGAGCTCCTGCCCGGAGATGCCGGGCATGCGAAGGTCCGTGAACATCAGTCCGGGACCGCGCTGCTCCAATATCGCCAGGGCCTGCGCCCCGTCGTGGGCCAGCACCACTTCCAGCGAAGGATGCCGCGACCCGATGAGCCGGGCCAGCCCCTTGGCGAAGTCCGGCTGGTCGTCCACCACAAGAATCGTCTCAGGCCGCTGCACGCCCGTCCTCCTCCCGCGCCAGCGGCAACCACACCGTGAAACGCGCTCCGTTCTCGCTCACGGCTTCCACGCCGCCGCCCATGTCGTTGGCCAGCCCGAAGACCACGGCCAACCCGAGGCCCGTGCCTTTTCCCACTTCCTTGGTAGTAAAGAAGGGATCGAAGATGCGCCCCAGATTGTCGGGCGCGATGCCCGGCCCGTTGTCCTGCACGCGCAGGTAGGCCCGCTCGCCCTCCACGCCGGTGCTCACCCGGATGCGCCCGCCGCCGGGGCTGACCGCGTCCAGGGCGTTCAGCAGCAGGTTGGAGAGTATCTGCTCCAGGGCCGTGGGGTCGGCGTTGACCGGCGGCAAGCCCTCCGGCGCGTCCACTTCCAGGGCAACCCCTTCGGCGGCGGCCTGGGCCTGAAACACCCCGGAGGTGCGCCGGACCTCGGCGGCCAGGTCGCAGGGTCCGGTGGAACCCTTCTTGGGGCGCACGAAGTCCAGCAGGTCGCGCAGCACCTTCTGGGCCTGGCGGGTGTGGCGCAGGATCACCTCGACGTCCTCGCGGCTCTCCTCCACCCCGGCGCTGGCCTTCAGGAGCTCCCCGTAAAAGAGGATCACTCCCAGCGGGTTGTTGATCTCGTGGGCCAGACCGGCGGCCAGACGGCCAACGGCCAGGAGCTTCTCGTTCTGCTGGGCCAGGTCGCGCATGCGCCGCTCGCCGGTCACCTCGCGGGCGTAGGCCACCAGCCGCCCGCTCTGCCCGCTGTATTCCGGCAGGGGATAGAGCGACGCCAGAAAGGTGCGGTCGCCCGGAAGCACCACCTCGCGCACGGACGGTCCGGCCAGCACGCCCGCATCCAGTGGCCGTCCGGACTCGATGCCCAAAGACTCGGCCAGCCGCCTCGCGCCTGCGTCGGCCCTGGCCTCGATGTTCGAAGGCCCGGCCAGCCCGCGCGACGATTCGTTGGCCAGCACCACCCGCCCCTGCCCGTCCAGCAGGGCCACCGGGTCGCCGATGCCCTCGAACACGGCGTGCAAAAGGTCCTTCTGGCGCAGAAGGTTGTCCAGGGCGTCCATGTTCTCCACCACCACGCCCAGCTGCTGCCCCACGGCCATGAGCACGTCCACGGGCAGGGGATCGGGCAGGTTGTCGGGAGGCCAGCACAGGGTCAGCATGCCCTGGGACGCGCCGGAGGTGGTCACCGGGATGGAGGCGCAGCTGCCGGAGAACACGGGCTCGCCGCGCACCGACAGGGCTTCCCAGCCCTTGGGCACGGGCGCGCATACGGACGGGTCCGGCCAGCAGTGCGCCGCTCCCAGCGCCATGGAGCTGCGGTAGGTGACGCGCTCGGCCCCGAAGCGCCTGCCCACCAGCCCCAGGCAGCGGTCCAGGATCTCGCGGCGGTCGCGGGTGTGGCTCAGGCCGTCCAAAAGGCTCACGAACAGGCCCACGTCGGCCCTGCGCGCGTCGGCCTCGCGGCTTAAGTCCGCCGTGCGCGAGGCCACCATGCCCTCCAGGTTGGAGGCGTAGGACTGGAGCTGCACCCTGGCCTGGCGCAGGCTCTCGGCGAACTGCTCCATGGAGGAGAGCATCAGCTCGATCTCGTCTCGCGAGTGGTCCATGGGATGGGGCTTGGACGCGCTGGCCGCCTCGCTTGCGGCCTCGGGGAAGTGCCGCCCCATGAGCGACAACGCCCGGCGCAGGTTGTGCACCACCAGCCGGTTGAAGAAGGCGTAGATGGCTCCGAACAGAAACAGCGCGCCCACGCTGAACATCAGCACGAACCACAGGGTCGCGCCCTGCACGCGCATCACCGTGGCCTCCATGGGCAGACGCACCACGTGCGCCCCGGCCAGCTCGCCCTCCTTGCGCCCGAAGCCGCGCTCCGGACCGAACGTCTCCACGAGTTCCTTGGGGGCCAGGGCCGGGTCGCTGTGGCAGCGCAGGCAGAAGCCCTGGTAGCGCACGGGCTGCGCCATCACCAGATACTCTTTGCCGTTCTCCTTGATGATGGCCTCGCCCCACTCGCGCGAGGGTTCGCGCTGGAAACGCTCGATGAAGGCGCGCTCCAGGCCCACGGCCTCCAGGTCCGGGCTGCGGGCGTCGATGGCCACGCGCCGGAAGCGGAACTCCTCGTTGCCCTCCTGGCCGGAGGGGGCCATGGCGGCGCGCGCCAGGGCCGTGCAGGACATGGCTTCCAGGAGGCCCTTGTCTTCGAGGAGGTTGCCGGTGATGGCCGGGCGCAGGTTGTCCTGCACGTAGGCGTGGAGCGACTCCACCCCGCGCAGGATGACCTGGGCCTTGCCGCGCGCCTCCTGCTCCAGGGTTTCGCGCAGATAGCGCTGCAACAGGGACACGAAGAACACCCCGACAAAGGCCATCATGCAGGCCAGCCCCAGGATGAACTTGGTCTGAAGGTTTCTCGGCTTGAAGATGCTCATGGCGCGGCCACAGTACTTCCCCTTGCCCCGGAGGGCAACACGCGGGGGGATGGGGGGACGCGAGGAGAGCTTAACGATCCCTGTGAAACGACTATCCCCCAAAGTAGAGGTATCCTCCCTTGCCTTACGCACTTCGGGAGGACAGGTGTCTGCTTTAAGGATTAATGAAGCGGGTCAATTTATTATCCCCACACCAGACGTGAGTGTACCATGACAAAATGTATCCTTGTGCTATCGCACCGTGCTATTCTTCACAACAAATGCCCAGGCTGCGAAAAGCGATGCAATATCCATAAAATGTACCTTCACAAGGAACATTTTTTTTGAAACAGACGGGGGAAAATGGGCCTCTGGATCAAATAACAATGAAGCGCTCACCTTACAATTTCAGATATTTCAAAGCAACCTAACGGACGTAACAATATATGGAAACAAAGGAACGAACCAGGCCATTGCATCATGGAACTCTGACGGCATAAATGTATCTGAAAAATCCCAGACTGGAAATATTATCACCTACTCCATCATGTCTAAAGTCCTTGACGACGGGAATAATCTAGCATTCTCATTGCGAGGTATCATCATTTCAGACAATTCTGCTATCCCGAGCATCTTAGCTGGGACGTGCAGATGTGTTGGCGCCAGCATACAGCAGATATCACAAGCCTTGCGCAAGTAAATCAGCAACTATAACCGCCCCAGCCCTCAACCCACTTGACGCGCCCCCCGCGCGTGTTCATGCTCCCGCTCATGTCGCGCTCTGCTCCCCCCGCGTCCGCATCCTCCTGCTGTCTGCACGACGGCTACGAGATCTTCTGGGCAACGCCGGACGTGGCCGTTGGGGCCATGCCCTGCAAGCCCGAGCATCTGGCGCTCCTCAAGGAGCAAGGGCTCGGCGCGGTGCTGAACTTGTGCGCGGAGTTCTGCGACCTGCCCGGCATCGAGAGCGAACACGGCCTGGCCGTGCACTACCTGCCCATCGACGACATGGACGTTCCCGACCCCGCCCAGCTGGACGTGGCGCTGGACTGGGTGGACGCCCGCCTGGCCGAGGGCCGCAAGGTGTTCATCCACTGCCGCTTCGGCATGGGGCGCACCGGAACGGTGCTGGCCTGCTGGCTGGCCCGGCGAGGCCTGTGCCTGACGCGGCCTTCCAGCTGCGACCCGGACGCGACACCCGCCGCAACATCTTCCGGCGTGACCACGCCCGCCGCAACCGGCGACCACGCGCCCCCAGCCCCGACCGCCTCTGGCGCTCTCACGGACGACCCCACGGAGCGCTCCGGCTGGCGGGCCAAGCCGGTATCCGCCGAGCAGCACCGCTTCGTGGAGGAATACCTCTGCCGCCTGGGCATCGCCCCGCCGGACCGCAACCTCTGGCGGCGGCTCCTGACCTGCCTGTTCGGGCGCTGACCATTTCCCAGGCCGCACTCCTGCCCGCCTTGGAGCCAGGAACCGACGACGCCCAACAACCCCGGCATCGCCGCCCGAAACGCACAAGCCACCTCGCCTCGCCCGGAGAGCCTCACAGGCCAAATGGTGCGTTCCTGAGAACGCACCCTGTAAACTCAGGTTGGCGAATCCGACAGGCGACAAATCATACCAATCAAGTCATACCGGGGAATTCCGCCTTTGCGACTTGGCGCATCACCCCATGGCATGGCACTTGCTTATATGATAGCGGGTTGGTTGTGGTTGGGGATGCCGCGAGAAGTAGAGCGCTCGCGCGCGTACCCCACTCGAGTTGAGAGCTTCCGGCCTCCGGGCTGGTCCTCTTCCTCAAAGGGCAGGACCGCGAAGGTGACGACCTTCGCGGTTCTCTCTTTTCCTCTTGCCTTTCTGAATCCCTGCTTTATCCTCCGGGACACATGTCGCCACTTGCCCAAGATATCAGTTCGGCCTGCCGATTCGAGAAGCGCCTGGACATGCGTTGTGTCATAACGCGCATCCTCGACGACGCACCCGATGCCGTCCGCGTAGCCATCATGCATTTGATGGTATCCATCAAAACAAGCCTGGACGTCCTGGTGAAGCGCCCGGAGTTTCTCAACCTGGACCGCCCGGTGCGCGACTGGCAGGAGCTCCTCACCGGGCTCACCGAGCTGCGCCTGGACCTGGACCGCATCAAGTCCTCGCGCATTGAGCGCCTGCGCCACTGCCACCCGCACTTCATCCAGCTGGAGCACCGCTTCGAGCTACTGCAGCGCGCCTACGAGCAGTCCACGCTGATGATCGAGATCATCTACGCGCTGGTCGCCGCCGGGCAGGAGTTCACCACCGCCGAGGAAGTGCTGGAGCAGTCCGGCGAGATCCTGCTGCGCGAGCTGGACGCCGACCTCTACGTGTGCCGCCTGTGCGACGACGAGGGCAGCTGGATCAACGTGGCCTCCAGCGACGCGGAAGGCAGGCAGACCCCCATTTTCGTCTGGGCCATGGAAGACTCCTTGCCCAACCATCCGGTGATGCGCGCCGTGCATGAGCGTGGCGTGTTCCACGTGCTCTCCAACGACCTGCGCGGCATGGAGCGCGGCGGCGAATCCGTGGACTGCATGGCCTACCAGGAGGGCTACCGCTCCAGGCTGGCCTTCCTGCTGCGCTCGGACTGCGAGGCCTTCGGGGTCATCATGCTCTATTCGCACAACCCCGGCTACTTCGACCGCTTCGATTCGCAGTTCCTGGCCGACACCTCCAAGATCGTCTCGCTCACCGTGGGACGCCAGCTGGAAGTCGGCAAGGACGCCCTGGCCAAAGCCGCAGGCGGCATGGCCCACGTGGGCAACAACGTGCTTGGCATCATGATGAACTACAACGCGCTGGTCATGGAGGAGCTGCAGTTCCTCTCCGGCGAGGTGAAGACCGCCCTCGGCCGCACCCTGCCCGACCGCGACGTGGAAGGCCTGGCCCGCGAGATCGAGTCGCTGCGCAAGCTGCTCATCGACCTGGACCTGGACCGCAAGATAAACTCGCTCCAGGGCGTGGCCGACGCAATCCTGCGCCTCAAGGCCGCCATCGAGAACCTCCTGTCCCAGGTGAAGAAGCCGGTGCTCATGCCCTACGTGCGCGGCCAGGAGGTCCTGGATCTGGAGCCCTCCCACGCCCTGCCGCCGGGCCACTGACCTTGACACCGGCGCGCGCCGTTGTTAGCTGTCTGGCACTCTCATAAGGCGAGTGCCAAAAGCATGCGGGAATCCCCACTCATCCAGCGCGAACTCGAAGTCCTCACGGCAATCGTGGAGGACTACATCGCCAAGGCCCAGCCCGTGGGCTCCCGCACTGTGTCCAAGGCCGGGAGCATGCGCCTCTCCCCGGCGTCCATCCGCAACACCATGGCCGACCTGACCGACAAGGGCTACCTGGAGCAGCCGCACACGTCCTCCGGGCGCGTGCCCACGGCCAAGGCCTTCCGCCTGTATCTGGACCAGGTCATGCAGCTTCGGCCCCTGCCCGTCTCCATGAAGGAGATGATGGCCTCGTCGCTTGGGCAGGCCGGGCTTGAGATCGACGACATCCTGCGCCACGCGTCGCGCGTGCTCTCCACGGCGTCGCGCCAGGTGTGCATGGTGCTGGCCCCCAGGCACTCGCTGGCCCGCTGGCGGCAGATCGATTTCGTGCTGCTGCGTCCGGGTCTGGTGATGGCCATCCTGGTGCTCCAGGGCGGGCTGGTGCAGAAGCGCGTGGTCACCGTGGCCGACGACATCGGCGCGGACGACCTGGTGCACTTCGGCAACTACCTGAACCACCATTTTCAGGACCTCACCGTCTCCGAGGTGCGCGGGCGCATCATCGCGGAGATGGCCGCCGCCAAGCGCGAGCTCTCCAATCTTACCGGGCGGGCCATGCAGCTGGCCATGGACGCCTTCTCCACCACGGACGCCCCCGAGGTGTTCGTGGAGGGCACCCTGAACATGCTCTCCCAGCCGGAATTCACCGACCTGGGCGTCATGCGCGAGGTGCTCGGCGCGCTGGAAGAGCGCACCCGCCTGCTGGAAGTGCTGGACAAGACCATGGCCGAATACCGCACCGTGGTGGTGCTTGGCGCCGAAGCCCAGGTGAGCGACCTGGCCGGATGCGGCCTGGTGTCCTCACCCTACGGAACCCAGGGCGCGCCGCTTGGCGCGGTGAGCGTCATCGGCCCCCTGCGCATGGACTACGCCGAGGTTGTCCCCCTGGTGAACTACACGGCCCAGCTCATCACGGCCATGCTGGGGCGCCACTTCTGAGCACGCCCCGGCCGTTGCGCACCGGCCCCATGACATTCCCACATTACGACGAGACTCCAAGGAGCGAACCATGACGCTTGAAAACGATACCGACAAGGCCCCCGAAGCGCCCGCCGAAGAGGCCAAGCCCCTTACTCCCGAAGAAGAGATCGCGCAGCTCAAGCGCGAGGTGGCCGCCGAGGCCGACAAGCGCCTGCGCACCCTGGCCGAGACCGACAACCTCAAGAAGCGCCTTATCCGCGAGAAAGAGGAGTTCGTGAAGTTCGCCGCCGAGGGCGTCCTGGCCGACCTGCTGCCGGTGCTGGACAACCTGGACCTGGCCCTTGCCCATGGCCGCACCGTGCCCGCCTGCAAGGACGTGGTGATGGGCGTGGACATGACCCGCAAGGTGTTCCTGGACACCCTGGCCCGCCACGGCCTGGAAGCCTGCGGCACCGTGGGCGAGGAGTTCAACCCCGAAGTGCACGAGGCCGTGGGCATGCAGCCTGCCGGACCCGGCTGCGAGGTGGCCCCCAACCACGTAATGCAGGTGATGCAGGCCGGATACCGCCTGCGCGGACGCCTGCTCCGCCCGGCCAAGGTGCTGGTCTGCCAGGGCTAAAGGCCCGTCATTGTCGATAAAAAATCGCCAGTACCCCTTTACAACCCGGAAAACCGCTTTATAGTCGGGTTCTGATGCGCCCGTCCCGACGGGCGCTTCGCACGTAGACACTCACCGGCAGCGCATGCCTCGCCGGAAGACATCATCCCCCCCAGGAGGAACGCATTCAATGGGCAAAATAATCGGTATCGACCTCGGCACTACCAACTCGTGCGTGTACGTCATGGAGGGCAAGGACCCGAAGTGCATCACCAACCCCGAAGGGGGCCGCACCACCCCGTCCATCGTCGCCTTCACCAAGGAACGGCTGGTGGGCGAGATCGCCAAGCGTCAGGCCGTGACCAACTCCGAGCGCACCATTTTCGCGGTGAAGCGCCTCATGGGCCGCTCCTTCGACACCCCCGAGGTGGCCGAATGGCTCAAGCACTGCTCCTATAAGATCGTGGCCGGCGCGGGCGGCGACGCCGCCGTTGAAGTCGACGGCAAGCGCTACTCCGCCGCCGAAATCTCGGCCATGATCCTCGGCAAGTTGAAAAGCGACGCCGAAGCCTACCTTGGCGAAACCGTCACCGAAGCGGTCATCACCGTGCCCGCCTACTTCAACGACTCCCAGCGTCAGGCCACCAAGGACGCGGGCCGCATCGCGGGCCTGGACGTCAAGCGCATCATCAACGAGCCCACCGCCGCCTCCCTGGCCTACGGGTTCGACAAGAAGGCCAACGAGAAGATCGCCGTGTTCGACCTGGGCGGCGGCACCTTCGACATCTCCATCCTGGAAGTCGGCGACAACGTCGTGGAAGTGCGCGCCACCAACGGCGACACCTTCCTTGGCGGCGAAGACTTCGACCACCGCGTCATCCAGTACCTGGTGGACGAGTTCAAGCGCGAGAACGGCATCGACCTGGCCCAGGACCGCATGGCCCTGCAGCGCCTGAAGGAAGCCGCCGAGAAGGCCAAGAAAGAGCTCTCCACCGCCATGGAGACCGAGATCAACCTGCCCTTCATCACTGCCGACGCCTCCGGGCCCAAGCACATGATGGTCAAGCTCTCGCGCGGCAAGCTCGAGAAGCTGGTGGAAGACCTGGTCGAGCGCACCGCCGGGCCGTGCAAGAAGGCCATGCAGGACGCCGGGCTCTCCGCTGGCGAGATCGACGAGGTCATCCTGGTGGGCGGCATGACCCGCATGCCCCTGGTGGCCCAGAAGGTGAAGGAGATCTTCGGCAAGGAGCCCAACCGCTCCGTGAACCCCGACGAGGTGGTGGCCATGGGCGCGGCCATCCAGGGCGGCATCCTGGCGGGCGACGTCAAGGACGTGCTGCTGCTGGACGTGACCCCGCTGTCTCTGGGCATCGAGACCCTGGGCGGCGTGTTCACCAAGCTCATCGACCGCAACACCACCATCCCCACCCGCAAGTCGCAGGTGTTCACCACGGCGGGCGACAACCAGCCCTCGGTCAGCATCCACGTCATGCAGGGCGAGCGCCCCATGGCCTCTGACAACATGACCCTGGGCCGCTTCGAGCTCACCGGCCTGCCCGCCGCCCCGCGCGGCGTGCCGCAGATCGAGGTCAGCTTCGACATCGACGCCAACGGCATCGTGAACGTGTCCGCCAAGGACACCGCCACCGGCAAGCAGCAGTCCATCCAGATCACCGCTTCCTCGGGCCTGTCCGAAGCCGAGATCCAGCGCCTGATCAAGGACGCCGAGTCCCACGCCGCCGACGACAAGAAGAAGCAGGAGACCATCGAGGCCAGAAACCACGCGGACACCCTGGTGTACACCACCGAGAAGAGCCTGCGCGACCTGGGCGACAAGGTGGACGCCGTGACCAAGGGCGAGATCGAGGCCAAGACCGAGGCCCTGAAGGAGCTCATGAAAGGTGAAGACGCCGAGGCCATCAAGAAGGCCACCGAGGAGCTCTCCCAGGTGGCGCACAAGCTGGCCGAGAAGCTCTACCAGCAGCAGGGCGCGCAGCCCGGCGGCCCCGAAGGCGGACCTGAGGCCGGACACGGCGCTCCCGGCGGCGCTGCCAAGGACGAAGACGTGGTGGACGCCGACTACACCGAAGTGAAGAAATAAGCCTCACGGCTCATTGAATACGACAAAGCCCGGCCAGGGAAATCTGGCCGGGCTTTTTTGCGCGCGTGCCTGCCGGAAGGACGGGTTGATTTGTCGAAAATCTTTACGGGACGGTGTAACCTTTACAAATTCGATTCGCGCCGATTCATCGGTTTTCTTCAGCAAGGCCCCCACGAACCACGCCAGCCAAATTATTTTTCCCTCAGACAATAAGAACAACCTACCGCAAGCGGTCCATTTCAAAAAAAATACGACGACTTTGTCGCTACTGCTAAACGCCACGTGCGACCATGTAAACAACCAACTATTGGTGCAGTTGATGCATCGCCGCCACTTAATATCCCTTTATATTCCCCGTAACATGGGAAAGTCTAGGCTGTCTATCAGGCCGAAGTATCGACGTTTGACGTGATCCTGCAAAATATGGAGGTAAATCATGTCCCTACGAAGACAACTGCTCGCCTGCCTTCTGTGTTCCATTTGTTTTATGGCTACTCCTGTGTTCAGCATTGCAGCTACCCACGCGCAGATCAACAACGCTATTTCGACTGGTTTGTCGTACCTAGCCAGCCAACAGCAGGCTGGAGGATACTGGAATTATGGAGGTTATGAGGTTTCAGCGACAGCATCAGCCGTACTCGCGATGATTGAACAGGGGAACAGCGAGTCCAGCGGCTTATATAAGAACAATGTAAAAAGTGGGTTGCAGTATATTTTCAATACTGCACAGTTCGATTCTGTAAACAAGCGAGTCTGGTGGGGGCCGGAAGATACCTACCAGACCGGCCTGGCACTTTCCACGATAGCATCCACGCAGACGCCGAACGCTATAGTGGGCAGCGGGCCGCTAGCTGGCCTGACTTATAAGCAGGTGGCCGAGAACGTAGTCAAGTATTTTGCAGAGGGACAGAACAGCCCAACAAACAACGGCGTGAGCAACATCTGGCGAGGGGGCTGGCACTATGGCTTCCGGGCTGGCGACAGTGACAACTCCACATCGCAGTGGCCTGTGGTCGGTCTCATCTTTGCGCAGACCAAGATGGGCATCCCCGTCCCCGCGAGCGTCCCCACTGAATTAAGTTACTGGACCAGCTACATCCAGGATCTCAGCGGAACACCTGCCACAAACCCGAGCCATGGCTCGTCGGGTTATCAAGCACCTCAATTCAGCTACAATGACGTTTCCAAAACCGGCGGGCTGCTGCTTGAATTCTACCTGGAAGGCAAGACCAAGAACGACCCCGTGGTCCAAGCCGCAACAGACTTCATCAACCGCAACTGGATTTCCGGCGGGACACTGGCTGGCGCGCCGTGGGACGGCAACTTCGGCCAGCCTTACGCCATGTGGTCGATATACAAGGGACTTCAGGTCATATACGGCCTTGAAGACAATACAGCTATCACCAACCTGCACGCACCCGGCGTCCTCGACCCCGGCACCACCTGGAATTGGTACCAGGATTACGCCGACTGGCTGGTGAAGAACCAAAATGCCGACGGCAGCTGGAACGGCTACTCCTATTGGACAGGCGCACTTGCCGACGGCTGGAACATCAACATGCTTCTTGCCACCCAGATCGCACCTCCCCAGCCTTCCGTTCCGGAACCTGCAACGGTGGCACTAATGGGCGTGGGCCTGGCCGGTCTGTTCGTGATTCACCGCCGCAAGCGCGACGAGAAGAAATGATGCAAGCGCCCTGAAAAAGGCGAGAGATATGAAAGCCCGGCCAGAAGGACCTGACCGGGCTTTGCATTATTGTAGCTTGAACTGCTCGCGGCAGCCCCCGTTTATCTCTCCAGCAGCGTGCCGAAATGCGCGTACTGAACGCCATTGCGGCGTCCCAGTTCGTCCAGGAGCACCTTCAGGAAACTAAGCGATACGCTCTCCATGCGCTGATGGTGCAGCATGATGCCGCACATGCCGCTGGCCAGTCCGTCGCTCAGTTCCTTCAGCATGTTGTCCAGCGAGGTGGACGGGTCCGGCTCCTTGCGGGTGTGCAGGTCCATGCGCACCGGGAAATCCGGCAGCCCTTCGGGCGCGTCCGGGCCTGCTCCCACGGTGCGCGAAATCCCCTTGAAGCCGATGGAAGGCATCGCGGCCAGGGAGTCGCCGTCGCAGCGGTTCCAGGGCGGGGTGAACACGGGGGTGAAGTCCGCGCCCAGGATGTCGCCCATGCGCTTGAAGCCTTTGGTCAGGTCCTGGCGTTTGTCGCGCGCCGGGCGGGCTTGGCCGAACTCGCGTTTCTTTGCGCCGGGAGCCTCGAAATTCATGTGCCGCCAGCCGTGCTGGCACCAGCAGAAAAGATCCGGCGCGCCTGCGGTCTTGCGAAGCGCGGCCCAACGGCTGAGCGTCAGCCACGCGGGAACCACGGCCATGCCCAGGGGGGCGTCTGCGTCCCTGAAGGCGTCGGCCATGGCGGTGAAGGCGTTGCTGGGCACGGCCACGTCGTCGGCCCGGAAAAACACGGTGGCGCGCCCGTCCGGGGCCAGGGCCAAGCCCTTGTCCACGGCCAGGGCCAGACGTTCGCGGTGATCGGAGGGCAGGTTCTGCCAGAGAGGGGAGACGTTGTTGGAGACGATCATGATTGCTCGGAGTGAAAAGTTAGCTGTTGCGCCACATGTTCGAAACGATGAGACGGGCCGATTCCCGCGCGCCGTCCAGATTCACGCCTCCCCCGGAGGCGGGCCGCCCGTTGTGCAGAAGCCCTCCCACCAGCCCGGACAGCCGGACCGGTTCGAGATCTTCCGACGACAGCACGCCCAGCGCGCCGCGCTCGCTCAGGCGAACAGCGCGCATGGACTGTTCCCTGTTCTGGGCAAATGGCCAGACCAGGGCTTTGACGCCCGAAGCGAGGACGTTCATCGTTGTGTTGTATCCGGCCAAAGACAGCGACGCATCCGCTGCAGCCAGCATATCCAGGAAATTCCCGGCGAAGCGCGACACGAAGACGTTCTCGTGCGCGCAGGAACCGGCCCGTAACCGTGAAAAGGCATGCTCGTCAAGGAAGGGGCCCGAGAAAATCTCCAGACGGGGCGGCTTTCCGGTCCACTGGAACGGATAGGCCTGCTGTGCGGCGAACAGAAGCTCGCTGCCGACCTTGCCTCCGCCAGCGCTGGCCACCACCAGTTTGTCGCCTGGGCCGAGCCCCAGATCGCGGCGCAGGCGCTCACGTGCGCCGGGTGAGGGCTGCTCGGTCACGAACCCGGTGTAGGCCACGGATACTGTCAGCTCGCCGATTCTGGGGAAGGTCTCGTCCAGCGGGAAGAGCGCCGGGTCGGAGTGCACCAGCAGGCCGTCGAACAGCGTGTTCAGGCGGCCAATGACACGGCTCTGGAACTTCTCCGGGTCGGCCTTCTCCACCAGGATGTCGCGCAGGCTGGAGAGCACCACGGGACGGCCATACGCTCCGCCCCGGATGGCCGTGAGCACGGGGAGGAGCTCGAACTCGAAGGCGCGCCTCCCGAAGGGATAGAGCTCCACCACGAACACGTCCGGGCGCTCGCGCTCGAGGATTTCGGCCAGGCGCGCGGCCCTGTCACGCTTCACGGCCTCCAGATCGTCCTCAGCCAGGATGGAGGAGAACTCCTCGTCCATGGCCAGCACGGGCAGACGCTCGTGCACGACGTGCGCGGGAAGGTCGGCGGGCACGTCCGGCCCGCCCGTGACGAACACCACCCGGTTTGGGGCCAGGGCGCGCACGATGGCCAGGGAGCGCATGTAATGGCCCAGGCCCAGCACGTGCTGGCAGTAGAAGACGATGGTCATCGGGGGATACTCCGGTGGGCGTAAGTCGTGTCGCATGCCGAAGTGTGCAATAGCATGAAAACGTCCCGCAAAACCAGAGCAAAATGGTTTTGATTACTCGGTCGCCCGGAGCGCCGGATTGGGCCAGGAGAGCGCACAGCAGGAGCGCAGGACGAACGCGCGGTCACAGGGTCTGGTTCCAGGCTTCGATCCGCAGGCAGCCGTCTCGTGCGCGCAGGACATGCAGGGCGCGCGGCGCCAGGATTTTGGGCTCGCAGGGCAGGTAGTCGCGCCCTTTGAGGGCGTAGAGCACCGCGCGCAGAACGCCCTCGTGGGTCACGACCAGCACGGACTCCCCGACGTGGCGCGCGGCTATGTCCATCAGGCAGTTCCAGGCGCGCTCCAGCACGGCCCTGCGGTCCTCGCCGCCGGGAGGGGTGAAGGCCCAGCCCAGGGCCTCCTGCGGTGCCAGGAGTCCCTGTTCGCGGAGATCGGCCACGGTGCGCCCGGTCCACTCTCCGAAGGCCTGCTCGCGAAGATCCGGCAGGGGCACGGGACCTAGCCCCAGCGGATCGCCCACAATGCGCGCTGTGTGCATGGCCCGTCCCAGCGGGCTTGAATACAGTGCGGAAAAATTGAACGGAGCAAGCGTCCCGGCCCAGGAGCGCGCCGCTTCCAACCCGTCTGGCGTCAGCGGCGAATCCTCATGCCCCTGGATGCGCCCGGCGGCGTTCCACTCGGTGCGGGCGTGCCGGATGAGCGCCAGGAGCGTCACGCGTGAGCCCCGGCCAGACGCCTCAGATGCAGGTCCACCTGCATGAAGTTGACCGCTGCGTCGTGGCGGGCGCGCACGTTCTGCATGGCCGCGCGGCCCATGGCCCTGCGCCGCTCCGGATCGTCCAGAAGGGAGACCACGGCGGCGCGGTAGGCGCTCACGTCCAGGAACGGGGTCAGGATGCCGGTTTCGCCCTGGCGCATCACTTCGGGGATGCCGCCGTTGTCGAAGGCGACGACGGGCAACCCGGCTGCCTGGGCCTCCAGGTAGACCATGCCCAGGCTCTCGCGGATGCCGGGGAAGGCGAACAGGTCGGCTGCGGAGTACACCTCGAAGAGCTTCTCGCGCGGCACCTGCCCCAGGAAGCGGCAGCGCCCGGGCAGGTCCTCCCGCGCGAGTTTTTCCAGTTCCTGGCGGGTTTCGCCGTCGCCAGCCAGCACCAGCTCGAAATCGCGCCGCAACCCGGACAGGCTGGCCAGCAGGAAGCGCAGCCCCTGGGTCTTCACGTCGTCGCGGAACATGGCCACGGACAGCACCACGGGGCGATCCCCCACGCCCCACTCGGCCCGCAGGCGCGCCCTGGCCTGCGCGTTAAAAGCGAACGCGTCGGGATCAATGCCCGGAGGCACGTAGCACAGGCGGTCATCAGGCAGCAGACGGCGCAGGTTCTCCATGTCTTCCAGCCGGTTGGAGAAGACCATGTCGGCGGCCAGCAGGCTTCGCCGGTTCAGCTCGAACCCCAGGCGGGTGGCCAGACTCTTGCGCCTCTTGGTGGAATAGATGCCCTGGAAGATGGCGTAGGGCACGCCCAGGGTCCTGGCGGCGTAGGGGCCGATGACGTCCGGGGACTTGTAGTAGGCGTGATGGGTGAGCCACACATCCGGGCGAACCCGCCAGCCGTGGGCGGCCCGGAAGGCCTCGAACGCAGCCACCGGCCACATGTACGGGCGAGAGGCCAGATTGCGGGCGCGAAACCGGCTGGGGATGGTTATCTCATGCCCCTGACCGCGCAGAAAGCGCGTCAGCCCGAGCGCGGTGGTCAGGTCGCCGCTGGGACGCGGGTGATCCAGGGGCTTGAACGGGGCGTAAAACGCTATTTTCATGACGCTCCCGGCAGATGCTTTCGGAAAATTCCGGCCAGCTCCCGCACCAGTATGCGGTTGTCGAAGCCCTCCAGCACGCGCTGGCGGGCTGCGGGCAGCACGCGCGAACGCAGCTCCCCGTCCGTGAGCAGCCGACGGGCCGCGTCAGCCAGGGCGGCGTGGTCGCCGGGCTCCACCAGCAGGCCGTGCTCCCCGCTCACGATGAGCTCCGGGATGGCCGACACCGCCGTGGACGCCACGGGGACGCCCATGGCCATGGCCTCCACCAGCACGTTGGGGATGCCGTCGCGGTCGCCGTTGGGACTCACCTCGCAACCGAGCAGAAAGAGGTCCGCCCTGTGCAGCCGCGCAAGCACCGCCTCGTGGGGCCGGGTTCCCAGCCACTCGATGCGCTCGGCGATGCCCAGGTCGCGGGCCAGGGCCTCAAGGCTTGCGCGCTCCTCGCCCGAACCGATGAGTATGTGCCTGAACTCCACGCCCTGAGCGGCCAGGGCGGCCAGGGCGCGAAACACCGTGGGCAGGCCCTTCTTGGGGGTCAGGCGGGCCACGGTGAGGATCTCGTATGGGGGCTGCGCCTTCAGCCGAAGCTCCCCCGGCTCGAACAGGGTCAGGTCGATGCCGTGGTACACCCGGTGGATAGGAGTCCCGCTGTCATTCAGGGCGTCCAGGTAGGTCTTGTTGTAGCCGGTGCAGGTGGCCACGAAGCGGGCCTTGCGGATCTTCCCGGCGAGGCTCGCCTTCTCCTGGGTGTAGATGTCCTTGGCGTGGGCCGTGAAGCTGAAGGGCAGCCCGGTGAGCGCCGAGGTGAACACCGCCACGGAGGTCGGCGAGTGAGCGAAGTGGGCGTGCAGGTGCGTGACTCCGGAACCGGGCAGCACCCTGGCCGCCAGATATCCGGCCTGGAGCAGGTGCTTGGCCGTGGCGGCCTTTCGCGTGCGGGCCAGTCTCTTGAGCATCAGGCCCAGGCCCTTCAAGTAGCGTCCGGGCTGCGCGGCAAGGCAGGCAAGGTTGGCAGAGACAAAGCGCCACACGTTGCCCGCGATGGTTTCGGGCATGTAGTCCACGCGGGCTTTTATGCGCTTGACCGACTCGTGGCTGAAGTTTTCGCGGGGGTGGCGCATGGAGAGGATGTGCACCGTGAGGCCGTTCTGCTCCAGGAGGGCTATCTCGTTGGAGATGAAGGTCTCGGAGATGCGGGGGTAGCCTTTGAGGATCATTCCGATAACAGGGCCCGAGACAGGTCCCGATGCGCCCCTGGTCACTGCGGCGAAGGACGTATTGCTCACGAATCCTGCCCCCTGAACTCCTCAAGGCGCGCGGAGATGACCTCCAGGCCGGTGAAGCGGAAGTCCGAAATGCCGTGGCAGCAGCCGCGCGGATTGTCGATGAGCGCGGTCACCTTCTCGCCCAGGGTCTCCGGGGAGAGCTCCGACCAGGGCAAAAACTCGATCAGCCCGTGGCTTTTGAACACTTCGGCCCGGATGCGCTGCTCCAGGCGCGGCTCCTCGCGCGGGACCACCAGCGACGGCTTGCACAGTGAAAGAATCTCGCAGGTGGTGTTGTAGCCGCCCATGGACACCACCACGTCTGCCAGGCCCATGAGGGCCTCCATGCGCCTGTGGAAGTGGTGGAAGCGCGCCTTCACCTTGTGGGCGCGGCGGTGGACCTCTTCCCGCATGGGCTTGGGCATGAACGGCCCCGACACCAGGATGGAGCGGAACGGCGGCTCTTCCATATTTTCGAGCATGGTCAGGTAGGCGTCCATCAGGGGGTAGCCGTCTCCGCCGCCGCCCGTGGTCACCAGCACCAGCCGCTCCTTCTTGGTGATGCTCTCCTCCTCGCGCATCTCGGCCATCTTGGCGCGCCGGGGCTGGGCGCGGGGGATGTAGCCGGTGAAGACCATCTTTTCGCTCACGGAGGGGGGAATGTCGTATTCGGCGATGGAGTCGTAGTAGTCGCGGTTTCCGTAGACCCAGATTTCCGAATAGTATTTGTCCAGCACGTCGTAGATGCCCTTCTCGCGCCATTCGCGCCGGGTGGACTCGCTGTCGTCCATGATGTCGCGAAGCCCCAGGATGGTGCGGCAGTGCGGCATGCGGCGCTTGAGCCACTTGAGCGTGGGCAGAACCTCGCGCTTGAGGCCCAGCGGGGCCTTGTCCACGATGAACAGGTGCGGCTGGAAGGCCTTGGCCGTGGCCACAATGATGTTTCGCCGGATGTTCAGGGCGTGGCGCGCCGAGAGCCTGATGGACAGGGGGAGGTATTCCTCGTTGGTCTTTTTTATCATGCCGGGGATGCGCACGAAGTCCACGCCTTCGGGGAAATCGAAACGCCCCACCAGGGGCGAGCCCGTCAGCAGCAGCACGTTCACGCCGTGGCCCCGAAGGTGGCTGGCTATGGCCATGGTTCTTCGGATATGGCCCAGGCCGTAGGTATCATGCGAATACATGAGAATATTGTAGGTGGACGCAGTGACCATGGCCCGAGACCTACCTCATTTTCGCACAGGTGGAAATCCCCTGCTTGCCATGGGGCTTAGGCTCGGGTACGTGTCAGGGAGCACGGACAAAGAGGCGTCGTCAGACCAGGAGGGGTATGGGCACGGTCTACATCGAAGACCTGCGGCCCGGCATGGTGTTGTCCGCCGATGTACGCAGCCGACAGGGCAGGCTTCTCTTCTCGGAGGGCCTTGCCCTTGATGAACTCTCCATCCAGACGTTGAAGTTCTGGGGGGTGACGGAGACCCTTGTGCTCGGGCACGACCAGGAGTCGCTCGACCGCGAGCGCATCAAGGCCCTGGACCCCGCCGTTGCCCGCCAGGCATGGGAGGAAGCCAACCTCCGCATGAAGCTTTGCGACCCCACCCACCCCACCGTACGGGAGCTCAAGCGGGTCAGCTTCATCAACCTCATCCAGAACGGCCTGCCCGCGCCGCGCCGCCACACCCCGGAAGAGCCCGCGCACGAACCGCGCAAGCGCCCCGACCTGTCTCGCCTGGCCAGCTCCACCATCAAGCTCGCCGCCCTGCCGGGCATCGTTACCCAGGCCCTCGAGGCCCTGTCCAATCCCAACGTCTCCTACAGTTACGTGGCCGAAATTATCGGCAAGGACACGGCCCTCTCGGCCAAGCTCCTCAAGCTGGTGAATTCCGCCCTCTACGCCTTCCCCGAGTCCGTGGACACCATCTCCAGGGCCGTCACCGTGGTGGGGGCCAACCGGCTGACCAGCCTGGCCCTTGGCGTGTCGCTCATCAATATTTTCGACTCCATCCCCCGCGAAGTGCTGGACATGCGTTCCTTCTGGAAGCATAGCCTGGCCTGCGGCGTGCTGGCGCGGCTGCTGGCCGTCACGGCGGGGCATCCCAACGTGGAGCGCTGCTTCGTGGCGGGCCTTCTGCACGACCTGGGGCGGCTGGTGATGCTCAAAAACCACACCGCCCACGTGGCTCAGGCCGTGGCGCTGTCCCGGCGCGAGGAGATCCCCCTGCATCAGGCCGAGCGCGAGCTCTGGGGCTTCGACCACGCCGAACTTGCCGGCAAGCTCCTCACCGTATGGAAATTCCCCGCATCCCTGGAGCGGGCCGTTGCCGAGCACCACGCCCCTGGCGACCGCGCCATCCACCAGGACGCCGCCCTGGTGCACGTGGCCGACATCATGGCCCACGCCATGGCCCTTGGCCAGAGCGGCTCCGCCCTGGCGCCGCCCCTGTCCGGCGCGGCCTGGGACAGCCTGAACATTCCCCGAAGCGCCCTGGGCGCGGCAGCGGCGCAGGGTGAACGCCAGATCGACGACATCGGACACATCCTGCTCGCGGGCAACGGCAACGGCAATGGCAATGATAAAGAAAACGACAAAGCCGTCTAAGCCGTCGCCTCCCATGGGACGTCTGGCCATCCTGGAGGAGGCCCACCGCCAGACGCTGGACGCGCTGGAGCTGGCCGCCACCATGGGCATTCCCCAGGGAGTGAAGCCGCTTGGCACCGTGGTCCAGATCCTGGAGGAGACCGCCGGACGGCTGCGCAAGCTCCTCAAGTTCAAGGCGCTGGCCTTCTTCCTGGTGCGCGAGCCCGGCGGCGAGCTGTACCTTGCCCGCTGCCATCCGCCCGGCAAGGCCCGCGACATGCAGGAGGAGATGCGCATCCTGACCGAGAGCGGCTCCGCCGCCTGGGCCCTGGAACGCAAACGCCCGGTGTTCACCTCCTCCGGCGTGTCCGACGGCCAGCTCCTGCTGCACTCCCTGACGACGGCCTCGCGCATCCGGGGCATGTTCCTGGGCCGTCTCGGCCAGGACATCAAAACGATTTCCGACGCGTCCCTGAGCCTTCTGACCATCGTGCTGCGCGGCGGGGCCTCCCTGCTGGAGGGCCTGGAGCTCTACGGGCTTTTGCGCCAGGCCAACTCCGAGCTGAAAGCCAAGGTGCGCGACCTCGAGGACTCCCAGCGTTCGCTCAAGCGCGAGATCGAGCACCGCCGCAAGGTCGAGGAGCAGCTCAAGCACATGGCCCTGCACGACCCGCTCACGGGGCTGCCCAACCGCACCCTCATGCGCGACCGCATCCAGCAGGCCATCCGCCGCTCCCAGCGCCACAACTCCGCCGCCTACGCCGTGGCCTACATGGACTTAGACAAGTTCAAGCTGGTCAACGACACCATGGGCCACGCAGTGGGCGACAAGCTGCTCATCCAGGTGGGCGAGCGCATCGTGGCCTCAGTCAGGCAGCTGGACACCGTGGCCCGTTTCGGCGGCGACGAATTCGTGATCTTCCTGGAGGAGCTCACCTTCCCCGGCGAGGCGGTGCGCGTCATGAAGCGGGTGCGCCAGGCCCTGGCGGAACCCTTCGAGATCGACGGCAACACCATCCGCATCACCGGCAGCTTCGGCCTGGTGTTCGGCCCAGTGCGCCTCCTCAACCCCGACAGCCTGATAAAGAACGCCGACACGGCCATGCACATGGCCAAGGAGGCGGGACGAAACCGCATCAAGGTCTTCACCATGAAGATGCGCGGGCTGGCCAAGATGACCGCAGGGCTGGCCACGGAGCTTCGCCGCGCCGTGAATGCCGGTCGTACGGACGTGCTGTTCTCGCCCACGCTGTCCACCACGGACCTGCGGCTCTGCGGGTTCGAGGCCGTGCCCTGCTGGCAGACCAAGGACAAGCGTGTGTTGCGCGGCGAGGAGCTCATGGATGTGGCCGAAAAGGCTGGCGTCGCCTGGGAGCTCTGGCGGCGGACCATCGAGAAGGCCCTGGTGCTTCTGCACGGCTGGCGGACGGAGAACGAAGCGTTCACGCGCCTTCTGGTGACGCTGCGGCTGGGACGCACCCAACTGCCGGAGACAGGCCTGGCGGACGCCGTGTGCGCCGCCCTGAAGACGGCCGAGCTGCCCGGCTCGGCCCTGCACCTGGAGATTCCCGAGGACACCCTGGCCGTGGGCGGGGAATCGCTCATAGAGCAGATCGCGGACCTCAAGGACTGCGGCGTCCGGCTGTGCGTGGGGGATTTCGGGGAACGGTTCTTCAGCTTCCAGGGCGGGCGGGGTTCAATTCTGGACAGCCTGTCCATGCAATCGCCAAAGTCGACGCGCCGGGGCGGGGATGCCCTGCAACCGGCGCTGGATTCGCTCAAGTTCCTGGCCAAGGCCCTGGACCTGCCCGCCGTCGAGGGCGGGGAACGCTCGGACAACGCCGAACTGCTCTCGACGCTTACCTGCCTGGGGCTTCAGCGCGACAGCCTGTCGCGCCCCGTTTCCGCCGAAGAGGTGGTGCAGCTGGTCATGCAGACGCAGCAGTGCTCCACCGGGTCGCCCGACGAGACAAAGCCTTCCGGCCCCGCTCAGACCACGGACTGATTCACGCTAGGCAGGGGGAACGTCCATCCCCAACTGACGATATTCATTCAACTTGTTGCGCAGGGTGCGCACCGAGATTCCCAGCAGTTGCGCGGCCTGGGTGCGGTTGCCCGAGGTCTGGTCCAGGCTGAGAAGTATCATCTGGCGCTCCAGCACCTCCAGGGGCACCACGCCCTGGGGCATCACGGCCAGTGCGTCGCCCGCCTCGGCTTCCAGCGGCGCCTCGCTCACAGAAGTGATCAGCTCCATGGACACGCTCGGCTCTTCCGCCATGGGGAACTCCTCCCCCTCCAGCAGAAAGTGCGACTTCATGATGGGGCCTGGGCCGGCCAGCAGCACGGCGCGCTCCATCAGGTTCTGCAACTCGCGCACGTTGCCGGGCCAGTCGTAGGACAAGAGCCAGTCGCGCGCCTCCACCGAGAAGGCCAGGTTGCCAAGCCCGTAGGCCTTGCGGAATTTCTCCACGAAAAAGGACGCCAGGGACAAGATGTCGTTGCCGCGCTCGCGAAGCGCCGGAAGCTTCAGCGGGATCACGTTCAGGCGGTAGTAGAGGTCCTGGCGGAACTTGGCCTCCTCCACGTACTGCTCCAGGCGGCGGTTGGTGGTGGCCAGCACGCGCACGTCCACCTTCACGGTCTCGGTGCCGCCCACGCGGTCGAACTCGCCCTCCTGCAACACGCGCAGGAGCTTGGCCTGGAGCCCCAGGTCCATCTCGGAAATTTCGTCCAGCAGGATGGTGCCGCCGCTGGCCAGCTCGAACTTGCCGAGCTTTCGGGCTATGGCCCCGGTGAAGGCCCCGCGCTCATGGCCGAAGAGTTCGCTCTCCAGCAGGTGTTCGGGCAGGGCGGCGCAGTTGAGCGCCACGAAGGGCTTGGCCGCCCGGTCGGAGTGGGCGTGCAGGAAGCGGGCGAACATCTCCTTGCCGGTGCCGGACTCGCCGGAGATGAGCACAGTTGCCTTGGACTTGGCCACCTGCCGGGCCAGTGTCAGCACGCGAAGCACCGCAGGGTGGCCGCCGATGATGGCGAAGCGCTCGCCGGTCACGCCCGGAGACGCGCCGCCGTGCACGACAGTTCCGGCACGCTGGGGCGTTGCGGCGGGTTTGGACGCGGGAACGACCTGACCCTGCTGTCCCTGCTGCACTTGGGCGGCCAGGGCCTGGGAGGCCAGGATCGCGTCTGCGGGAGTGGCGTCGTGGCTGCTCGCGTCCGGCTGGGCCTGGGGGCCTGACTGCGTGTCGCTCTCATCGCCAGAGTCGTCCGAAGGCAGCACGGCCTGGACCTTCTCCCACACCAGCGGCTCCAGCCAGTAGTCGCGCGCGCCCTGCTCCAGGAAGGCCTGGGCCTCCTGGGCGGAGCCGCGCTCGGTGAACACCACGATGGGGGGGAAGTCGCCGGACTCGCGGGCTGCGGCCAGCAGGTTCACGGCCTGATAGGTGCCGCCGATCTTGGCTTGGGTGAAGATCATGCACGGCCTGGACTTCTTGAGGTAGGCGAGCGCCCCGGCCAGGCTGTCCGCAATGCCGGCTTCCACGCCCGCTTCCCTGAACTTGGGAAACAGGGCGGTGATGGTGTGGGCTTGGGCCACGAAGAGGATCGACTTTTGCGGCATGAAATGCCTCTTATCCGCAAGTCAAAAGCATTTCAACGGTAGCAGGCCCTTTTTGCATGGCTTTTTCGCTGGTTAGCAAAATGCGTCCGCAGCTCGTCCCGGCGGCTCCCCAGGCGATATCTTTCTTTCCCTATTTTTACAATTTTCGTAGAATGGACCCAGAACGAAACAAGAGGCGACCCGTGACAAGCATCGAAACGAAATACGGCACGTTAGGCCCCGTGGAGCATGTGGAATACGAGGCCAACGGCCAGGCGTCCTTCTGCATTCCCGTCGGCCCTATCCATTTGGACACCCCGCTGGGCAGGCTCACCACTCAGCACACCACCGACGACATGCGCCGCCCCAAGGTGGAACCCCTGCTTTTCCACCCCAACGGCGCGCTGAAATCCATCGCCCTGGAGACGCGCACCACCGTGGACACCCCGCTCGGCCCCATGGCGGCGGAGCTCCTCAGCTTCTATCCCTGCGGCAGCCTGCGCCGGGTCTTTCCGCTCAACGGCAAGCTCTCCGGCTACTGGAGCGAGAAAGAAGAGGCCACCCTGACCGCCCCCATGACCATCGCCACCCCGGCGGGGACCATCACGGCGCTCCTGGTAGGCGTGCAGTTCTACCCAGGCGGGCAGTTGCGCAGCGTGACCCTCTGGCCGGACGAGTCCGTGGAGATCGACACCCCCATCGGACGCCAGACCGCGCGCATCGGCATGGCCTTCCACAAAAGCGGCGCGCTCCGCTCCTTCGAGCCGCAGCGCATGCTCGCCGTGCCCACGGCGCTGGGCGAGATGATGGCCTACGACCCCGACGCCCTTGGCATCCACGGCGACCTGGGCTCGCTCTCCTTCCACGAGGACGGCTCAACCGCAGGTCTCGCCACCCCCCTGAACACCCTGGAAGTGACCCTGCCGGACGGCTCCGACAGGAAATTCACCCCGGAAAAGGTGCCCAACCTGTGCGACGAGCGGGTGATGAACACCAAACCCTTGTGGATCGGCTTTTATCCGGGCAAGATATCCGTGGGCGACGAATTCCCGGAGTTCTTCCCGCTGGCCGGACATCAGTTCAAGGTGGGCAGGATGCTCCAGGACATCCTCGGCCCCATCGGCTACGCCTGCGGCTCATCAATCTGAAGCCGCCCGCTCGCCCCAAGCGCGAGCCCCCAACCCGAAAACCTCTCAAGGACGGTACGCATGAGCTCTCCCGAATTCTTCGAAAACGTCAAAGCCAAGGCCGTGGCCAACGTCTTTTTCCAGGGCAACGTGGTGAGCCACTCCATCTGGGACGCTTCCGGCGTGCGCCGCTCCCTGGGCGTGTGCCAGCCCGGCACCTACACCTTCACCACCGGCGACCCCGAGATCATGGAGATCACCGCCGGGAACGTGCGGGCCAAGGTGGACGGCGAGGACGAATGGGGCGTGTACGGTCCCGGCCAGGCCTTCCACGTTCCGGCCAACACCTCCTTCGAGATGGTGGTGGAAGACGGCGTGGCCCAGTACATCTGCACCTTCGGCTAACCAGCCCATTGCCTGCGAGCCCATAAATGGCGGAGGCCGTCCTCCGCCTTTCTCCGTCCTTCTCCGCTCGAATCCTTGATTTTTTCTGGCGACGGATCGGCTTCTCCGCTATAAGGGTCTGAATTGCTTCCCCCCGAGGGAAGCCCGGCGCTTGTCCCCGCCGCGCGGTGTGGGATCTGTGTCCGCCAAGACCCCGGCTCCCAGGCAAACGCCTGGCAGCCGACACCTCCAGGAGTTGCCGCATGCCCATGACCAGCCCCTCCCCGACAGCAGCCCCCTCCCCCAGCCTGGAATACGGGCGCGTACTTGAAGCCGCGCCGGGCGCCTTCCACGTGGAGACCTCCTTCGGCACGATCCGGGCCGTTCGTGCCGTAAGCTGCCTGGTTGAGCCGGGTCCCGGCGACAAGGTGCTCCTGTCCGTGGACATGACGGGAGGCGCGTACGTGCTCTCGGTGCTGGAGAGCGCCTCGGCCCTGACCCTGGCCGTGGACGGCGACGCCCGCTTCTGCGTGCGCGGCGGCAGCCTGACCCTGGCCGCCGACAAGGACCTGGCCCTGGCCTGCCCCGGCGAGATGGCCGCGTCCGCCGGGCAGTTGCGACTGCACGCGGGACGCGGCGAAGCCGTGATCGAGCGCGTGAGCCTTGTGGGGCGCGCCCTGAAGACGCAGTTCAAGCGCGTTTCCAGCGTGGCCAAAAGCGTGGATCAGATGTTTCGGAGCTTCACCATGCGCGCCCAGGAATCCACCCGCTTCGTGAAGGAGCACGACGAGGTGCAGGCCGGATCGCAGCGGGTGCTGGTGGAGGACCTCTGCGCCCTGCACGCCAGGAACCACTCCATGATCGCCGAGGAGCACGTGGTCATAAACGCCGACCAGATCCACATGGGCTAACGCCCGCGACGCAGGACCCCGAACAGGGACAAACGAGCCGAGGATTCCATGAACAACCAGGAAGCCCACTTCACCTTCTCGGTCTCCACCCTGGAGCCGGACACCTTCCACGTGGTGCGCTTCACGGGCGCCGAGGGCCTGTCGCGCCTGTACCAATTCGATCTGACGCTCTTGTCCGAGAACGCCTCTGTGGATTTCGGCAAGGCGCTCTCCGGCACGGCCAAGTTCACCATCAAGCGCCAGGAAGGCGGCGATCTGGTCTGGCACGGCATCCTGCGGGACTTCCAGCAGTTGCAGATGGCCGACAAGCACGTCATCTACCGGGCCGTGCTGGTGCCCAAGGCCTGGCAGCTCACCCTGACCCGGCACAATCAGATCTTCCTGGACCAGGACGTCACCCAGAACATCAGCCAGTGCCTGACCGACGGGGGGCTGTCCCAGGGGCTGGACTTTGAGCTCTCCGCGTCGCACAGCTACGACAAGCGCGAATACGTCTGTCAGTACAACGAGACCCACTTCAACTTCGCGTCCCGCTGGATGGAGCGCAACGGCTTCTATTTCTTCTTCGACCAGTCCGGCCAGCAGGAGAAGCTCGAAATCACCGACAGCCTGAACGTCCACAACCCGCACCCCGGCGGCGACACCCTGACCTACGCCGAGCAGAGCGGCCTGGACGCGGACATCGTCGGCAAGGCCGCCAAGAACTTCCGCTGCGAACAGCGCCGCCTGCCCAAGGAGGTGCTGCTGAAAGACTACAACTACCAGACCCCGAGCCTGGACATCCAGGGCAAGGCCCTGGTCAGCCAGAGCGGCTCCGGCACCGTGTACACCCACGGCGGGCACCTGCGCACCGTCTCGGAGGCCACGTCCCTGGCCGATCTGCGCGCCCAGGGCTTCAAGTGCCGCGAGCAGGTATTCTTCGGCGAATCAAACGCCCCTTTCCTGCAACCCGGCTACGTGGCCACCCTGGAGAAGCACTACCGCGACAGCTTCAACCAGAAGTACCTGCTGATAGAAGTGAAGCACGAAGGCGCGCAGGAGAGCTGGCTCGTGTCTGGCATGGGGGCGGCGGGACTTGGCGACAGGCTCTTCTACCGCAACGCTTTCGCAGCCATCCCGGCAGGCGTGCAGTTCCGCTCGGAGATCACGACCCCAAAGCCCCTGATCGACGGCGCGCTCAAGGCCGTGATCGACGCCGAAGGCTCCGGCCAGTACGCGGAGCTGGACGACCAGGGCCGCTACAAGGTCATCATGCCCTTCGACCTCTCGGGACGAAACGAAGGGCACGCCTCCACCTGGCTGCGCATGATCCAGCCCTACGCGGGCCAGAACCACGGCATGCACTTCCCGCTGCACAAGGGCACCGAGGTGGCCGTCATCCACTACGAAGGCGACCCGGACCAGCCCGTTATCGCCGGGGCCGTACCCAACCCGGAGACCCCCTCCATGGTGACCAGCGGCAACCAGACCATGGCCAACATCACCTCCGCCGGGGGCAACCTGATCCACATCCAGGACCAGCAGGGCTCGGAGCGCATCCTGCTGCACTCCACCGCCAAAGGGGACTACATCCGCATCGGCGCGCACAACGACCCGGCCAGCTTCAGCGATGTGATGAGCGAGATGGCCAACGACGGCATCAACCTGACCACGCCCCAGTGGTTCAACGTGAAGGCCGAATTCGCCAACCAGATCGTCCTGGCGGACAATACCCAGACCACCCTGGGCGTCTATTCCTGCAACGCCATCGGCGCGAACATCACCTTCATCGTGGGCATGTCCATCACCACCAACTGCGCCGTACATACCGAATTTTCCCCCGTCTGGAAGGAGATGCGAGCCAGCGTGCAGGAGGCCGCCACCCAGAAGGACCAGATCTACGCCGACCTGCTCGTGACCGTGGGGCAGCATACGACCACCATCGGCCAGCATGACCAGACCATCGGGCAACATACTGTCACCATAGGTCAGCACGACAATACCATCGGCCAGCATACGGCCACCATTGGCCAGCATGACCAGACCATCGGACAGCACACCGTAACCATCGGACAACACGACCAGACCATCGGCCAACACACGCTCACTATCGGCCAACATGACCAGACCATCGGGCAACATACGCTCACCATTGGACAGCACGACCAGACCATCGGACAGCACACCGTAACCATCGGCGAACTGGAGCAGAACGCCGGGGAGATCACCAGCATGGCTGCGGATGTCTCCAACCTGTGGGGGGTGGTCAACGTCGTGGCTGGAGAGGTCGGCTTCGTCTGAGGCCGACCGGGAACACATGGGAATTTCTACCGAATCACATCGAACGGTTCTCCTGGCCGAGAACAGGGAACTGCGTAATCCGTCCGCAATGAAGCCGCGCCACCAGGAACGCGCGGCTTCACGGCGCGCCGGAGCCCCAAGGACGTACCGCAATGACCGATGACTCCCGCCAGAAATTCAACTTCGACATCCAGGGGTTCGACAAGAACACCTTCCACGTGGTGCGCTTCACCGGCGAAGAGGGCCTCTCGGAGCTGTACCGCTTCGAGATCGTGCTCTACGCTGGCGACAAGGATGTGGACTTCGAGAAGGCCCTGACCAACACGGCCACCTTCAGCATCCTGCGCCCGCAGGGGAACATCCCCTTCCACGGCATCCTGGAGCGCTTCGAGCAACTCTCGCACTCCGGGCCGTACTCGTTCTACCGGGCCGTGCTGGTGCCCAAGGCCTGGTGGCTCACCCAGACCACCCACAACCAGATTTTCCTGAACCAGAACAACCAGCAGTTCCTCACCGCCGTGCTCAAAGACGGCGGCCTGAACCCAGGCATCGACTTCAAGATCACCCTCCAGCAGAACTACCCCACCTGGGACTACATCTGCCAGTACGGCGAGACGCACTTCGAGTTCGCGTCGCGCTGGATGGAGCGAGACGGCCTGTATTACTATTTCGAGCAGGGCGACTCCAGCGAGAAGCTGGTGATCACCGACACCCTCACCGCCCACACGCCCATGCCCCAGGGCGCGAGCTTCCGCTACTCGCCTCCCTCCACCATGCAGGCCGGTCACGGCGAGGAGGTGGTCACGGACTTCATCCTCACCCGCAGGCGCCTTCCCCAGAAGGTGCAGCTGAAGGACTACAACTACGAGACCCCCTCCCTGGAGGTTCAGGGCGAGGCATTGGTCAGCCAGAACGGGCAGGGCGTGCGCTACCTCTACGGGCTGCACTTCAAGACGGCCAGCCAGGGCAACGCCCTGGCGAAAATCCGGGCCCAGGAATACCAGTGCCGCGAGCAGCTCTTCACCGGCACCTCGGCCATCCCTTTCGTGCGCCCCGGCTACACCTTCTCCATCACCGACCACTACCGCGACAGCTACAACCAGAAATACCAGACCATCGCCTGCCGTCACGAGGGCTCCCAGGAGGGCTGGCTGGTGTCGGGCCTCGGGCTTGGCGCCGACGACGCCCACAAGGAGACGCTGTATTACCGCAACACCTTCACGGCCATTCCGGCCACGGCGCAGTTCCGGGCGGAGCTCGCCACCCAGCGCCCCAGGATCGCCGGGACGCTGAACGCCAAGGTGGATGCGGCAGGCTCCGGCCAATACGCCGAGGTGGACTCCCAGGGGCGCTACAAGGTCATCCTGCCCTTCGACCTGTCCGGCCGCAAAGACGGCCACGCCTCGGCCTGGGTGCGCATGGCCCAGCCTTACGCCGGGGCGGGCTTCGGCATGCACATGCCCCTGCACAAGGGCTGCGAGGTAATTTTAAGCTTCATCGAAGGCGACCCGGACCGCCCCCTCATCGCGGCGGCCATCCCCAACCCTGAGACCCCGAGCCCGGTGACGGACCAGACCCAGACCCAGTCGCGCATCACCACGTCGGGGGGCAACCTCATCCACTTCGAGGACAAGGAAGGCAGCCAGCGCATCCTGCTCTCCAGCCCCACCCAGCAGGCCTTCGTGCGCATCGGCTCCCACAACGACCCCGACGACGAGGAGCCGCCCACCTGGAAGTTCGACTCCCAGACCACCAGCGACTCGCTGGCCAACTGGGAATGGGCCGAAAGCCCGGACGGCCTGAAACTCTTCAGCGCGGGGCCGCTCACGGTGAAGGCCCAGGAGAGCTTCGAGGTCATCATCGGCAACAAGAACGAGATCGTGGGCGGGATCGACACATCCACGGTCCTCGGGGCGCAGATCGACACGGTGATAGGCGGGCTGGTGGAGTACCAGTTCCCCAGCAAGCTGTCCTTCTCCAGCGCAGAGGAGCACCTGAAGGGCGAGATCGAGAAGGTTTACGCGACAAAATCCGAGGTCGCAGCGGAGAAGAACGCCATCACCCTGGCCTACACCAAGCTGGTGACGGACGAGACCAAGATCGTGGCCGACAAGACCGCCTTGTGCGCCACCAAGGTTGAGTTGAACACCGCCAAGCAGGAAGTGACCGCCGAAGTGGCCCAGACCTATGCCACCAAGAACGAGATGGCCGCCCAGAAAGACACCATCGCCTTGGACTACACCCAGGCCATCGCCAACAAAACGTCCACCCTGGCCTCCAAGGAGGAGGTGCTGGCCGCCAAGAACGAGGTGGCCGGGTCGGTTGAACTGGTGCGCGGCGAGATGAACCTCCAGGCAGGGTCCATCCAGCGCATGGCCGGCGACATCACCAACATGGCTGGAGACATCACCGCACTGGCCGGGGCCGTGCAGTACATCTAGCGGCGCGTTTTTGAAAAACATGAACATGTTTTTCAAAAATAAAATAAATGGTTCTCTTGGATTGGGTTTGTACACACTATGAACGTATTTTAGAACGCCACACTGGGATCAGAGCATGAAAATTCTCAAAGAGCAGCACCACAGCCCCATGTTCCTGCCCACGGCCATCATGGGCCGGATGCGCCTGGTGTGCACCGTCATGGTCTATTTCGACCTGGACGACCCGGAGTCGCCCCTGCCGGACAAGGACATGTGGCCCCAGGTGATGAAGCTCCTGCCGCAGCCGCCGGTGCTCGATCCGGGCCTGGCCAAGCCACGCGCCGAGGTGCTGCTGGCCGGAAAGTGCTTCGCCCCGGACGGCCCAGGTCCCACGTCGCGGCAGGCCGCCCAGGTGAGCCTGACCGTGGGCGGCAAACAGAAGACCCTGAACGTCTTCGGCGACCGGCGCTGGACCATGGCCGGGGGAACCGCCGTGGGCATAAGCGACCCCGCGCCCTTCACGGAGATGCCCCTGACCTGGGAGCGGGCCTTCGGCGGCGCAACGGACGCGCGAAACCCCAAAGGCCGGGGCCTGCCCGCCAAGCCCGGAGAGGCCCCGGAACTGCTGCCCAACGTGGAATATCCGGGCCAGCTGATCAGCTCCCCGAAGGACGCGCCCGAACCGGCGTCGTTCCTGCCCCGCGACGTCATGCACCCTGAGCGCCAGAAAATTGCCGGGACCTACGACGAAGCCTGGAAAACCCAGCGCTGGCCCTACTACCCCGACGATCTGGACCCGGATTTCTTCCTGAACGGCCCGCAGGACCAGTGGGCCAAGGATTTCTTCAAGGGCGGCGAAGCCATTGAGATCGTCAACATGCACCCCAAGCGGCAGGTGATCGCCTCGCGCCTGCCGCAGTTCGCGGTTCGCCTGTTTTTGACCCGCAAGAAGGCCCCCAAAGCCCCGCCCGAAGAGGACACCTTCGAGGAGGTGACGCTTCGCCGCGACACCCTGTGGCTGTTCCCCGAGGTCGGCAAGGGCGTCATTGTCTTCCGGGGAGCCTTCGCCACCGAGCGCGACGACATGGCCGACCTGCGCTACGCCTACATGGCCACCGAGGCCATGGGCGAGACGCCCAAGGACATCTCCTGGCACCTGGAAGCCCAGAACAGGCGCGTGGCCGCCATGAAGCCGGTCAAGCCCGTGATCCCGGACGTGAACCAGAAGGTGAACCGGGAGCTGCTCAAATTCAACCGCGTCATCAAGGACATCGCCCAGACCAAGGCCCAGGCCATGGGGCTGACGCCGGTCATGCCGCGCGAACCGGCTGAGATCGGGGCAATGGGCCAACAGGCCATCGCCTCCGGGTTCGCCACCCTGGACAAGATGGAGGCCATGGCACGCCAGTTCCGGGACAAGTTCGGCTGGCGCGCGGCCCTGGACCCGGCCTCGTTCGCGTCCAAGCGGGACAAGCTCGCCCAGACTTCCCAGAAGATCGACCAGGCCACGGCCAAGGCCGCCCAGACCAAGACCCAGCTCACGGCCATGAAAGCGGACATGATAAAAGACGCAAGCGCGCGCCTGAAGGCGGCCGCCACGCCGGAGCAGCTGGGCAAGGCGGGCATAGACCCGGACAACCCGCTGCCCGAGCCGGGCTCCGGCCTTGGCCCCTGGCACGACCGGGGCTTTGATTTCGTCGTTCACAGCCGCCGAAATTTCGAGAACGACCCGGCGCTCATGGCCCGCATGCACTCCATGGGGTTCAAGAACCGGACGCTGAACGCATCCTGGTGCGGCTACAACCCGGAGCCGAAAGTGGAGAACGCCCTGGACTGGGGGTTGCCCGCAGGCGGGTTCACCCTGCCCAGGGGGCTGGTGCTGCCCCGCTTCGAGGGCAGGAAGCTCACACGCATCCTGATTGCGCCGGATTGGCCGCAGACGCCGCAGATGACGGAATCCGGGGAAGCATCCTTCCTGGTTCCCGGCTCCGCCACGGCTTCGCTGTGGCTGGCTGCGCCGGACGAGAAAGCCCCCATCGTCGTGACGGGCCTGGAGATGGAAGCCCGGCTCATGGAGCAGGAGGTGGGCGACGTGTGCCACATCCTGGCCCTGCCAAGCGTGGACGCTCCCCCGCCGCCGGACGCGGCCAAGGCCCTCAAAACCGCGCCCGCCGTGCTGGTGCTCGCGCCAGCCGGGAAGCAGGCGAGCCTGAACCCGGCAGCGCCGTACCTGAAACTCTCCGACAAGGCCCAGTGGCTCACGCTGCCCAAGGGGGCCAACGGCCTGTTGGCCAGACTGGAGCAGGTGGACCTGCGCGAACTCGTCTTCGACGCCCTGCCGCCAGCCTCAATCGGCATGCCGGAAGACGAGCCCGAACCAGCCTTCGGTCCGGCCCCGCCCAAGAAGCGCCCGGCCATGCCGGACATCGCCGGGCTGGTGCAGGCCGCAATCGGCGAGATACGTGCCTTCCACGAGGCCAGGTTCGAGCCCCTCAAGGCCACCATGAAGGACCTGGAAGCCCAGGCGCGCGAGGCCATGGCCAAGCACGGCCAGGACTACGACCGGATAATGGCCGACGCCAAGGCCGCGCCGCGCACCCCCTTCGACCAGTTGGGCGACACGATCTCCTCCGACATCCTGGCCAAGCGCGACCAGCTCAAGGCCATGGGCGCGCTGCCGCCGGACAAGGAAGCGGACATGGTCAAGGCTGCGGCCCAGGCCAAGTCCCTGGGGGCCGACTCCGAGGCCCGCTGGCAGGACGGACAGAAGCAGCTGGCCGAGGCCGCCAAGAAGATCGAGGCGGCCAAGGCCGCTCCGGGTGGTATTCCAGAAGACATGAAGGCCCAATTCAAGGCTGCGGGCATGGACATCGAGGCCATGGTGCCGCGCACGCGCCAGGAAGTCATCGACATGCACGCTGCTGGCAGGAGCCTGTCCCAGGCCGTGCTGGGAGGCGTGGACCTCTCCGGGCTCGATCTCTCCGGCGCGGACTTCACGGGCTGCCGTCTGGCCGGGACCAAGTTCATGGGCGCGCGCCTGGACGGCAGCCTGTTCGCCAAGTCCATGGCCCAGGGCGCGGATTTCAGCGGCGCGAGCCTCCAGGGCGCGCGCTTCGATCAGGCCATGCTCATCAAGACCAGCTTCAAGAAGGCCGGGCTGCAAAACGCGGACATGCGACAGGCCAGCATGAAGCAGGCGGACATGGAAGGCGCGGACCTCTCGGGCGCGAACCTGCTCATGGCCTCCTTCAACAAGGCCAATCTGTCCAAGGCCGTATTCTCCGGGGCCACGCTCAAGCTCACCGCCATCCAGGAGTGCCTGATGGCCGGGGCGGTGCTGCGCGAGACCTCCATGGAGCGGGTGCTCATCCGCAAGTGCGATCTGTCCGGCGCGGACTTCTCCGGCGCGCTGCTTGCCAGCACCCAGCTTCAGGAGTGCACCGGCTCAGGCGTCAGCTTCGCCAAGGCCACGTTCAAGAAGGGTGCCCTGGCCGACTGCGCCCTGCCCGGCTGCGACTTCACCGGAGTTCGCGCCCAGACCCTGTGCGTGCGCGGCTGCGACCTGTCCGGCTCGGATTTCCGCAAGAGCGCATTCTCAGGCTGCCGCATCGAGGGCTCGAGCCTCACGCGGGCCAACCTGCGCGGGGTCAGCGCGCGTGGCACGTCGTTTCCGGGCTCCGACCTGGAGGGTGCGGACTTGAATGGCGCGGACCTGCTGCTGGGCTCGCTCTCCAAGACGCGCATCGTGTCTGCGGATCTTCGCGGCGCGAACTGCTTCGGCGTGGATTTCCATAAGGCCGTGGTGGGGCAGACCCGCTTCGACGGCGCGAACCTCAAACTGACCGCCCTGCACCAGCGGGCCGATCTCCTGGAGTAGCCATGACCCACCAGGACATACTGGACGCCGCCCGCGACCGCCGCCCCGTCATCGGCGCGGACCTCTCGGGGCTGGACCTCGCCAGCGCGGACCTCACCGGCATCCGCTTCGAGCGCGTCAGCTTCAAGGGGGCCACTCTGGCCGGGGCCATCATCAAGGACGCCGGGTTCAAAAGCTGTGACTTCTCCGGCGCGACCCTCGACGGCTGCGACCTGACCAAGATGAACCTCTCCAAGTCCGTGTTCGCCGGGGCCAGCCTCAAGGGCGTCACCACCATGATGACGCTGCTCTCCAGTTCCGACTTCACCGGAGCCGACCTCAGCGGCGCGAAGCTCTACTGGTCCGTGGTGGAGAAGGCCAGATTCGACGGCGCGAAGCTCACCGGGGCAACGCTCGAAAAGCTCACCCTGCGCAACTCCAGCTTCGCCAAGGTGGACTTGGCCGGAGCCGTGTTCGTCAAGGCCCTGCTCACCGGCTGCGACCTGAAAGGCGTGGCCTTCAAGGACGTGCGCTTCGACAAGGCGCTGCTCACCGGCTGCGACCTGTCCGGCCAGGATTTCTCGGGGCTTACGCTCAATCAGGTGAATTTTTCGAACTCCAACATGGCCGGGGCGAAGTTCGTCAAGGCGCGGCTTGGCTACTGCCACTTCGGCAAGGCCAATCTGGAGGGCGCGGACTTCACCGGGGCGGACGGCTCCAAGTCGCTCTATCTGGGGGCCAACCTGAAGACCGCCAAGCTTAACGGGGGCACGTTCGTGAACTCGTCCTTCAGCGAGGCGAACCTTGCGGCGGCGGACCTCACGGGCGCGACGCTCTTCAAGTGCGGCTTTTCCAAGGCCGTGTGCCGGGGCGCGAAGTTCATCGGGTGCGACCTGCGCCACGCGGATTTTTCACGCACGGACTGCACGGCTGCGGACTTCACCCGCGCCGTGATGACCATGGCCAACCTGCACATGATGATTGACGAGCACGCCGTGTACGACATGACAGAGCGCGCGCTGACGCGCCCCACCAACAAAGACATGGCCGAGGCGGAAGCCTTCACACCGGTCCAGGCATAGGAGACGCAATCATGTTCGCACTGACGCTCGGAGCCGGAGTGGATTTCGCCTTCCCGGACGTGTGCCTGACGCCCATCGTGGTGCCGGTTCCCATCCCGTATCCCAACATCTCGGAGTCCATCACCACGCAGCCTGCGGCGGACAACATCACCATCGACTGCATGCCGGTGATCAACCTGATGTCCATGGGGCTGGTGAGCGAGGGGGACGAACCGGGCGTGGAGATGGGGGTGGTGTCGCACATGGAGTCGGGGATGACCGACTATACGCTGGGGTGCATTACGATTTTCATGGACGCCGCGCCCTGCCAGCGGCTGACCAGCCTGACGCGCCAGAATTGCCTCGTCGAACTGCCCAACGCCGTTGGGATGACTATTGCGCCGAGCCAGGTGACGGTGTTGACGCTGGGGTGATCGTTCCGTCTGCGAATTGAGCGTCAACGACGCGAAGCGGAAAGCCGGGTCCAGGGGGAGGCTTCTCCCCCTGGCCGCCGGAGGCATCTTCTGCCTTTCTGATTTATCTACCAGTCTTGGTCGGCGTGGGCGGCGTCTCTGAGGCCTGTTTGGCCGTAGCGGCAGCCGATTTCGGCGCTGGCTGCACGGATTGCGGCGTGTGGTCGGGCGATACGCGCGGCGTGCCTTCTGGCGTCTGCTTTTCCGGCGCGGGCGCGCCGGGGTCGTGCATTGGTTCTTCTTGTATGGCCAGCTGGTCCTGCGGCGAGAGCTGGTCCAGGGCCATGTTGCACAGCGGAGTGGGGCTTGGCAGCTCGTCGGTCACCAGGGCCTTGGCCCACAACAGGTCCGTGTCGTCCAGGCGGGCGTCGTCATAGAGCCCCCACAGGCCGGAATAGAACAGCTCGGCACGCTGCTTCAGGAAATCAGGCCGATATTGAAGGATCAAAAACGGTTGGCCGTCGTTCAACCCCACGAAGTTTCCGGCGCGGGTGACGCAGGTGGCGGTGTCGGTGCGGGTCTTTATCTTGTTCATGTCGAAGTACCCGCGCGCCTCCACGACCTTCTTGTTGTTGATGTCGTAGTAGACCGCCCAGGTGACGCGGCTGAAGTAGGAGTAGCGGTCCATGGCCTCCTGCACGGTCATGGTGGCGTCAAAGGGAAAGCGGGCCTTCTGCACCATCTGGATGTCATTTAGCGGCATGGCCTGAGCGGCGGCGGCAAGCCCCAGGACTGCGGCGAGCAGCGCTGAAAATACGAACGCCCTCACGGCCTGTTCTCCCCTGCTGCCAAAACCCGGCGAGCGCCCGCGTAGTTCTTGCTCCAGTACGCGCCGGAGAGGTCGTCCACGGCCACCTGCCCGGAGTGGCGCGAACTGTGGATGAAGCGCCCCTGCGACAAGTAAATGCCCACGTGCCCGACCCTCTCCCCTCCTCCGCCTGAACTCCCAGCGCTCCCAGACCCGAAAAACACCAGATCGCCTGGACGCAGCGCCGAGGCGGCCACGGGCGTCCCGGCCCGGAACTGCTGACCCGAGGTGCGCGGCAGGGAGGCTCCGGCCTTGGCGTAGGCCCAACTGGTGAAGCCGGAACAGTCGAACCCGGCGGGAGTCGCGCCGCCGTACACGTAGCCGCGCCCAAGCTGGGAGCTGGCCGCGCCAAGAAGCCTGCCGGAAAGCGCTGCGGGATCGGCGGCCCAGGGGCGCTCGCCGCGCAGGAGGCTCAGATAGTTGGCGATGTCCTGGGAGGTAGAGACGGGGGATTCGTGGATTCTGGCGGCGCGGTCGCGGTGCCCGGCTCCGAGCGCGGCGAAACCAGCCGCCACGACCAGGAAAAGTGCCAGCACCCATTTT
The DNA here is from genome assembly GCF_000429325.1 of Fundidesulfovibrio putealis DSM 16056. Taxonomy (NCBI): domain Bacteria; kingdom Pseudomonadati; phylum Thermodesulfobacteriota; class Desulfovibrionia; order Desulfovibrionales; family Desulfovibrionaceae; genus Fundidesulfovibrio; species Fundidesulfovibrio putealis. The sequence goes on from NZ_KE386886.1 coordinate 104,968, forward strand.
GCGGCTGTGGTCATCGATTGCGCTCCCGCACCTGGAAAGAGTGTTGTCCTAGCCGTGCCGGTTGGTCTATAGCATGCTTTGAAACAAAGCAAAATCCTCTTCGCGAAACCATAAGCAAAGGCTGGGCCATGACCAAGAGCATCTGGGTGACCATCCTGGAAAAGGACGAGGAAAAGGGACGCGCCCTGTTCGAGGCGATCCACCGCTACGGCCTGGGAGTGAACGGTCACTTCTGGGTGGACGACCTGGAAAAGATGCAGTGGGCGGGAGCGTTCTCCGAAATATCCAAGCCCGAGACCGCCGTGTGGGTGGTGAAAGGGACGCCAGCCAGCTTTGCGGATGAGACCAAGCGCTACGGCCTCGCCATGTTGGCGGCCATGGTGCAGGCCATGAAGGGCCACGGCTTCCCCATCGTGCTGCTGCCTGATGGCGGCGCGCTGGACCCGGCCACGTTGCCAACGCCCTTGAAGGGCGCGATCATCGCCGCAGACGACGCGACCCTCATGCCCAAGCTGGTGGCCAAGGCCAACACCCCCGTGCCCAAGCTCGCCGTGGACTACCGCCTGGACATCCACCCGCTGCCGGGCCTGGGCCAGTGGTTCGAGATCGGCCCTGCCGAAGGTCACCAGTGGGCGGGCGCGATCTTCGGCGTGGCTGGAGAAGGATCAGAGGTGGACGCCCACGGTGCAGGCCCGCGAGGCACCGTGCCGGAAAAGGCTACGCTTGAGTACCCCATGAAGGGCGTGAAGTTCGCCATGGGCGAGAACGAGTTCACGGCCTGGGCGGTTAAGAACGCCCTGGACGACAAGAGTTCGTATTACGTGCGGGTGAAGGGCTACCCCAAGAGCGCGGCGTTCGGGTCGTTCCCCGAAGGCGACGAGGCCGAGATGTACGTGGTGAGCCTGAAATAGCCCCGGCTCGGGCTTGCAAGACCGCCAACACCGTCCGGCTGCGCCTCCCGCAGGATGCGCAGCCGGTTTCGTTTTTCCAGGGCGGCACACGCCAAGTTGGGCCGGGAGGAAACCGGAAGGGGAAATCTGGCGTCATAGACAGTATACGCTCCCGCTGTCCGGCGAAGAGGCCCAATTCCCCGCGCCCGAGACGCGACAGTGGGAATGTCCATGGAGGCTGCAATGTCCCTAGCCCGATCAAACCCCTTGCCCGCCCAGGCCGCTCCCTTGATAGAGCTGCGTTTCCTGGTCCCTCCGGCCATGGTGGAAACCGCCCGACAGGCCATGGCCCCGTACGCCAGAGCCAGCGTCCTGCCCGAAGGCTCGCCCGGCCAGCCCGCCACGGATCGCGAGCATCAACTGCCCGCCATGCCGGTCACGGGGCTGGCATTCACCGGGGTCACCCGCAAGGAACTGGAAGCCCTGCTTCGGGAGTGAGCGCCGCTCCGCCTTCATGAACCGGGCAGGCTCCTGCGCCGACCATGCATTCTTCCCGGCCTGCGCAATCTCGCGACGCCAAGGCAGGCGCAAGCACCCGGCTGCGCGCGAGCGGCCTGAACGCCCGGCCTGCGCCAAGCTGCACCGGTCCGTCACCAGCCGAAGCCGAAGGTCAGCCGTTCCCCGCCCATCACGGCGCGCGGCGGCGTGAAGGCGATGGTCACGGGGATGCGCCCGCCCTCCTTCTGACCAGGCTCCTGGCCAGCGTCCACGGTCAGGTCCGGAGGCGGAGTCTGGTCCGTCTGGTTGAAGAGATCCATCAGGGCCTGGCGCACCGCCCCGGCCGGGTCGTCCTGGGCCGAATCGGGAGCGTTCTCGCGCGCCTGAAGCAGGTGGCTCACCACGCGCCCGAAGAACAGCTGGAACACGAACGAGCCGCCGTCCAGCGCGGTCTGCCTGGGCAGCATGGCCATGTCGCGGCCGCGCGCACCCACCACCGGGGAGAACCCGGCCTCCAGAAGCTCCGCGATGCGGTTCTCGTCGAAAAGCCCCTGCGTGGCAGCAGGACCTTCGCCGCCGTCGAACACGGCAAGCTCCTCCAGATATATCGTCCGGTAGTCCGCAAGGCGCGACGGCCAGCCGTACTGGATCACGCTCTTGGCGGCCAGCGTCCCGACTGCCCAGGCCGGGGAGAGCCACAGGGGCGCGGACTCGGTGAAGGCCACCGGGCGGGCCGCATTGCCCGGACCATACGGCGCGCGCGACAGGAACGCGTTCAGCGTGAGCATGAGGCGCGACGCGCCGGGATGCTCCGCCAGCTTGCGGAACTTGGCGTACTGGGCGTCGGCGAAGGCGGCCTTCAGGTAGCCGAGCCTTGAGAGCTCGCGCCAGGACCCTACGCGGAAGAAATCAAGCGTCACCGAGGCCGCCACCGGCACCAGCAGGGTGTCCGCGAAGGCCAGCACCTGCCCCAGAAGCTCGATGCTGGCGGGCGAGTTGTCGAAGCCCTGGTCCACCAGGGCCAGATGCGGGGTATCCTGGATCAGCTGCGCGGCCAGCACGCCCAGGGCGTCGGCCAGGGTCTCCGGCGACACCGGGCACAAAAGCAGGCGCACCCGCCCGCCCTCCTTCACCCCGGCCTTGCGGGCCAGACACTCGGCCCCGCGCCAGGCCGCCTCGTAGGTGCGAAACTGCGGGTCGGCAAAGACTGCCGCCAGGGCACGCGCCAGAAGCGTCTCCGCCTGGGCCTGCCATCCGGCCAGATTGGCCCCCGTGGCCGACGCACCCCCGGCAGGCGAAGCCTGCGTGGCCACCATGGAAAGAATATCGTCGATGGCGTCGGCGTTGGCCCCGGAGCTGGCTGAGCCCTGCTCTGGCGCTGCCTGGGGCAGGGCCAGGTCAAGCTCCAGCCCGGGCCACTGGCGCCTTACGTCCGCCGCCACGGCCTGGGGCGCGGATCCTGCGCTGCGGGCCTGGGACAGGAACATCCGGCAGGCCTCCAGCTCGGCCAGATAGGGCGTGTTCTTCACCAGATTCTCCGGCCTGAACCCGGCAAGCGAGGTCACGGCCACGTCCAGGCCGCCCTGGGGACAGACGTCTCGCGGCAGTTCCACCCAGAAGCGCGGCCCGATATCGGCCAGGGCCTCGTCCAGAGTGTAGATGTCGGCCTCAGTCAGGCGCGGCTTGTACCCGCTGGCCGGGACCGGCCCGAAGGGGGCCAGGGCGAGTATGGTGTAGGGGCTGACCGATACGGACATGGGAACTCCTTGGGGGCGGATTTTGCCTTCCGTAGCACGACGCCCTCATGTTTCCCAAGCGAAAAGCGCTGATTCACCGCTCCGGGGGGGCAGGATCGATTGCTGCCGGGCCAACGGCACGAGCGTTGCATGTCTGCATTGCATAAACATGGCGCGAGCTCCCAGGGATCACCGATGACGACCGTGGACACCGCCCAGCCCCTGATGCAGGCCTCGCGTGTCGTCAAACAACCGACAGATGGGCGACGACAAGGCGACGGGCGTGACGCCATATCTGGAAGCTCTCCCTTAACTTTTTGTGATTTCGTCCGAAACACTCAGTAGGCGAATGAAAACGCATCCGAAGTATTTCGACACAAGTATTGCTAAAATCAGGGAATATTCATAAAGGCGGCAGAACTCACTGGATTTATTCATCTGAAACCAGTGCGCTCCCGCATAATCCCGGAACGGAAGGCGAAAGATCATGAGCGGCAAATCACTCTGCGAACGAATGGTGCACCCCTCGCCGGAGGAACCCGACCACCCGTTCACCCAGGCCGCCCCGCTCGACGTGTTGTGCGTGATTCCCGCCAGAGGCGGCTCCAAGGGCATCCCCAACAAAAACATTGCGGACCTCCACGGCAAGCCCCTTATCAGCTATACCATTGAGGCGGCCCGGCGCTCCCTGGCCTTTTCCAGGATCATCGTATCCACGGACAGCGAGCGCATCGCCGAAGTCGCCCGCGAACACGGCGCGGAAGTCCCCTTCATGCGTCCACGGCGGCTCTCCTCGGACCACGCCGTGTCCAGCGAAGTGGTCGACCACCTGCTGGGGGTCCTGCTCGAGCGCGAGAACTACAGACCCCAGGCCTACGCGACGCTTTACCCCACCAGCCCTTTCAGGAGGCCGGGAACCATCGCGTATCTGGTCTCGAAGCTTTCCGAAGGGTTCCTGGACGTCCTGACTGCCAAGCCTATCCCCCCTCGGACGGAATACTTCGTCCATCAGGCTGGAAGCCTCTCGCGCATGCGCCCGCAGTCCGACGACGCAGCCCTCCTGGCTCCCTTCAGACCCTACGGGTATTTTTCCGGCCACAGGCTCGACAACCAGGGCGACCGCAGACGATTCATCCACTTTCTTGAGGACAAGCTCTCGCTCGTGGACATCGACACGCCCGCCGACCTCGCCCTGGCCGAGCGCCTGATCGCGCGGGGCTTATTCCCACGAGCCTCCGATGAGTGATGACGCTCTCCCCATGCCCATCCTCATGGCCATCTTCTCCCGCGACGCAGCCGAAGCAGGCCTCTTCCTGGAGGAGATCGGGCACATTCCCCTGTTCGAGCGCGCCGTCAGGCTCATTGCGAACATCCGGGGAGGCAGGGCCATGCTGGCCACCAACCTGCCCCAGGCCGCCGCGCTCTGCGCCGAGCTTGGGATAGAGCGCATCGACCTGGACGGATGGGAGCAGGATTCGCCGCCCTACCGCGAGTCTTTGGCCGCATGGCTGGAAAAGCGGGACGCGTCCGCTCAGGCCGCCATGATAGTGGACCCGCGATACTGTTTTCTCGGGCCTGAGCTTCTTGAGCGCGCCCTGGCCCGCTTCCGGCAATCCGGCACGACCGTGCTCGTCAGCGCGGGGCCTACGCAGGACAATCCGGCGCAGGTGATGCTCGGCCTGAAGATCCTTCACACGGGCCAGATCACCTTCCTGGAGGACCGGGAAAGCTCCGGTTTCGCCTGGCTCAAGCAATTCAACGCCTCCCAGGCCCAGGTCGGTAACGAGGCCCCCTACCGCGCCACCAGGCCGTTCCCCTTCTTCTGGGACAGAGCCCCCGCCGCTGCGGACGCGGATTCGCCTCTGGCCGCGCTGTGCCACCTGGCCTATTCCCCGGGGCAGGGCTACCACATGGTAAACACGCGCAAGCTCCGCCTGCCCTACTACCAGGAAAGCGTCATAACCGCTTATTATTTCAGGGAGGACCAGAACCTCGCCAGGAGGCTGCAAAGCACCTACTGGCTGGACAGGCACCTGCCCCGCAACCTCCTGGGCCTAAGCCCCTTCGGCCCCACGTCCGGCCCCGCCGCGTTCTGCATCCAGAGCGACAATGGCCCACTCTTCTGCCTGCCCGACCGCAAGCCCTCGTCGCGCGCCGTGCTGCGCCTCTGGCCTTATCGCAAGGGTGTCATCCTCTCCGGGGACGCTCTGGAAATCGACATCGCTGAGAAGGAGAAGCTGCCCTATCCGCTCATGGGGTTCCGGTCCTTCCCGGCTTGCGCGCTCCCCCAGGACGCCCTGGAACGCTGGGACGGCTTCCTGTTCGCCCTGTTGGAACACGACAAGGACGAACCCGACCACCTGGAGCCCTTGCCCCTGCGTAATTCCCCCTACGCGTACGATCCCGCAAGGCGCGCCATGATCAACGCCTCGGGCGAACTCATTACCGGCAGGCAACAGTTCGCGCCGGTATACACCCGCAACAGCGCCTTCACGGTCTTCAGGCCGGGGCAGGCCAGGCTGGCCATTAATGCGCTCTCGCAGGAAGCTGCCGAGGCTTTCCCCATCCCGGAACGTGAATCGATCGCAGTGGAGGACTCCTTCGATGTCGAAGTGGCTCGATCCCATCTCTGATGCGCAGAACAGGTTCCTCTCCTGCCTGCTCCAGGGCGAGGAGAGCCTTTCGAGGCAGGATACCGCTGCCGCCGCCAAGGTCATCCAGGACGCCGGGCGGTTGCTGGGCTCCCTCTCCGACTTGATCTTCAGGGAGTTTCACAGCGCCGTACCCCTTGACCGGTTCTGCTCGGACGCAGCCAGCAACCCGGACAATGCACTGTATTGCCAGGAAATATTCCATGCGCAGCATCTGTCGTACTATTCCCGGCGCGAGGTTTTCCTGTCCGGGGCTCTCCAGGCCAGGCTGGACAGGCTCGTGGGGCTGCACGCCAAGGCAGTCTCAAAGGAAAAGCTCCTGTCGGGCGACGCGCCCGGAGCCCTTGAGGGCCTTGTGGAAGCGGTCCGCACGGACTCCGCGCTCTACGGCCCTCTCGAAAACGCCCTGAAGGCCCTCGCCAGTGCGGTCGATGCGGATTTCATCCGCTTCGACCTGGAGCGCGTGGTCCGCCACCCCGGCTTCAGGAACCCCTGGGGCATCGCCCTGGCCGCAGGCACGATCCTGGTGGCCGGACTGGACGGGGGAGTGGACGTTCTGGACCACTCCGGGGAACACCTGGGCCGCCATGAGATGGACCTGTTGCGCCCGGTCGGCTGCCCTTCCCCGCAGGACGAGACCGCGTTCTTCATCAATTCCGACTCGCGGCTGGTCAAGGTCAGCCCCGAAAAAGGGCTCCTGGCCCAGACAAGCCTGAGAGACATCCTGGACCTGCCTGCGCAGGCGATGTTCACCGGAGCGGCGCATCACCAAGGGCTGACGTACTGCCCCTGCCACGCCCTGGACCCCGGGATCCTTCCGGCCTGCGCCGCAGTCTGGGATGAACGGACCGGCACGGCCTCGCTCGCTCCCCTGCCGGGACAGGGCACCCCCTTCGCTTCGGCGGGCGCCCAGGGGATCAATCTCGCGGACGCCATGCATTTCACCGTCTCCCGGCTGGACGCGCCTGAGGCCCCCCTGTTCCGGTTCGACCCGCTGTTGCTGCCCATGCACGTCAAGGGCTACGCGCAAGGAGGAGGGATGCACTTCATTCACGACGCCACCACCCTGCTGGCGTTCTCAGGATCGGGCCGCCTGCGAGGGCGGATACGTCCGGGAGGCTTCATCGGACGCCTCACGGAAATTGTCGGCCTCGCCGTGAGCGAGGACGGCTCCAGGCTGTACGTCCTCGACTGGTACAACAAATGCCTGTTCATCCTTAACGCAACCATCGCCTGGGCGGGCGAATCAGCCGAAGGCCACTCATGACTACCGACAATCACAAGATGCTCGACCTGGACGACCTCGCGGCCAAGACGCGCGAGCTCAAATCCCAAGGAAAGCGGGTAATTCTCTGCCACGGCGTGTTCGACCTGCTGCATATCGGGCACATCCGCTATTTCAAGCGGGCCAGGACCCTGGGCGACGTCCTGCTGGTGACGCTCACGCCGGACCGCTACGTGGACAAAGGCCCCCAGCGCCCCGCCTTCCCGGAATCGCTGCGCCTGGAAGCCCTGGCCTCCCTGGACTGCGTGGATTTCGTCGCCGTGAACAAATGGCCCACCGCCGAGGATACTTTGCGGCTGCTGCGCCCCGACGTCTACGTCAAGGGCGCGGAGTTCAAAGACCTGGCCAGCGACCCCGCAGGCAAGATCGCCCAGGAAGCCGCCGTCTGCGAAGAGGTGGGGACCACCCTCGCCTTTGCCGAGGACATCGTTTTCAGCTCCTCGAACCTCATCAACAGGTTCTTCTCGAACCTTCCCGAGGAGATCAGGCAGTACCTCCAGCTTTTCAAGCAGCGCTACTCCCAGGAGGACATCCTCCAGACCCTGGACCGCATGGCCGACCTGAAGGTCCTGGTGGTCGGGGACACCATCATCGACGACTACCACTACTGCGAAGCCATGGGGAAATCCTCGAAGGACCCGATACTGGTCCTGAAATACGATTCCCACGATCTTTTCGCCGGGGGCGCTGCCGCAGTGGCCAACCACGTGGCGGGTTTCGCCTCGAAGGTCACGCTGCTGTCGGTGCTTGGAAGCACGGACACGCATGAGGATTTCCTACGCGCGCAACTCTCCCCCAACATCGAGCCGATCTTCCACGTCAAGGACGGGGCGTGCACCACCCTCAAGCGCCGCTTCATCGACGGCTACTCCACCAATAAGCTCTTCGAGGTCTGCTTCATGGACCCCACGCCCCTCGCGTCGGAAAAGGACCAGGCCATGGCGCAGGAGATCACCCGGCTGGCCGCCTCCCACGACCTGGTGCTCGTTTCCGACTTCGGGCACGGAGCCATCGGCCCGGCCTGCAAGGACGCCATAGCCGCCCTGCGCGTCCCGGTGGCCGTCAATACCCAGGCCAACGCGGGCAACAGGGGCTTCAACACCATAAGCCGCTACCCCGGAGCAAGCCTGGCCTGCATCGCCGAGCACGAACTGCGCCTGGAGACCCGCTCGGAGCGGGGCGCGATACGCCCGATCATGGAAAAGCTGGCCCAGGACCTCGGCCTCTCGGCCTTCGCCGTCACCAGAGGACGCCTGGGCTGCGCCCTGTACGACAGGCGCTCCGGCAGTTTCGTCACCGTCCCATCCTTCGCCACCAGGGTCACCGACCGGGTGGGGGCCGGAGACGCCTTCCTGGCCCTGGCCGCTATGTCGCACGCGTTGCAGGTCGAGCTTGAGCTTCTCGGATTCCTGGGGAGCATCATGGGCACCCTGGCCGTCAGCGTCATCGGGAACAAAAAGGCCATCGCCAAGAAAGAGGCCAGAAACTACATCATAGCGTTGCTCAAATGAACACGACACAATTCCCCGCATTCGACAGATCCCGCCTCAGGCTCAGGCCGCTGTCCGAAAGGACCCACGACATGTCCCTCGCGGAAACCATGGACCTGGAATTTCCGGGCGTCGCGGCCGAACCGTTCGCAACGGTCGGCCGGGCCATGAGGCAGGCGCGGCGCGACGGCGCTTCCGTGATCCTCATGATGGGCGCGCACGTCATCCGGGCTGGGACCCAGCGCTTCCTGATCGACCTCATGGAGCAGGGGCTCATCACCTGCCTTGCCGTCAACGGAGCCGGGGTCATCCATGACTTCGAGCTTGCGCTTGGCGGGGCCACCACAGAGAGCGTCCGGGAATACCTGCGCGACGGGCGCTTCGGCCTGTGGAACGAGACCGGGACCATAAACGACATCGTCAGCCGCGCCGCAGCGGACAACGATGGCATCGGTTCGGCCATGGGCCGCTTCATCGAAGAGGCCGGGCTCCCCCATCAGGACCTGTCGGTGCTCGCCGCCGCGCACCGCTTTGGCGTGCTCGCCACGTGCCACAGCTGCATCGGCCAGGACATCGTCCACGAGCACCCCAACTGCGACGGCGCAGCCTGGGGCAAGGCCAGCTACCTGGACTTCCTGCGCTTCGCCGCCCAGGTGGAGCGCGTGGAAGGAGGCGTCTGCCTGAACCTCGGCAGCGCGGTCATGGGGCCGGAGGTGTTCCTGAAGGCCCTGGCCATGGCCCGCAACGTGGCCGCGACCGAAGGGCGCGCCATAGACCGCTTCACCACCCTGGTCACCGATCTGGCGGACCTGCCGCCGGACTCCTCCGTCGAGCCGCCGAAGTCCGATCACCGCTACTACTTCAGGCCCTGGAAGACCCTGCTCTCGCGCAGCGTGGCCTCCGGGGGAACCAGCCACTACGCCCAGGCTCCTCATCGGGTGAGCGTGCCGCAAATCTGGGCCGCCGCGACGGGCCGCCCATGAGCGCGGACCCCTACCGCATCGACTCCCACAAGCTGCTCTTCCACCCAAGGAGAGTCGCGGACTGGCTGGAGGGCAGGCCCACCGCGCCCATCTACATGGAGATAAGCCCCAGCGGCTCCTGCAACCACCGCTGCGCCTTCTGCGGGCTGGACTTCATGGGGTACAAAAAAAGGCTGCTGCCGACGGAGCTGCTCCTCAAGCGGCAGGGCGAAATGGCGGCCCTGGGCCTTCGCAGCGTGATGTACGCCGGAGAAGGCGAACCCTTCCTCCATCCGGACATGCCCGCCATCGCCCGCTCCGCCAGGGAAGACGGCCTGGACGTGGCCTTCACCACCAACGCCTCCCGCTTCACGCGGAAAATCCTGGAAGACACGCTCCCCGCCTGCACCTGGGTCAAGGCCAGCGTCAACGCGGGGACCAGGGAAACATACGCGCGGGTGCATGGTGTGAAGCCCGCCGAGTTCACCAAAGTCCTGGAGAACCTCCGCATGGCCGCAGACATCAAGCGGCAGAGGAACCTAGACGTCACTCTCGGGCTCCAGACCATTCTGCTGCCCGAGAACGCGGCAGAGATGGAAAGCCTGGCTCTTTTCAGCCGGGAGGCCGGGCTGGACTACTTCGTGGTGAAGCCCTACTCCCAGCACCCCCAGGGCCTGTCGAAATCCTACGAGGCAGTCCGCTACGAAGAGCTCGAGGCCATGGCCGGGAAGCTGGAAGCCCTGGCCACGCCGGAGTTCTCGGTGATATTCCGCAGGGAATCCATGGCCAGGTGGAACAACGCGGACAAAAGCTATCCGCGCTGCCTGGCCACGCCGTTCTGGTCCTACCTGGATTCAGGGGGCGGCGTCTGGGGATGCAGCGTGCACCTTGGCGACGAGCGGTTCCTGCACGGCAACATCCTGAGCGAGACCATGGAGGAGATCTGGTTCGGGGAGCGCCGGGCCAGCTCCCTGAGCTTCGTGTCCCGGGAGCTGGACGCCACAGGGTGCAGGACGAACTGCCGCATGGAAATGGTCAACCGCTACCTGCACGAGCTCAGCCACCCCGGCGGCCACGTCAATTTCATCTGACATGTCCCTTCAACGGTGAGATCACGCCATGCGCAGCCTCATAGTCATACCCCGGTTCTACAATGTGTTCGGAGCCAACTACGACTTTCCGGTCGGCCTGGGCTACATCCTCGCGAGCCTCAAGACCGCCGGGCACGAGACCTTCGTGTTGAACCTGAACCAGGACCCGGCCCCCGTGGCGGAGCTGGTCGAACAGGCTCTCCTGGAATACCGGCCTGCGGCCCTGCTCACCGGCGGGCTTTCCCCGCATTTTCCCAGGATCAAGCCAATCCTGGAGACAGCCAGGAGGATTTCCCCGTCCGTGACCACCATCTGCGGGGGCGGCATCATCACGGCGGAGCCGGAACTGATGATGGAGCACCTCCCCCTGGACGTTGGGGTGATCGGCGAAGGGGAGGCCACCGTAGCCGAATTGGCGGCAGCGCTGGACAGCGGCTCGCCGCTTTCCGGCGTGGACGGCGTGATCTACCGCGACGACTCGGGAAAACCCGTGCGCAGCGCAGCGCGCGCCGCCATCAAGGACATCGACGCTATCCCCATGCCGGACTACGCCAGCCTGGACCTGCCCGCGTATTTCAAGTCCCAGGCCCAGAACGACGGCCTGATCTTCAACTACACCGAGCAGCCGCGCATGGTGCCCCTGGTGGGCAGCCGCTCCTGCCCCTACAAGTGCACGTTCTGCTTCCACCCCCTGGGACACAAATACCGCCAACGCTCCATCGACAGCCTGATGGCCGAGTCCACCCTCCTGGTGGAGCAGTACGGCGCGAACTTCCTGATGATCCAGGACGAGCTGTTCTCCACGCGCACCAACAAGGAGCGTCTGGTCGAGTTCTGCGACCGGGTGCGCAGCCTGGGCGTCAAGTGGGGGACCTCGCTGCGCGCGGACAGCGTGGACCGGGACATCCTGGCCATGTGCAAGGCCTCCGGCTGCGTGTTTCTGTCCTACGGAGTGGAGAGCGCCTCCAATGAGATTTTGCGGAGCCTGAAGAAGAAGACCACCATCGAAGAGATTGAAAACGCCCTGGAAGCCACCTACGATTCAAAGATATGCCTCGTCGGCAACATTATTTTCGGAGACCGCAGGGAAACCCCCCAGACCATCCAGGAGTCCGTGGACTGGTGGCTTTCCCACCGCAAGTACCTGCTGCGCGTCTCCTACATCGCGCCCTATCCGGGGAGCGAGCTGTACCGGCACGCCCTGCAGACCGGCGTCATCCCGGACAAGGCCTGGCTCATCCCCCAGTACCACTCCATGCGCCTGAACATGACCGGCATGGCCCATGACGAATTCTTCGGACTGGCCGACAAATGGGCTGCGCACAGCTACCGCGAAGTGCTCATTCCGGCGGAGATCACCCACGTGGAAGAGACCGGGAACGATCCGGTGAAAGGCCCCCTGCACACGCTGGAGGCCGTCTGTCCGCACTGCGGCGGCCACCCCGCATGGACAAGGCTGAACCAGCCCTGGTTCTCCATCTCCTTCGGGCACCTGACCATGGCCTGCCGGGAGTGCGGCCAGAAATTCCATACTCTGCCCCTGCCCCAGGAGCTGGCCATCCAGCAACTGCTGGATAGGCTGGACGGCAAGCCGTTCGCGGTGCTCCACCAGGAGCAGGAGTTCAATTTCCCCGCTAAGATATCCACCCGCCTCATGCGTGCGGCAACAGCCGTGGTCAGCGAGACCCCGGACACCCAGGTTCCGCCATATCTCGCTGAACGCGGGCATGGCCGCTTCACCGCTGCCGAGGCGCTGGCGGGCATGGACGTCCGGGACGTGGCCCTGCCGCTGGAAAACGGCGTCGAACCGGCGCTTCCCGTCATCAGGAGGCTTTCATCCCTGGGGCTGCGCGTGCATCCGCTGATCTGCTTCCCCGAATCGCGCCACGCCATGGCGACCATCAAGAAAGCCTACGGGGAAGCGCGGCTCGCCCAGGCAAGGAGGTATCTCGCGGTGGCCAGGAAACAGTTCCCTATTTCAGAAGAGATGGACCTGCTCTCGGTCCGGCTGGGCGACGCGGCCCGCGCCGAGCAGGGCTACCGGGACATGACGGCCCGCTGGCCGGAATACGACGCGGGCTATCTGGCCCTGGCCAGGCTGTTCATGGCGCAGGGACGTCTAGAGGAGGCGGACCGGCTGCTGCGGCTGGCCCTGGTGCGGCTTCCCGGCAACCAAGCCCTGGCGGGATTGGCCCGCGAGACGCTCGCGGCGCAGGGGGCGGGTAGGCCCGCTGCCGTGCAGGCGGGCGCGGCATGACCGCTCGCACGCTGGTGGTGGGCGGCACGCGCGGCTCCGGCCTGGCCTTCGCAAGGCTCCTGGCGGACACGGGGCGGACGGTCACGGTGCTCGGCAGGAGGCCCCCCCTGGAGGAGCTCCCGACCGGCATAGAGTACCTCCAGGCCGACCTGTCCCGCGTAGAAGAGCTGGACCGCGTCCTGAAAGACTTCACCGCGCAACGCGGCCCTGTCTCGTATCTGGCGTTTTTCCAGAGATTTCGTGGCGACGGCGACAGCTGGACCTCGGAAATCGACATCACCCTGGACAGCACCCGGCGGGTCATGGACGCCCTGGACGGCGCATTCGCCCCGGAGGGAGACAAGGCCGTCCTGCTGGTGGGCTCTCCCGCCGCGACGCTGATCGCGGGGGAACAGCCCCTGGGCTACCATGTGGCCAAGGCGGGCCTGGTCCAGATGGCCAGGTACTACGCCGTGGCCCTGGGGCGCAGGGGAATTCGGGTGAACTGCCTCTCTCCGGGGGCAGTGCTCAAGCGGGAATCCGAGGCCTTCTACCTGTCCAACCGGGAGCTGCTGGACCTCTACGCGCAGATCGTCCCCCTGGGCCGCATGGGCCACGCCGAGGAGATCGCCCGCGCGGCCCTTTTCCTGCTGAGCCCCGAATCGTCGTACATCACCGGCCAGAACATCGTCGCGGACGGCGGCCTCTCGCTCCTGTGGCAGGAAGGCCTCGCCCGCAGAATCTCCGCACTCGAACATCCCGGGGACTCCCTGGGAAACCAGAAGGGACGCACGTGAACCACGTCAGCTTCATCCGCCGCGATTGCAGGCTCTGCGGCAGCTCCAACCTGGAAGGCTGCCTGGAACTGGCCTCCACCCCCCTGGCCGACGACTACAGGTCTCCGGATATGCTGGAGATCCCCCAGCCGCTGCTCCCGCTGCGGCTCATGCTCTGCCGCGACTGCGGCTTCAGCCAGCTCGAGCACGTGGTGCCCTCCGAAGGCATCTACCGGGACTACATCTACCGCACGGCCAGCTCGCTGGGCCTGTCCAGCCACTTCGGGCGCTACGCCAGGGACGTGGCGCAACAGCTGTCCCTCGCGCCCGGGGGCCTGGCCGTGGACCTGGGCAGCAACGACGGCGCGCTGTTGGCGGCCTTCAAGGAGCTCGGCCTGCGGGTCCTTGGCTGCGAACCGGCCACAGCCATCGCGCGCGACGCGACGGAGCGGGGCCTGGAGACCTGGCCCGAGTTCTTCGGCCCGGACATCGCACGGGAGATCGTCAGCCGCAAAGGGCGGGCCAGCGTGGTCACCTGCAACAACCTCTACGCCAACATCGACGACCTCAAGTCCATGACCGCCGCCGTGCTGTCCATTCTGGAGCAGGACGGCGTCTTCGTGTTCGAGAGCTTCTACATGGGCTCGATGATGCGCAACATGGTGTTCGATTTCATCTACCACGAGCACCTCTCCTACTTCACGATCGCGCCGCTGAAGGAGTTCTTCGCGAAAAACGGCATGGAGCTCCTGGACGTCCAGCCCGTGTCCACCAAGGGCGGGTCCATCCGCTGTTTCGTGCAGCCCAAAGGAGGCAAAAGGCCGGTGTCGGCACGCGTCGATGAATTCATCCAGGCCGAAAAACGGGACGGACTCCAGACCATGGCCGCCTTCACTGACTTCGCGGCCAGGATAGACTCGGCCCGCAAGACCCTGGCGGACAAGCTCGACACGCTTGGCGGCCCCCTCGCGGCGTACGGCGCGTCCGCCACCACCACCACGCTCGCCTATCATTTCGATCTGCTGTCTCGCATCGACTACTTTGTGGACGAAAACGAGGACAAGATTGGCCTTGTGAGCCCTGGCGCGCACATCCCGGTGCTGGCCCCGGAAGCGCTCCTGGAACGCAGGCCGGAGCACGTGCTCGTCGCGGCGTGGCGCTACTGGGAACCCATCGCCAGGAAGAACGCCCGCTACCTGCGCGAGGGGGGCGCGTTCATCATCCCCCTGCCCGAGTTGCGCATCGTCACGGGAGCCGACCTGGAGGGCCTGCATGCCTGATAACGCAGCAGCCCGGCCCCGCAGACCCTTCGTGGACTTTTACGGAGAGCACGCGGTGTCCCCCGTGGCCCAGGACATCTCGGACCTGGAAAAGCACCTGCGCAGGCGCAACGCCCTGTACATGCACCTTGGCCTCCCCCCGGCCTGGGTCCGCAACCTGAGCGTCATCGAGTTCGGACCCGGCGGCGGGCACAACGCCCTGCACACCCTGAGGCTTGGCCCCAGACGCTACGTGCTGGTGGACGCCAACCCCGCAGGGCTGGCCTCGGTTCAGCAGCTGCTGGCCGCAGGCATCGAATCGGGAGTGGTGGAGATCGCCCGGAGCCTCATCGAGGAATACGACAGCGCCGAGCGCTTCGATCTGGTGCTGTGCGAGGGGGTGATCCCCGGCCAGCTCGATCCCTCGGCGTTTCTCAGGCGCGTGGCACGCTTCGCCAGGCCCGGAGGCGTGGTGGTGGCCACTTGCGCGGACAGCGTCTCCTATTGCCCGGAGATTCTGCGCAGGGTCATGGCGGACCTCATCGCGCCGCCCACGCTGCCCATGGAGCAGCGCCTGTCTGCCCTGCTCCCGGTCTTCTCGCCGCACCTGGCGACCCTGGAGGGCATGAGTAGGCCGCACGAGGACTGGATCATCGACAACCTGCTCCAGCCGCTCATCGGCAAGTACTTCTCCATCCTGGAGGCCATCGAGGCCCTGCATCCGGAGTTCGACATCCACGGATCCTCGCCGCGCTTCATCACGGACTGGCGCTGGTACAAGTCGCTGCACGCCGACCCGCCGCAGTTCAACCACGCCGCCGCCCTGGCCTGCATGGCCTCCATGCACAACTTCCTGGACCACTCCATCCTGACGGCCCCACGCGATCCGCAGAGCAACAGGCCCATGATGGAAACCTGCGACGCGATCTTCGAGGCGTACCTGGGCTTCCAGAACAGCGCCGACCCGAGCGCCGCCACCGGCATTCTCGCCCTGACCCGCACCCTCTGCGGGCACGTTTGGGAGTTTTCCGAGTCCACCGCCGGGGCCTTCGAGGACTTCGCCCGCTGGCTGGAGACATTCCTCGACACCGGCAGGAACATCGACCACGGACGGTTCGCGCCGCTGTTCGGGCGCGGGCAGCAGTACCTCTCCTTCATCCGGTGCGGGCAGTGACTCCGGGGAATATCCTGCGCCAGGCCGCACGCGCCGCAGAGCATGCGCTCTTCGTGGCCCTGGCCCTGTTGATGCGGCTTGTCCGGCCCCTGGCGTTGGTCCGCGTCGGCAAGGTCGCCACGGGGCGCATCGGCCACTTCGCGGCGGACTGTGAGCTCTACCTCTGCCAGCGCGAGCTGGGGCTCGCCCCGAAGCGGTGCATCGACCTCTTCCATCCGGAGGAGTTCGTCTCCAACCAGGCCCTGCTGGCCATGCTGCGCAGGAATATGACCATCCATCCGCTGTTCAGGAAGCTCGACGAGGCCAACCGGACCCTGCCGGGCTGGGAGCGGCACACGGTGGACATCTTCCGCAAATCGCGCGACGTGGAGTGCCTGCTCTCGCGCACCACCGCGCGCACCTCCTTCACGCAAGAAGAGGAGGCGCGGGGCCGCCAGACCCTCCGGAAGCTCGGCGTGCCGCACGACAGCCCCTTCATTGCGCTCTACGGCAGGGACAGCGCGTACCTTGCCTCCACGTTCCCCTCGTGGGACTGGAGCTACCACGACTACCGGGACATGGACGTGGCCGACTTCAAGCCCTGCGCAGCCGCGCTGGCGCAGGAAGGCTATCACGTGGTCCGCATGGGTTCGCAGGTGAAGGAGCCCCTGGAGCATGAATCGCCGAAGGTGGTCGATTACGCCACCTCCGGGCATCGCGACGAGTTCGCGGACATCTACCTGAGCGCCAAATGCCGCTTCTTCATCGGCGTGCCGGGGGGGATCGTCGCTCTGCCCATGATCCACCGGGTCCCGACGCTCTACGTGAACTTCATCCCGCTGGAATACATCCAGGCCTGGAACCCCTACGACATGTTCATCCCCAAGAAGCTCTGGTGCGAGAAAAAAGAGCGCTTGCTCACCTTCGGGGAGATTCTCGGTTCAGGGCTGGGCAGGCAGCTCATGTCCCAGGCCTACGTCGGAAACGGCGTCCGCGTCGTTAACAACACCCCGGAAGAGCTGCGCGACGCCGCCCTGGAGATGGATCAACGCATGAAGGGGAGCTGGGAGGACACGCTGGAGGATAAGGAGATGCAACGGGCTTTCTGGGGTCTCTTCAAGGCCAGCGAACTGAACGCCTGCTTCAACGCCCGCATCGCGTCGTCATTTCTGAGGGCCAACACTGAGCTTGTCCGCTAGCGTCGCGTCCCTGAAAAACAGGATCATGTTCTTCAGGGACAAGCTTATTCTCGACGCCTTATCCGCACAGCACCTGCGCGTTCATGGCGAGTCCGCGACATTAAGACGGCCTGTCCTTTTGCCATGCTTCGACCGCAACTTCCGCCCTGTCCAGGGCGGCGTGGAAATCCGCCGGGGAAAGAACCGACAGGCTCACGTAGGGCGTTTGCAGCGTCTCGGCCAGCCGCGCCTGCACCGTAGCCTCGTTCTCGTTGTTCACGGCAAGCAGGACCAGGGACCTGCCCCCGCGCTGCCTGAGCCAGTCCAGGGGAAGGATGGGAACTGCGCCGTACGGCATGAACTTGCCCTGGCGTTGCGGCTGGTCGTCGATGACTGCTTCCACCAGTCCGGCGAGGTCGAAGCCTCCCAGGAGGGTGGCTCCCCGGCATCCCGCGCCGTAGAGGGCCACGGCGGCGCCCTTCTCCTTGGCGCGCGCCAGCAGCGCCTTGAGGCGCGCCGCGTAGAGCGCGGCCCTTGTGCCGAACTGCCTGGCCAGGGCAACGCTTTCCGGGTCGGAGTACGAGGCGTGAGCGCTGCCTGAGCCGCTGCCGGACGACAACACGTCTGCACGGCCCAGAGCTTCTCCGGACTCGTGGCCGGGTGTGGTGCTGTTTTTCCTGGCCAGCACGGTCAGGGCCGTGCCGCTGAAATTGAAATTGCGTTCCTCGACCAACCCGAAGCCGTTGGCCTCCAGCAGGGCGCGCAGCGTGCGCCGGGTGAAGTACGTGATGTGCTCCTCCCACATGCAGCTGGCGTCCCCCATGCTAAAAGCCGGTTCGGAGTCCGGCACGTCCAGCAGCAGCTCGGCTCCCGGCTCCAGCAGGGAGGCCACGCAGGCGAGAAAGGCGTGGGGGTCCTCCACGTGCTCCAGCACCTGGCGCGCCGCCACGGCTTTGAAAAGGCCATGCGTGCCAACCAGCGTCCGGCAGAGCTTTGCATCGAGCATGCTCCGGTACACCCGGTGCCCGCGCCGCTCCGCTTCGTTCGCTGCAACGGGGTTGGGCTCCACCCCCACCAGATCCGCGCACCCGCGCCGCCTCAGTTCGTCCAGGAACAGGCCATCGTTGCAGGCAATCTCAACAACCGGCCCCGCCATGGCACCGGTCGAGAGCATGGCCGCCTCATCCGCGCCGTGTGGCTGAGGCTTCCAGGAACTGAAGCAGTAGTTGTAGTCCAGGTAGAGCTTTTCGGGCGGGACAGGGTCCAGTATCTGGGAGAGGCCGCAATCCAGGCAGACGTGCAGCGCCAGGGGATGCACCAGGGCCACGGGCTCCTCCGGGCTGGAGAGAAGGGCGTGCGCCACGGGCAACCGCCCCAGGTCCAGGACTTCCTCGAAACGCTCCCCCCGGCACAATCTGCATGTTTTCACGCGGCCCCCCGCTCCTTGATACTTGTGATGAGTTGCCCGACGAACGCCTTCGCCCCGGCCTCGTCGTCCGCGCCTGGAGCCCAAGCCGGAACGACCATGTTCCCGGCGCGGAACGGACCGGTGACGGCTTCCTGAAACACGAACACGTCCGATTCAAAAATAAGGCTGTGGCAGACGCCAGCCGGAATCCGGCAGGAGAACGCCCGCCCCGTGCCCGGCTCGCCCAGAGGCAAAACGTCCGAGACCCCGCCCTGCCCGTCGAACACCACAAGGCTGGCCGCCCCGGAGACCACCTGCAGCGACTCGTCCTTGTCCACATGGAAATGGGGCGGCACGTACACGTCCGCCAGGTGCGCGATGAGCATCCCGTGCAGCAGGCTCTCCGGGCCGGGATGAAAACAGACCCGGCACCGGCCCGACCCGTTGGCCCTGGCCTGCTCCACCAGAAAGTCCACCATGCGCCCGTCCGCCGCGCCAAGGCCGCTTTCGGCGTAATAGACCTGCGGGTTCACCATCCTGAGGTTCACGGCGCTCCTCACACGAAGGCCAGATGGTCCCGGTCGGCTTCCAGGAACTCCAGCACGAGGCTGTTCTTGCCGTTGGCCACGCAGTGGTGCGAGCAATGGCGTGAGGGGTCTATCGTGAAGAACTTGTCCTTCCCGTCCATCCAGAAGTCCCGGAAACGCCTCTCCCTGATGGAGCCCAGAAGTCCGCAGCCGAGGTTGTAGGCCTTGTCCTGGCAGGAATAGACGTTCAGGTCCGCCCCGACCACGGTGAGCAACTGCAGGTACGGACACCACGTGTAGGGTTTGGTGAACTTCTCGTCCAGCAGGTGGTAGCTGTCGAATATCTCGAAATCCGGCCCGGCCAGCTCGTTTTTGGCGCGCTCGGCCTGGAGCTTCACCTCGGTGAGGATGGGGGCGTGGTAGGCGTTGTTCTCTGCCGCGTCGTTGCTGATGATGCAGGGGCCGTACTTCACGGAATCCACCCCCACGTCCCGCAGCCTAGCGGTCAGGTCGTAAATATAGGGCGCGTTGTCCTTGTCGATCACCAGGCTCACCCCCAGGAAACAGGAGCCCCCGAGGCGCTTGAAGGCCTCCATGTTCGCGAGCACCTTAGCGAACTCGTTGCGGCCCACCCCCCGGTAGGCCGCGTAGCTGTCCGCGTCCCAGCCGTCCATGGAGACCCGCAGCCACGACCCATGTTCGGCGAGGGCCTCGGCGGCTTCGCCGCGCAGCAGCGCGCCGTTGGTCAGGGAGGCGGTCTTCACGCCCCCGGCGGCCAGCCCGCGCACGCACTCCGCCAGATGGGGCCAGCAGAAGGGGTCGCCCCCTCCGGAAAAGGTCACGGCCTTGACCCCCATGCTGGTAAAGTCTTCGACCAGTTCCAGCATCTTCCCGCGCGAGACCGTGGCCCTGGGGTCCATGTCCTGGCCCAGTTGCAGGTTCGCCGCGCGGTAGGCGCAGTAGCGGCAGTTGTGGGAGCAGACGTTGGTCGGCTTGAACCGTATGTGCAGGGGCGCGTGGACCTGACCTGATTCGCGCGGCAACGCCCCCACTACGTCGGGAAAATGGAAGGCCTTGAGTTTCGTGTATTTGATGGCCATGGCAACCTTACTCGAAGTAGATGAATTCGTAATCGCCGCGATATCCGCTCTGGCCGA
Organism: Fundidesulfovibrio putealis DSM 16056; assembly: GCF_000429325.1. Classification (NCBI taxonomy): domain Bacteria; kingdom Pseudomonadati; phylum Thermodesulfobacteriota; class Desulfovibrionia; order Desulfovibrionales; family Desulfovibrionaceae; genus Fundidesulfovibrio; species Fundidesulfovibrio putealis. Next base: position 125,265 of record NZ_KE386886.1, read on the forward strand.
AGAACCATACCCAGTCCTCCGGGGCCATGAACGTCTCGCAGGTCAATGCCCAGCACTGGAGGTTGGTCAGCTCCGCCTCGTCGCGGAAACTCTCCAGCACCACATACCCGTCCCGCGCGACCCGCGACAATTCGCCGAGCGCGCCGTGCGCCGTGCGCGGGGGGAGGTTGAAAAGCGTCATGACCGACAGGGCCAGGTCGAACTCCCCGTCCCGGTACGGCAGCGGCTGGGCGGCGTCGTGCAGGCGCAGCGAGTCCCTGATCTCCGGCTTGGCGTTTTCCAGGGCGTAGGACGAGACGTCCAGACCGGCCAGGCGCGCCCCCGGCAGCAGGAGGCTCAATTCGTAGAGCAGGTAGCCCTTGCCGCACCCCACGTCGAGCACGCCGGAACCGACGTGGAGCCCGTAGCGCTCCACCAGCGCCCTGGCCACGGGAGCCCAGCGGCCATCGTAGGAGTGGCCGCCGTACCCGAAGCGGCGGTCGCCGTCCCAGTAGTCCTGCCCGTAGCGCTTGGCCACGCGCATGCACTCGGGCTTTTCTGGAGACATGCGCTCCAGATAGTTGCGCCGGGTGCGGGTGTGCAGCGGGGTGACGATGGAGACCAGTTCGCCCATCAGGACCTCCTGGCGCGCGGGCCGGACAGTAGCGCCCGGGCCGCTTCCGCCGCGCGGGCGGGCGTAAGCCCGAAATGCTCCAGCAGCTCGTCCTGGGAGCCGTAATGCCCGGACGGCTCGTCGGGAAGCCCCATGCGATGAAGCGCGGGGGGAATGAACTGCGCTTCGGCCAGGAGCTCCGCCACCGCCCCGCCCAGACCGCCCGAGAGAACGCCTTCCTCGATTGAGACCACGGCCCGCGCCCGGCTGGCCGCGTCGAGGATGGCCTCCCGGTCCAGGGGTTTCACCGTGTGGCAGTGCAGCACGGTTGCGCTCACGCCGCCGCCCGCCAGCATGTCCGCCGCGTCCAGGGCGATGCGCGCGGCGATCCCGGTGGTGACGAAGAGGACCTCGCCGCCCTCGCGCAGCATGCTGGCCTTGCCGTACTGCGCAGGAGCGGCCAGCGTGCTGACGACCCTGTCCCCCCCCTTGGCCAGGCGGATGTAGACTGGCCCGTCCTGGTCGAGTGTCTGGGGCATGAGGGCGCGCATCTGCTGCGCGTCGCACGGCGCCAGGATGCTGAGCCCCGGCAGGGAGCGCAGGCTGGACAGGTCCTCCACGGCCATGTGCGTGGGGCCGAGGGGGGAATAGACGAGCCCGCCCCCGCTGCCGATCAGGCGGACCTTGGCCTTGTGCAGGCAGAGGTCCAGGTAGATCTGCTCGAAGGCGCGCCGCGCCAGGAAGACCCCTATGGTGTTGAGGTAGACGACGCGCCCCTCCATGGCCAGCCCGGCGGCCATGCCCAGCAAGGCCTGCTCGCTTATGCCTTCCATCAGGAACCGCCCGGGCATCTCGGCGCGCATGGCGTCCAGGGACCCCGCGCCCAGGTCGGAGCCGATGAACATGACGCGCTCGTCGGCCTTGGCCAGCTCATGAACCATTTCCAGGCAGGCCTTACGCATGACATTTCTCCATGGCCTCGGCGAGGGACGCGCACTGCTGGTCGTCGAGCCTGCTCTTGTGGTGCCAGGCGGGGTTGTTCTCCGCCGGGGGGATGCCGCAGCCCTTCACAGTGCGGCAGATGAGTGCACTGGGGCGTCCGGCGTCGAACGGCAGGGCGGCGAAGGCGCTCTCCAGGGCGGGGACGTCGTGTCCGTCCACCTCGCGGACGCGGAACCCGAAGGCTTCCCACTTGGCGGCCAGCGGCTCCAGCGGGCAGACCTCCTCCACCGGGCCGTAGGACTGCTGGGAATTGGCGTCCACCACCACGCAGAGGTTGGAGAGCCCATGCTTGGCGGCGTGCAGCGCGGCCTCCCACACGGAGCCCTCCTGGCATTCGCCGTCCCCCATCACCACGAAAACCCGCTGGGAAAGACCGGCCAGCCTGGCGTGAAGCGCCATGCCCAGCCCAAGGGGCAGGCCGTGCCCCAGGCTGCCGGTGTAGGCCTCCACGCCTGGCACCTTGGGATCGGGGTGGCCTCCGAGAATCCCGTCGAAGCGGCAGAAACGCTCAAGCTCGCTCTTGGGGAAGAATCCTTTGTCCGCAAGAAGCACGAACAGCGCCAGGCAGCCGTGCCCCTTGGACAGGATCATCCTGTCGCGTCCCGCCCACCTGGGCAGGGCCGGGTCGTAACGCAGCACGCCGTCGTAGAGCACGCGCAGGATCTCCATCAGCGACAAAGACGGTCCCACGTGCCCCCTTCCCGCACAGGCCAGCGTGCCCAGCAGCACGCGACGCAGTTCCAGGGAGCGGGCATCCAGGCGGATTGGTTCGGCGCTCACTCGAAGTCTCCTTCAGATATCCCCTGGCGGGCCAGGGCGAGCATGTTCCTGGCCGCGTCCAGGCGGACGGCGGCGATGCCGGGGTCCGCGTGATGGCCGGGCAGGAACGGATTGAGCATGATGGCGCACCAGGCAAGGGCAGCCACCGGGTATAGCGCGGCGAGCCTGCCCGCCAGGCCGGGATCGCCCTGCGCGTAGAGGCGCACGGTCCGCTTCACGAAATCCGTCCGCTGGGCGGGGCGCATGCGGTTTCCGGGGTGCAGCAGCACGTCGCACAGCATCTTGGCCGGGTCGTCGCGCCCGAAATATTCGAAGTCGAGAAAACAGACTGACCCGTCCGTCCTGACCAGGGCGTTATGAAATCCCAGGTCCGACGGGCTGAGCGTCCAGGGTCCGGCGACCGGCTCGCCCTGCGCGAACGCCTTCAGGGCGGGGACCAGCTCGGCGCGCACGAACCGGAGCATGTCTCCGTGGTCGCTCCGCTCGGCCTCGACCTCCAGCAGTGCCTGGAACCTCAGGGCTGTGCCGCGCGAGAGCGGCCCCCAGCCGGGGCAGGCGTCGGGACAGTCCTCCCAGGCCTCCCCGGTCTCCCGCAGGACCGAAGCGGACGCCGGAGGCAGGCAGGCCGCGCCCTCCAGACGCGAATAGCCCCGGAGCCTCTCCAGGAAGGCGAGCATCTCGTCCAGGTGCGCCTCTCCCGGCTGGTGCACGGGCTCACCGAGGACGTACTCATAGATGCCGACCTGGGCCTCGTCGTCCCTGGCCACCGGCCTGGGCACTGCCGTCTCGCCGCGCGCCTCCAGGAAGCCCAGGGCGGAAAACTCCACATCCAGGCGGCTTCGGCCTTCCGCAGTGGGCGCGGGATACACCTTGGCCGCCAGCCGTTCCCCTCCGGCAAGGGACAGCAGGAAGACGCGGCTGTTGCCGCCGTTTCCCGCCGCTGCAACAGACGCGCCGGATAGCCCCAGGCGGGTAAGCGCCATCAGAAGGTTGGATTCTGCCCGGTCAGCCGACACCATACGTCTCTCCAGGAGCCCGCCCGGCCAACCCCTGCCGGGGTGATGACCGTGCCGGTTTGGTCATACAAAATCCGGGCCACTCCTTCCGGAAAGCATTCGTGACCCAACACTTCAGGAAGGTCGTCAAGAAAGTGGGTGGGGTTGAGGGCTGCAATGCGCGCGAGCTTCTCCTGCCGGGTCTGCTCGAAAAAAACGCTGCCTGGGTCCAGCGGACCGCCAGGATGCAGGAGGTTCTTCGCCTCCAGGCAGGTCATGGCCGCCTCCCGCAGGTCCACATGCCCGAACGGGTGGTGGGCGTGCCGGGTCTTGTGGCTCACCACCGCCAGCCGCGCCCCGGACGCCGCGAGCGCCTCCAGGCACTGCCTGGCCTGGGGAGCCACCTCGGCCTCCTGGATACGCTCGCCGTAGACCTCGGCCTGGAGTTCGCGCCAGAGGCTCTCGCCATCGGGAAGCGCCCGCACCACGCGGCGGACAGCGTTCTTGTCCGCCGCCACATCCGGGGAGACGAGCCCCTTTTCCAGCGCCAGGGTCCGGAAAAGGCTGCCGTACAGGATGAGCGTGTTGTCCAGGTCCGAGGCCAGAAACAGAGGGAGCATGCCTTGTCAACCGTTCCTTTTTGAGGGTAGTTGATGCTGCATAAAAATGCAGACCGAACAAACATTTCGCGGCCGGGTCGTCGCAGTCGTCACCGCCAGGGGGGGCTCCAAGGGCGTGCCCGGGAAAAATCTGCGCCTCCTGCGGGGCAGGCCGCTCATAGACTGGACCGTGGCGGCGGCGCTCGGGAGCGCCTCCCTCGCCCGGACCATCGTCTCCACCGACTGTGAAGCCATCGCCGGCGCGGCGCGTGAAGCCGGGGCGGAGGTTCCCTTCATACGCCCGCCGCACCTGGCCACGGACACGGCCACCCAGCTGGAGGTGATCCGCCATGCCCTGGGCTGGCTGGCCGGACATGGTGAGTGCCCCGAATACGTGCTCACGCTCCAACCCACCTCCCCGCTACGCACCTCGCAGGACATCGACGCCGCCGTAGGGCTGGCCCTGTCGCACCGGGCGCGGGCCGTGGTCGGAGTCGCCCCGGTCCAGCATCACCCAAGCCTCATGCGCACCCTCGGTCCAGACGGCGGCCTGAGCCCCTATCTGGCCGACCCGGCGCACAACTCCAGACGCCAGGACCACGAGGCGCTGTATGCGATCAACGGAGCCATCTACGTGAACCGCTGCGCGGACCTGCTCGAGTCCGGCCAGTTCAGCCCGGCTGGCGCGCTGGCGTACGTGATGCCTGCGGAACGCTCTATAGACATTGACGAAGCCTGGCAATTCCAGGTGGCCGAAGCACTTCTGACCGGAGTCGCGCCATGACCGCCTCCACCGTGGACTTGCGCCGCGTCGGTGAACCCGGCCAGCCCTGCCTGATCATCGCGGAGGCGGGCGTCAACCACAACGGCGACATGGCCCTGGCCCTGAAGCTGGTGGACGCCGCCCGCCAGGCAGGCGCGGACGCGGTCAAGTTCCAGACTTTCAAGGCCTCGCTTTTGGCCTCGCGCAGTGCCCCCAAGGCAGCCTACCAGCTGCGCTCCACGGACGCTGGCGAGTCCCAGCAGGCCATGCTCGAGCGCCTCCAACTCTCCCGCGCGGACCACCTGCCGCTCATGGAGCGCTGCCACGCAGCCGGGATGGCCTTCCTGTCCTCGCCCTTCGACCTGGAAAGCCTCGCCCTGCTCGATTCGCTGGGCCTACCCGCCCTCAAGATACCCTCCGGCGAGATCACTAATCCGGAATTTCTCAAAGCCGCCGCCCGGCTGGGCAAACCCATCATCCTCTCCACCGGCATGTCCTGGCTGGGGGAGGTAGAGGCTGCCGTCCGGGCCATCGAGGACGCAGGAAACCCGCCACTGGTGCTGCTGCATTGCGTCAGCGCCTACCCATCCGACCCCGCCGACTCCAACCTGCGGGCCATGGAGACCCTGGCCAGGGCTTTCGGCAAGCCGGTGGGCTGGTCGGACCACACCATGGGCATCGAGACGTCCCTGGCCGCTGTGGCGCTCGGAGCCTGCGTGGTGGAAAAGCATTTCACGCTGGACTGCTCCATGCCCGGCCCGGACCACAGGGCCTCGCTCGAACCCGACGGACTGGCCGCCCTGGTGCGGGGGGTGCGCATCGTGGAGTCCGCGTTGGGCGACGGCCTCAAACGCCCGGCCCGGTCCGAGGCCGACACGGCCCGCGTGGCCCGCAAAAGCCTTACCGCCGCCCGGGACATCCGCGCGGGAGAGGCGCTGTCCGGGGCCATGGTGCTGGTCAGGCGTCCAGGCGACGGCTTGTCGCCCTCCTCCCTGGAGCTTCTGCTTGGCCGCCGCGCCGCCCAGGACATCCCGGAGGGGAGCCTCCTCAGCCTGGACCACTTCACCAAGCCATGAGGGCCATCGGCGTCCTTACCGGAGCGCGGGCCGACTACTCCATCTACCGCCCCATCCTGGCCGCAATGGCTGCGGACCCAAGGCTTCGCCCCCTGCTTTTCGTCACCGGAATGCACCTCTCCCCCGAGCACGGCATGACCGTCTCCGAGATCGAGGCGGACGGGTACGCCATCGCCGAGAGGATCGAATGCCTGCAAGGCTCGGATTCGCCCGGCGCGGTCGCCCAGGCCATGGGGCGCGCCCTCTCGGGCATGGCCCGAGCGCTTGAGCGCCACCGGCCAGACCTGCTTCTTGTGCTGGGGGACCGCTTCGAGATGTTCGCCGGGGCCTCGGCGGCGGTGCCGCTGTCCATCCCCCTGGCCCACGTCCACGGCGGCGAGGTGACCTACGGGGCCATGGACGAGAGCTTCCGCCACGCTATCACCAAGCTCTCCCACCTGCATTTTGCCAGCACCGCACGCTACGCCGAGCGCATCCTCCAGATGGGCGAGGAGCCCTGGCGGATCAAGGCTTGCGGCGCGCCTGCGCTGGACGGCCTGCTGTCCATGGAGCTTCCCGGAGCGGACGAGCTCTCCGCCGAGATCGGGTTCGACTGCCGCCGCCCGTTCCTGCTGGTCACATTTCATCCCGCCACCCGCGACCCTCAAGATGCGGCGTCCCAGGCCGATATGTTTTTCAGCGCCCTGGCCCAGGCCAGGCTCCCCGTGCTGGCGACCGCGCCCAACGCCGACCCCGGCGGACGCGCGGCCCGGCGCGCCCTGGAGAAATTCGCCACGGACAACCCCGACGTCATGATCATCGACCACCTGGGGGCCAGGCGATACGCCGCCTGCATGCGCTGCGCCGCAGCCATGGCCGGGAACTCCTCCAGCGGGATTATCGAGGCGGCCTCGTTCGAGCTGCCCGTGGTAAACGTCGGCTCGCGCCAGGAGGGCAGGATCAGGGCAGCCAACGTGCTGGACGCGCCGCTTGAGCCCACGGCCATGAGCAGCGCCTTGTCGCGAGCCCTGGCCCCGGAGTTCCGCGCCAGCCTCAAAGGACTGGTAAATCCCTACGGCCAGGGGAAGGCCTCGGCGACCATAGTGGAAACCCTGGCTACGGTCGATCTCGGTCCGGGGCTTCTGCGCAAACTGTTTCACGACCTGCACCAGGGAGACCACAACCAGTGAAGCCGATCCTGCTGACCAAAACCACCCTCTGGTGCCGCGCGGCCTCGGAGTTTTTCCTGGCCCTGCGCCCCGACGCCATGGTGTTCGCGGGGGAAAACGGCGACCCCATGCCCGAGGCGTTGCGCGAGACGTCCATGATCGTCTCCTTCCTGAGCCCCTGGATCGTGCCAGCCAGTGCGCTGGAGGCCTGCGCCGGACCTGCCGTGAATTTCCACCCCGCACCGCCGGAGTATCCCGGCATCGGCTGCTACAACTTCGCCCTGTACGACGCCGCCCCGCTCTACGGAGCCACCTGCCACCACATGTCCCCTGTGCCCGACACGGGAAGGCTCGTGGCGGTGCGCCGCTTCCCCATGTACCCGACGGACACCGTGAGCCTGCTGAAAGAGCGCACCATGGTGCACCTTCTGGCCCTGTTCTACGAAATCGCCGCCCTGCTGGCCCAGGGCGCGCCCCTGCCCGAGTGCGCCGAGACCTGGACGCGCAAGCCCTACCTGCGCCGCGAGTTGGACGAACTGGGCCGCGTCACCCCGGACATGTATCCGGACGAGATCAGACGCCGGGTCGCGGCCATGCGCTTCCCCGGCGCGCCGGGAGCCTTCCTGGAGCTGGCCGGGGTGCGCTTCGAGGCCGCCGGTTGAGGCCGGGCTATCGCCAATTTCCCAAACAATCCGAACACACAGGCAGTCATGTCGACCCATCGCCTCATTCACATGTTTCATCCCGGCAACGCACTCGGAGCCATGTGCTCTGTGGAGAGGCTGGCCCGACAGGCGGGCGCGACCCCTGGCCCGGCTCCCACCGTGCTGCTCCATTTTCCCTTCGTGCCCACGTCCCAGCTGGAAATCATGGCGGACATCATCGCCGCCCTCACCGCGTCCAAGGGCTGGGCGCGGCCGAGGATTCTCCAGGCAGACGAGATGAACGCCATCCTCGGCGCGCAGGGAGCGGAGTCCCCGCAGGCGGCCGAGCGCCTGCGCGACTGGCTGGGCGGCCCCCCCCCCCAGGAGATCCACTACGTGCACACCGTGGTGGCCAAGGCGGCGGAACTCTCCATGAGGGCCTACCCGGAAGCCAGGAGAGTCTCCTTCGGAGACGCCCTGGGCATCCTGCACAACGATGGCTACCACCTGGCCCAGTACGCCGGGCTCTCCCTGGCCGAGCGCGAGGCCGCCGGACGCGCCCACGCGCGCCTCACCGCGACCGGAGCGCTTCCCCAGGCCACAACCGTGGCCTGCCTGCTCCCCTCGGACCAGAAAGGCGACTTCGTGCCGGGCAAGGAACTTCTGGTCGTTCCCAGGGACATGGCCCGCGCCATCATCGACGGCAGTGCGGAAGAACTGGCGGAACTCCAAGCGTACTCCCAGGCCTTGCTGGAGCGCCTGCCCGCTCCCAGGTTTCTCTTCCTGACGGAAAACATCGTGGAGGCCAGCTACTCCACCTTCGAGAACGCAGTGGCCCTTCAGGAGGAGATGATCAGGCGGCACGCGCCTCCCGGTTCGTCCATCATCATCAAGGCCCATCCCCTGAGCACCCTGGATGTGCATGGAGAGCTGGCTCGGCGTCTGGCCGGGGACTATTCGGCCGAGGTGCTGGACGAGGTGGCCGGGCGGTACCCGGTGGAGTTCATGAAAAGCCTGGTGGAGGCCTGCCAGCCCCTGTGCTGGTCCTACGGCACGCTCAGCCTGTCCTATCTGTACGGAAAGACGCCGCTGCACGTCATCGACGACGGCCTGATCCGGCGCTACATGGACCCGGCCCGCTGGGAATCCATGCGCAACTCCATGCGCCTGATCCTCGAGCCCCTGGACAACCTCCGCACGTGGGACGGCGCGAGCCCGCTGTGGTCGGGAACGTATGAGACGCCGGAGACCGGGCAGCAATAGCCACCCAGCCAGTTTCCCCGGCTCGCCGGAAAGCGGCGCGGGTGCGCCCCCTGCCGCTGGCGGAGCGGGGCATGGGCGCAAAGCCCCGGTGCTACACGGCGTAGATTGAGGTCTTGATGAAGTCCGGGTGGGCGGCGATGAATTCTGCCACCCTGGCAAGCCCCTGCTCCAGGCTCACCGTGGGCCGCCAGTTCAGCTTTTCCCCGGCCAGGGTGTTGTCGCATACCAGGGTGAGCACCTCGCTGGCCTGGGGGCGCACGCGCGACGGGTCCAGGCGCACCGGCTTGCCGCAACCCAGCAGACGCAGGACCGCTTCCACGATGTCCCCTATGCTGGACACGCTGCCGCCGCCCACGTTGATGATCTCTCCCAGGCAGTCGGCGGTGGCCGCCGCCAGAAAACCCGCCACGGTATCCTCCACGAAGGTCATGTCGCGGATGGGGTCCAGGGAGCCCAGGCGGATTTCCGGTTCGAAAAGTGCCTGGCTGATGATGGTCGGGATGACCGCCCTGGCCGACTGGCGGGGGCCGTAGGCGTTGAAGGGGCGCACGGTGACCACGGGAAGCCCGAACGAGCGGTGGTAGCTTTCCGCGAGCTTGTCCGCCGCGATCTTGCTGGCCGAATACGGGGATTGCCCCTGCAGGGGGTGCGCTTCGTTTATCGGCGTGTACAGCGCGGTTCCGTACACCTCGGAGGTGGAGGTGTGGACCACCCGCTCCACCCCGTGGACGCGCGCCGCCTCGAAGATGTTGCAGCTGCCTTCGATGTTGGTCCTGATGTAGCTCTTGGGGGCGGCGTAGGAGTACGGTATGCCTATCAAGGCCGCCAGATGGAAGACGATCTCCTTGCCCTTCACCTGGCGGTGCACGAAATCCTGGTCCTCCACATTGCCGGCAACCACCGTGAGCCCCGCCCTGGCGTCTTTCGGGAGGAATTCCAGGTTTCCCCACCCGCTCTGGGAGCTGTAGCGGATCATGGCCGTCACTTCCGCCCCGGAGGCGATCAGCGCCTGGCACAGATGGCTTCCGATGAAGCCACCGGCCCCGGTCAGCAGGATTTTCTTGCCGGAAAGACTGGAGGTCGATGCGTGATCGTTCATTGGTTTCATCCGGAGCAAGTGTTTGTGGGAATCAATCGGAGGAGTTCACTTCCCCTGATATATTTACCATATGCTTCGTCGGGTGTCGAACCACGAGGACGGCCTGGATCAGGACTAACTCCCGGCGACGGAAATCTGACGGGGCACGCCCCGGCCAGCGCCCCTGGCGCGCAGTCGCGCCGTCTGCAACCGGGATAGGGTACCCTCGCAATCATGGAGTATTTATTGCATTAATTCCGGCGCAGTCGGCGCGCTGCCCTCGATTGACAGCCCGACAAACACTCTGGTAGCCCTAGGACACTAAAATGTTTAGTCATCCGCCAACTTCCGCAAAGGACAGAATGGATCTCGCCCGTTTCCTCCTGCCGGAAAACAGCTCCCTCCTGGACGCCATGAAGGCCATCGACGGCAACACCCAGGAGGTGGTTTTCGCCCACGACGCGCAGGGCCGGGTAAGCGGCCTCATCACCGACGGCGACATCCGCCGGGGACTCATCCGCGGGCTGGGCCTTGACGCCCCCGTCCAGGAAGTGATGACCAGGGACTTCCACAAGGTCGCGCCCGGAACCGGCCGGGCGTTGGTCCTCGACCTCATGCGGGCCATCCAGATTCGCCACGTCCCGGTGATCGGCGCGGACGGCAGCCTGTGCGGAATCCACTTCCTGCGCGACCTCCTGGGGGTCCAGGAGCGCAGCAACGTCGCCGTCATCATGGCCGGAGGCAAGGGCGTGCGCCTGCGACCGATCACCCGGAACCTCCCCAAGCCGCTGGTCCAGGTCGCCGGACGCCCCATCATCGAAAGGCTGGTGCTCCATCTGGTAAGCCACGGCATCAGGAAGATTTATCTTTCGATCAACTATCTGGGCTCGATGATTCAGGACCATTTCCAGAATGGAAACCGCTTCGGGTGCTCCATCGAGTACCTCGTGGAGGAGCGCGAACTCGGCACCGGCGGCGCTCTCGCGCTGCTGCCAGAGCGGCCTGCGCACCCTCTCCTGGTACTCAACGGCGACCTGCTCACCCAGGCCGACATCGGACGCCTGCTGGACTTTCACCAGGACCAGCAGGTGAAGGCCACCCTGGCCGTCACCGGCTACCGGCACGTGGTGCCCTACGGCGTGGCCGACGTGAAAAACGGCAGGCTCGAGCGGCTGGTGGAGAAGCCCAGCCTGGACTTCCAGGTGAACTCGGGGATCTACGTGCTGGACCCCTCGCTCATCGACATGATCGAACCCGGCGTGGATTACCCCATGACCAGGCTGATCGACGCGTGCCTGGAAAAGTCGCTTGGCGTGGGCGTGTTCCCGCTCGAGGACGAATGGCGCGACATCGGGAGCTTCAACGAACTTTTCGCCGCCAGGACGGGTGAGTGAGCATGACCATCGACAGCATCCTGGAGCGGATCGAGCGAGTGCTCGCCGGGTTCCCGAGGCCGGTGGCCCTGCACGAACCCCTCCTGGGAGAGGCGGAGCGGGAGGCCGTGGCCCGATGCGTGGAATCCGGCTGGGTCTCCTACCTCGGCCCGGATGTGGAGCGCCTGGAGCGGCGGCTGGAGGAAATACACGGGGGCGGCCACGCCGTGGCCACGGCCAGCGGGACGGCTGCCCTGCACCTGGCCCTGGTCCTGGTCGGCGTCCAGCCGGGCGACGAAGTCCTCATGCCACCCCTCACCTTCGCGGCCACGGCGAACGCCGCCGTGTACGCAGGAGCGACGCCCCATTTCGTGGACATCGAGCCCCGCTCGCTCGGCGCATGCCCCGAACGGCTGGAGCGCCATCTGGCCCGGACCGTCGAGACCGTCTCCGGACAGGCGCGCAACAAGGCCACGGGCAGGCGCGTTGCGGCCCTGGTGGCCGTGCACGTGTTCGGCCATCCGGCCATGACCAAGGAATTGGAAGATGTGTGCCGACGCTTCGGTATCATCCTGGTTGAGGACGCGGCGGAGTCCCTGGGCAGTCTTCAGGACGGCGTCCCGGTGGGGCGGCGCGGCGCGGCCTCGGCCCTGAGCTTCAACGGCAACAAGATCGTCACGGCGGGGGGCGGCGGCGCGCTCCTGTGCCCCGACGCAAAATCCGCCGCCCTGGCGCGCCACCTGGCCACCACGGCCAAGGCCCCGCACCCCTGGAAGCTCGGGCATGACCGCCTGGGCTTCAACTACCGCATGCCCAACCTCAACGCGTCCCTGGCCCTGGCCCAGCTCGGCCGCCTGGACGAATTCCTGGCCCGCAAGCGGACCCTGGCCTCCCGCTACGCCGAGGCCTTCGCCGGTCTCGAAGGAGCGCGCGTCCTGGCCGAACCGCCCGGCTCGCGCAGCAACTACTGGCTGAACACGATCCTCCTGGAGGACAGCCTGCTTCCGGTACGGGACGAGCTTTTCGGGAAGATCCGCGAGGCCGGGATACTGATCCGCCCCGCCTGGGAGCTCGTAAGCTCCCTGCCCCACTTCGCCCATTGCCCCCGCTCCGGCCTGGAGGTCAGCCAGGACATGCAGCCGCGAGTGGTCAACCTGCCGAGCAGCGCGGCACTGGCCTGAGGCCGACAAAGCGAGCCCGCCATGATCGAAGCCCTGTACGTCGAGACGTCGTCCCTGTGCAATCTGTCCTGCGTCTATTGCTACCGGACAGGGCGGGACTACTCCTCCAAGAACCGCAACATGCCGCTTGGCCTGTTCAAGAAGATCGTCGCAGACTGCGTTCGGGAACGCGAAGCCCTGTTCAGCGAGAGAAAACCGGACATTTTCCTGCACAGCTACGGCGAACCGACCCTGAACCCCCACCTTGAGGAGATGGTCGCCACGGCCTGCGGCGCGCAGATCTTCGGCCAGATACGCTTCGTCTCCAATCTCCTGGCGCTCGCCCCGGAAAGGTACCGTGCATTTTTCGATGCGGGTTTGACCGGCCTGTACTTCTCCCTGGACAGCCTGGACCCCGGCCATGTCAGCGCGACAAGGCGGGGCACCGACCTGCAGCGACTGCTCGAATCCGTCACGGTCCTGGCCGGTGACTACGCGGACAAGCTGTGCCCGATATCGGTGCTGACCACCGTCAACAAGGACGAACTGCCCCGTGTGGGAGAGTTCCTGCACGGGCTTGGCATGCGCACCTGGAACATCCAACTGCTCAACACGCGAAAAGGACGCTTCGGGCTGGACAGGGACGTCGTGTCCCGCCTGAAAGACGAACTCCTGCGCAGATTCTCCGGGATGACCATCAATTTCGAGGAAGAGTCGATCATGGCCTGCCGCCAGCCCTTCACCACGCTGGAGATCAACGCCATGGGGTATCTGACCCCGTGCTGCTCCATGACCAACCACGACGTGACCCACTTCGGCAACGTGGCTGAGGCCAGCCTGGCCGAACTCTGCTTCGGCGAAGCCTACGTGGCGTTCCGGGAAGAGTTCAGGACGCGCCAGCCCAAGGCCTGCGCGAACTGCCCCTACTATCTGGCCCGCGCGGCCAGCCCTTCGTAATAGCTCAGCATCTTCTCTCTGGTCCTCGCCCTGTCGAAAAGCAGGGGCGCTTTCTCCATGTTGGTCCGGGCCATGCGGTCGACCAGGGCGTCGTCGTTCATGGCGCGCACCAGGGCGTCCGCGATTTCATCCGGATAGAGGTTGCGCGCGAACAGGATGTTCTCCTCGTCCAGGTGGGCGGTGATGGGCGCAAGGGGCGAGACCACGGGCACGGTCCCCATGGCCATGGCCTCGGCCAACACGTTGGGCATCCCGTCGGACAGGGTCGGGGCGAGCATCACCCGGGACGAAGCCAGGGATTGCAGCAATTCGGGCCTGTCTATGCGCCCTTCCAGGGTGCAGTTGCGGCGTATCCCGTCGGGCAGTGCCGCGAACCACAGGCGGATGTCCTCCTGGCTCATGGCGGTCATGCGTACGGTGCAGGGCGCGATGCGCTCCCAGCACAGCTTCAGGGCCTCGAACACCGGATAGGCCGTGGACTGGGCGCAGTTGTAGGCCTTGGGCCAGAGAATCCTGCGCTCCCTCCTGGAGGGCGCATCCCGGACGAGCCCGCGCAGTTCGGCTGCGTCCACTCCCCCCGTGGCCAGCACCGGCCCCACCGGTGCGGTTCGGGCTTCGGTCAGGCCGAGCGAGCGGGCCACCTCGATGTTGTAGGCGTTGTCGCTGAAATAGCCGTCGCAGGTGTGCAGGATTTCCAGGATGCGGGGGCGGTGTTCGTCCAGGAGGCGGTCCATGGTCAGGTCTGGCCCCCAGTCCTGGACCACCCACTTGCCCACAGGCCCCGCTACGAAGTTCTTGCGCACATGAAGCAGGAAATACGAGGCGTAGCGGATGCCGATCGTCTGGATGACGTCGGGTTTCCACTCGGCGAGTATCCTGCCCAGCCACCGTCCGGCGATGTTGCCCTGGCCCAGCGTGCCGAAACGGGCGACAAAACGGCGCAACTCCTGCCCCGCGCAGTTCCCCGGATAGAGGTTGACGCGACTGCCGGGCGTGATCCCCGGTACGGGCGGGCACTGGCTGACGTAGGTGGTCACGGGCCAGTCGTCGGGCGGGGAGCCCGTGGGCATGGAGAACAGCCTGACATCGAAACCGGACCCCTTGAAGAGGTCGATCCAGTTGCGGGCGTGCGAGCTTTCGCCGCGACCGATGAAGAGAATGCGGGGAGGCGCGCCGCCTGCGCTGCTGGCCGTCATGCGCGGCTTATCCGCCGTGGCCGTCGGCGGGCGCTGCGGGCCGCGACCGTTCCAGCGGCTTGAGGGGCTTGGCCGGATTGCCTCCGCAGGCCGTCCAGGCGGGCATGTCCTTGGTCACGACGCTGCCCGGCGCGATGATCGCGCCCTCGCCGATGGTCACGCCCTTGAGGATGATGGCGTTGAACCCGATCCAGACCTTGGAGCCGATGACCACGGGCTTCATGGTGACCTTGGACCAGTCCTGCGACTGGCCGATGGCCCGGCCGCCGGAGGCGATGTAGTCCTCGAAGCACAGGCGGACGTCGTCCTTGCGCTCCTCCCAGTAGAGCGAGTGGTGGTCGGAATCGATGATATTGATGTTCCAGGACATCAGGACGTCGTCGCCGACGATGATTTCCCTGGCGCAGTCGAAGTTGACGTTCCCCAACTGGCAGCGCGCGCCAACCGTTATCCTGGCCCTGGGCTGAATGAAATTGAAGACCGAATAGATGTGCGACTGTTCGCCGATGGTGATATTGACGAAGTCCGGCTCTGGTTCCTCAAGATAATTGATGTTCGAATGCGACGTGACGAGGCTGGTATCATGCACGCGGGCGTGCTGCTTGTACTTTCGCCAATTGTTGTGGTCAGGCGCTCCAAAAACGAACATTCACCCCTCCTTGCTTCACGGGCGCGCAGGCCTCGCGCCCCTGTGAGCGCTCCTACCATGCAAAGATCATTCTTTTTTCGGATAATGCCAAAACGAAAGCGTGTAAAGAATCAAACCCGCGCACATGCGCGCCAGGCCCAACGCTGGACATCGCCACCAGGCCCCGCTAAAATCAAAAAAAGCCGCCAATCCCCTTGAAGAGCACGCCATTTTCCTGACAGAATAACCAGCGGCCCGGACACCTCCGGCACCCCCCGCCTGGGCGCGCGTATCCGGGACGCCTCTGTTTGCACGATAAATGCATGTCGCGTGCGCCCGGATATCGCCAGAACTGGCCCAGTCCTGGCCCAATTCTGGCCAACTCTCTGGAGGATGCGGCGTTTTCAGGGCGCGGCAAGCTGACGGACAGGCCTGAAAGCCTAAGCGACGCGCCGGAAAACGCGATTGACCGAGTCGGCTTCGGCGCGACCTGGAGCCTTAAGCGGCCCCACGTCCCGACCGATAGGCCTGAGAGCGCACGAGGCGGCCTCCGCCACGAAAAAGACCGGCCTGGAGCCGGAGGAAGTGTCCCATGAGGATAATGGTGCTTGGCGCCAGCGGCATGCTGGGCCACCAGCTGGTCCGCCAACTCTGCGCCCGCCACAGGGTGCTGGGCGTCCTGCGCCGGGAGCTTGGCTCTTACGCGGCCCACGGGCTCTTCACCCCGGACAACGCGGCTGGCGGCGTGGACATCCGACGCCCCGAGACGCTTGTCCCGGTGATGGACTCGTTCGGGCCGGAGGTGGTGGTCAACGCGGCGGGCCTGGTCAAGCAGCGCCCCGACGCCTCGGACACGCTGGCCTGCTTGGAGGCCAATGCGGTCTTCCCGCACAGGCTGGCCCGGCTCTGCCAGCAGGCCAAGGCCCGGCTCATCCATTTCAGCACGGACTGCGTGTTCTCCGGCGGCTCCGGACCCATCCCGGACGACGCCCCGCACGACGCCCGCGACGTCTACGGGCGCACCAAGTCCCTCGGTGAGGTGACCGGGCCTGGGTGCCTGACCCTGCGCACGTCCATGATCGGCCTGGAGATCGAAAACCGGCGCGGCCTGGTGGAGTGGTTCCTGGCCCAGCGCGGCGTGGTGCGCGGGTACACCAGGGCGTTCTTCTCGGGCCTCACCACCCTGGAGCTGTCGCGGGTGGTGGAGATGCTCCTCGACGCGCCCGGCGAACTCCACGGCGCCTACAATCTGAGCGCCGCGCCCATCAGCAAGCATGCCCTGCTGGCCCGGCTCGGCGAACTGGCCGGACATCCGGCCATCCTGGTGGAAGACGACTCCCTGGCCGTGGACCGCTCCCTGGACTCGTCGCGGTTCCAGAGGGATTTCGGATACGCTCCCCCGTCCTGGGAGGAGATGCTCCTTGAGTTGGCACAACAGATAAGGACCCATCATCATGTTCTTTGAAGGCAAGACCGTTCTGGTCACCGGCGGCACCGGCTCCATGGGCTCCACCCTGGTCAAGCGCATCCTCGGCGGCGAACGCGGCTGTCCGCGCAAGCTCATCGTGTTCTCGCGCGACGAGGCCAAGCAGCACGACATGCGCATGAACTACCTGAACCGCACCGTGGGCACGGACGAGACCATCTACTCGAACTTCGCCCGGGTGCTGGAATTCCGCATCGGCGACGTGCGCGACTACGGCGACGTCTGCTCGGCGGTGCGCGACGCGGACATCGTGATAAGCGCCGCCGCGCTCAAGCAGGTGCCAACCTGTGAATATTTCCCGGAGCAGGCCGTGCTCACCAACTGCACGGGGGCGGCCAACATCGTCCGGGCCATCCGCGACAACGGCTACCCGGTGCAGACGGTCATGGGCATCTCCACGGACAAGGCCGCCAAGCCCGTAAACGTGATGGGCATGACCAAGGCCATCCAGGAGCGCATCTTCACTACGGCCAACATCGTGGCCCCGTCCTGCCGGTTCGTGTGCGTGCGCTACGGCAACGTGCTGGCCTCGCGCGGGTCGGTGATCCCGCTGTTCCTCAAGCAGATCGAATGCGGCGGGCCGCTGACCCTCACCAGCCCGGACATGACGCGCTTCCTGCTGTCGCTGGACGCCGCCGTGGACACCGTGTTCGCCGCCTTCGAGCGGGCCTTGCCCGGCGAGATCTTCGTGCCCAAGATCCCTTCGGCCAACATCAAGGTGCTGGTCGAAGAACTGCTGGCCGGACGCGACCTGAAGATCCAGGTCACCGGCATCCGCCCCGGTGAGAAGATCCACGAGATCCTCGTCTCCGAGGAGGAAGGCCCGCGCACCGTGGACCTGGGCGACTACTACGCCATGGGTCCCATGCTCCCCGAGCTCGCCCCGGAACGTCCCGGACTCGAGCGCCTGGGCGGCGAGTACAACTCGCGCGACGCCGTCATGGACAGGGCGGACACCAGGGCCTTCCTCGCGGCCAACGGGTTCGCCTGGAAAGGCTGAGAGGAGCTCCCGTGAAGATCATGACCATCCTGGGCACCAGGCCGGAGATCATCCGCCTGAGCCGCCTGATACCCACCCTGGACGGACTTTGCGACCACGTCCTGGTGCACACCGGGCAGAACCACGACGCCAGGCTCTCGGACATCTTTTTCCAGGAGCTTGGCGTGCGCCCTCCCGATCACCATCTGGGCATCGCGGGGAGCACTCCGGGCGAGCGCATCGGCCAGATCATCGCCGGATGCGAACGGCTGTTTCTGGAGGAGCGCCCGGACAGGCTGCTCATCCTGGGCGACACGGACAGCGGGCTGTCCGCACTGCCCGCCAAGCGCCTGGGAATCCCGGTTTACCACATGGAGGCGGGCAACCGCTGCCACGACGACCGCGTGCCCGAAGAGGTGAACCGGCGGGTGATCGACCACGTGAGCGACATGCTGCTGCCCTACACCGAAGGCAGCCGCAGAAACCTGCTGCGAGAAGGCGTCCACCCCGCGCGGGTCCTGGTCACGGGGAACCCCATCCGCGAGGTGCTGGAGCACTACATGGACAAGGCCCAGGAGTCGCATGCCGTGGAGGACCTGGGGCTCACCTCCGGGGGCTACGTGCTGGTCACCGCGCACCGGGCCGAAAACGTGGATGTGCCGGAGCGGCTCTCAAGCCTCGCCCAGGCCCTGGACGCGGTGCAGCGCGAGCTGGGCCTGCCGGTGCTGGTGAGCACCCATCCGCGCACGGCGGCCATGCTCACGCGCCACGGCGTCGCCCTGGACAATCCCAGCGTGCGCTTCCTTGAGCCCTTCGGCTTTTTCGATTTCATCAGCCTCCAGTCCCAGGCCGCGCTGGTGCTCACGGACAGCGGCACGGTGCAGGAGGAGTGCTGCCTGCTGGGCGTGCCCGCCGTCACCCTGCGCGACACCACCGAGCGCCCCGAGACCCTGGAATGCGGGAGCAACGTCCTCTCGGGCGTGGAACCCGGCAAGGTGCTGGCCTGCGTCCGGGCGGCCATGACCCTGAACCGGGAATGGCAGCCGCCTGCCGAATACCTGTCGCAAAACGTCAGCTCGGTCGTGGCCCGCATCATCCTGGGCATGCCCCCGGCAGCCGGAGGCGCAGCATGAGCCGCACCCCGCACTTTTCCATCATGGTGCCCACCTACAATCAGGCGGGCTATCTGGTAGCGGCGCTAAACAGCCTGATCGCCCAGAACGACCCGGACTGGGAGGCCGTGGTGGTGGACGACGGCTCCACCGACGACACCCCCCAGGTGCTGGAGGCCTGCCAGTTCAAGGACCCGCGCATCCGGGCCATCCGGCAGGAGAACGGCGGCACCGCCGCCGCCCTGAACACCGCCCTGGCGAACTGCCGGGGAACCTGGGTGGGCTGGCTCTCCTCCGACGACCTCTTCGAGCCGGACAAGCTCGCGATCCACCGCCAAGCCATGGCCGAGCATCCCGACATCCGCTTCTTCCACACCCACTTCTACCATCTGGAGGAAGACACCGGCATGAAGACCGCCCCGGAGCACTGGCGGCCCATCCCGGAGCCGGGCCTCCAGGTGGCGCGGTTCTTCTCCGGAAACTACGTCTCGGGCATCACCATCTGCGTGGAGCGCCAGGCCATGCTGGCCGCCGCACCCTTCCGCGCAGACCTGCGCCACGCCCAGGACTTCGGCCTGTGGGTGGCGCTGTCCCAGGCGCACCGCTCGCACTTCATCGACCGGCGCACGGCCGTCATGCGCTGGCACGCCTCCCAGACCACCAACGCCTTCCCTGTGGCCGGGCTCTACGACTCGGCCTGGGCCTTGATCGACTTCCTGAACGCGAACCGGTTCGAGGCGCTGTTCCCGGCCCTGGACCTTCTCGACCCGACGCAGGCCCGGACCGCAGTCGACGAGACCCTGGCCATATGCCTGAGTCCGGCCTCGTTTCTCTACCAGCTGGGCTACACCCCGGCCATGATGGAGCGGCTTCTGGAGTGGATGCAGGCCCCGGAAGGCGGAGCCTCCAGGGAGCAGGCGCGCGCCCAAATCAACGAGGCCGTGGGGACCCGCGCCTTCGAGGACGCCCCGGACCAGGTGAAGGCCATCTTCCGCCGGGTCCTGGCCCACGAAGGGGCCTTCGCCTATGCCCCGCACTCCGTGGTGGACTTCATCCGCCGCACCATCGCCTCGCCCGTCACCGACGCCAGGAAGCGGCGCAATCTGGTCCGCTACCTGGACAAGAAAAAGGGCGAATGGAAAAGCCTCTAACCACCACGCATGTCAGCGAAGAAATTCAGGAGCAAGGGCGCATGGAACAGTCTCTGAAAAGCAACGTCGAGATGTGGAAGATCCTTCAGGAGCGCGACTATTTCGCCACCCACCCCTGCTATCGGCAGGAAGACGGGTCCCTGCTCACGAAAGCCTCCGACGACCAGATCATCGAGCGCTTCATGGACCTTGCGGCCAAGAAGCGCGTGGCGGTGATCGGCTGCGGCTACGGGCGCGACGTGGCGGTGATCGCCCCCAAGGTCGGGCACGTCTGGGGCATCGACGTAAGCGAGCTCATCCTGGGCAAGGCCGTGGCCTACCTGCGCGAGCGCGGCTGCGACAACTTCACCCCCGTGCTGGCCGAGCGCTGGAAGGAGGACCTGCCGGGCGGGCTGGATCTGGTGTACAGCTGCATCGTCTTCCAGCACCTCACCCGCGAACTGGTGCGCGACTACATCCTGAACATTCCCGGAAAGCTCGCCCCGCACGGCGAGGTGCTCTGCCAGTTCGCGGACATGGAGTACGGCACCCGCGACGCCGGGCTCGAACACCCTCACGAACCCAGCGTGCGCTGGAACCGCCAGGACATCGAAGCGCTCGTGGCCGAGTCGGGACTCAATCTGTACGCCCTGGAGCGCCAGCCCATCGAGGGCCACGGCGACTGGTGGTGGGCTCATTTCGGCCCTGCTGCGCGCTAGTGTCTCGTTGTAGAAAAACATGAACATGTTTTTCTACAACAAAACAACTGGTTCTCTTGGGTCGAATTCATACGGCGTATGAACGTATTTTGCGAACGCCACACAAGAAAGACGGACGAAGCAGGCCTGCCCCCATGCGCATCGTTCATGTGAACACCCAGGACGTGGCGGGAGGCGCGGCCAAGGTTGCCCGCCTGCTGGCCCTGCGCGAGCGCGAGGCCGGCCACGACGCCGTGCTGCTGGTGGCCAGGCGGCACGGGCGCGGGGCCTTCGTCTCGCGCTTCGACCCGGCCCCGGACCCGCTGCTGCGTCCTTTCGCCGAGGAGTGCGGCCTCCAGTACCTGCACTTCCAGGGCTGCTTCGGCCTGCCGGAGCGCGAGCCCATGGCCTCGGCGGACTTGGTCCACCTGCACAACCTGCACTACGACTTCTTCAACCCCCTGGCCCTGGCCGCCATCTCGCGGGCCAAACCCTGCCTGTGGACCCTGCACGACCTGCACCCGCTCACCGGCTTCTGCAACTATCCCGTGGACTGCGCAGGCTGGCTCTCAGGCTGCACGGACTGCGAACGAGCCCGCATGAACGCCCCGGACCCTCAATGCGACGGGAGCCTGGTCACCCCGGCCAGACGCCGGGGCACGGCGCTGACCCATCGGGCCAAGGCCCTGGTCTACGCGCACTCCCGGCTGACCCTGGCCTGCCCGTCCCGGTGGGTGAAGGAGCAGGTGGAGCGCTCCATCCTGGCCGGGCATCCGGCCCAGGTCATCCCCAACGGCATCGAGACGGACGTGTTCGTCCCCGGAGACCGTGCTGCCGCGCGCCGCGAACTGGGCATTCCGCAGGACGTCCCGGTGGTGGGGGCCGTGGCCGCTTACGGCGTGTTCGACAATCCCATCAAGGGCGGCCCGCTGATCCTGGAGGCCATGCGGCGGGTGTGGAACGAGCGCCCGGAGACCATTTTCCTGAACGTGGGCGGCTTCGGCCACGGGCCGGATGCGCGCGTGGTCAACCTGCCCTTCGTGGAGAACCCGGCGACCCTGGCCAGGGCCTACGCGGCCATGGACGTGTTCACCCACGCCTCCCTGGCCGAGACCTTCTGCCTGGTGGCCGCCGAGGCCATGTCCTGCGGCGTCCCCGTGGCCGCTCAGGAGCTCGGGCCGCTGCCCGAGGTGGTCCGCCAGGGACGCGACGGCCTGCTCTCCCCGCCGGGCGACGCCCCCGCCCTGGCTGCGAACATCACGCGGCTTTTGGGCGACGCGCCCCTGCGCCTAAGCCTGGGCCAGAGCGGTCGGAAGCGCGCCCTGGAGGAGTTCGGGCTGGACCTCATGGTGCGGCGCTACATCGAGCTTTCCCGGCAGGTGATCGAAGAGCGGCGCGGCTTACCCGGCATCGTGGCTCCTCTGCCGCCCGCCGGACTGCCCGCCCTGGCCAGGACATCCGCCCTCCTGAAGGCCGAGGGGATTTCAGACAAGGCCCGCACCAGCCAGGAGCTCGTCCGGGACTTCGTTCAAGAACAACCCGAGGAGCTCAGGCCACATTTCGAGGCCGTGGCGCAAAAATCCCGCGACATCGCGCGGGTGTTCGAGCTTCGGGGTCTGGGACGGCTGGAAGACTCCCTGGCCGTGATCGACTCGCTGAACGCCGCGTGGCCGCAGGACACGGCCCTGTGGCGCACCCGTGGGGTCACGCTCGGCCTCATGGGACGCCGGGACGAGGCCATGGAGGCTTTCCGGGTCTGCCTGGAGGCGCACCCGCCCCAGTCCGACGCGCTCCTGAACGTCTGCGACATGTGGCGCGCCGCCGGGGACCAGGCCAAAGCCCTTGAGGCCCTGGATGCTTTTGCCGCCGTGGACCCGTATCTGCGCGGCTTCAACTGGCGGAAGGGGCTTCTGCTCCAGGACGCAGGAGACCACCGGGGCGCGGCGCGGGCCTTCCTGCGCGAGCTGCGGCTCCACGGTTCGCCCGAAGCGCGCGGCCCGCTGGCCCACAGCCTGGAGGCCCTGGGGAAGCCGCTGCTGGCGCAGTGCCTGGGCCAGGACCCGGCGTGACCCGCACGATCCGCTTATCAGGCCTGCCCGTGAAACCAAACCGGTCGGCGAGCGACTGCCGCCCCGAAAAACGCCCCTGGTCATGGCCCAATCCGCGCCCCTGGCCTTTGGGCATGGGAATTGCTAGTCTTTGCGCATTCCAGGGGGAGGTCGTATGATACCGCTTTACCAGATGAAGATCATCCAGATCGACATCACCAACGCCTGCGTGAACAAGTGCTCCAACTGCACCCGGCTCATCGGCCATCACCGCAAGCCCTTTTTCATGGAGTTCGACTTCTTCAAGAAGGCCGTGGACTCCCTGGTGGATTTCCCCGGCATGGTGGGCACCATCGGCGGCGAGCCCCTGCTGCACCCGGAATTCGAGAAGTTCGCCCGCTACCTGGAGCGTCAGATTCCCGACAAGAAGCGCCGGGGATTGTGGTCCACCATCCCCGAGCAGTTCAGCGCCAGATATGGCGAGCTCATCAAGCAAGTGTACGGCAACCTCTTCCTGAACGACCACACCATCGACGCCATCCTGCACCAGCCCGTGCTGGTGGCCGCCCAGGAAGCCGTGCCCGATCCGGCCAAGATGTGGAGCCTCATCGACAACTGCTGGGTGCAGACCTACTGGTCCGCCACCATCACCCCTAAGGGGGCCTTCTTTTGCGAGGTGGCCGGAGCCCTGGACATGCTCTTCGACGGCCCCGGCGGCTGGCCCGTCGAGCCGGGCTGGTGGAAGCGCGAGCCGGGCGAATTCGGCGAACAGAAGGAGCGCTGGTGCCCGCGTTGCGGCTGCGCCGTGCCCCTGCCCAGGCGCAAGTCCACCCAGGAGGTGGACGACGTGAGCGCGGGCAACCTCGCGGAGCTGACCCGCATCGCCTCCCCCAAGGTGAAGAAGAACCGGGTGGAGGTGTTCGACGGCAAGTCCATGCCCGAGGACTGGAACCCGCACCCCAACTGGTACATGTCCGAGGTGGAGGAAGAGGCCCAGTACCGCAAGCGCATCGCCGACCGCCTGAGCGGGACGGACCCCGCCTGCCCCGATGACGGGCAGGAATGCGCCTAGGCCGCGTTTTCACGATTTGACGGCCAGAGTCCGGCCCGGACCAAACAGATTTTTGCAAAGGATCGACGCATGCCTGCAAACGGCAAGGGATTTTCCACCACCACCCGGCGCGTTCTCACCCGCAGGGGCGTCCTGTGGCTCGGCCAGACCTGCAACCTGCGCTGCCACTTCTGCTATTTCCAGAACCGGATAAGCTCCGCCGAGCACCCGGACCACCCCTTCATGAGCCTCGACAAAGCCAAGGGCATCTGCTCCACCCTGCGCGGCCACTATGGCAACACGGCCATCGACATCCAGGGCGGCGAGCCCACCATCCACCCGGACATCAACGCCCTGGTGGCCCACTGCCGCGAGATCGGCCTTCTGCCCACGCTCATCACCAACGCCCTGGTGCTGGACAAGCGCGAGCGCTGCCAGGCCCTCGTGGACGCGGGGCTTCGCGACCTTCTGGTCTCGGTGCACGGCCTGCGCGAGGACTACGACCGCGCCGTGGGCCTGCCCGGAGGCCACGTCCGCCAGATGAAGGCCCTGGACAACCTGGTGGCCCTGGGTATCCCCTTCCGCTTCAATTGCGTGCTGGCCAAGTCCGTGCTGGGCCATCTCGCGGAGATCTCGCGGCTGGCCGTGGAAACCGGGGCCAGAGTCGTGAACTTCATCGCCTTCAACCCGTTTGAGGACCAGCAGAAAAACGCCCGCTCCGGCGCGGACGTGCCCCGCTACACCGACGTGCGCGGCCCCCTGGTGGAGGCGCTGGACTACCTGGAACTGCACGGCGTGGAGGCCAACGTGCGCTACCTGCCCCTGTGCCAGGTTCCCGAGCGCCATCGCAAGAGCTTCTACAACTTCCAGCAGCTCCCCTACGACCTGCACGAGTGGGACTACGCCTCCTGGTCCTGGACCGGGCGCAACCCGCAGCGCAGGCGTGACGGCGACCTGGAAGAGCCCGTGTCCCTGCGGTGGGCCAACTCGCGCTCCAAGATGTTCGGCTACGAGGGCTACCTTGAGGCCCCCTCGGTGAGCCCGGAGGACGAATACCGCCACAGCGCGTATATCCGCGCCCGCGAGCATTGCGGCTACAAGTTCGCCCCGGCCTGCGAAGCCTGCGGCCTGAAGGGAATCTGCGACGGCTTCCACGGCGACTACGCCTCCCTGCACGGCGCGGACGAAGCCCGGACGCAGGACATTCCCCTGGTGGAAGACCCGAAGTTCTACATCTCCCGTCAGGTGAAGATCGTGGAAGATGAAGACGCCGACTGGGCTGGCTGAAACCCGATCCCGGCCAACTGAACGGAGACCAAGACATCATGCCCAGCTACCGGCAAATCCTCGACGCGCCCTGCATCCTGCACCAGGACGAGAAGACGCTCCTCGGCCTGTGCGCGGCCATGCTCACCCCCGGTTCCACCATCGTGGAGGTGGGCACCTACACGGGCGGCTCGGCCCGGATACTCCAGGCGGCCTGCAAAGGGACCTGCGCCCTGCACAGCATCGACATCGCCGACCATGTGAATCCGCGCATCGTCTCCAAGGATAGCTTCCAGCATTTCCTGGGCGATTCGCGAGCCTTCGCTGACTGTTTCCAGGGACGCATCGACCTGGCCTTCATCGACGGTGACCACTCTTTCCAGGGCGCGCTCACGGATTACGAAAACCTCCGCCCGCTGCTTGCCCCGCAGGCGGTGGTGCTCTTCCACGACGTGGACTTCGATCACATCGGGGTCAAGGTGTTCTGCGACACCCTGGTGCGCACCGGCTGCCTGCGCGACGTGGTCCAGGCGTCCCGGATGCTGGCCGGAACCCACGTTCCCGCTGCGCCCATGCCCACGGCCGCCGACTACGCCGAAACCATCCGCCTCCAGGCGCTGACCTACGCCGCCGAACAGTACCAGGGCGTCTGCCGGTGCGAGGAAAGCCAGGCCTCCCGCCCTGTTTTCCCGCTCCCCCAGGACAGGTCCCGCATCCGCTTCATCGGGCGCGGCTGCCTCGGCTGGCTGGTGAGCCGCCTGTTCGACCTGGAGTGGGCGTCTTTCATCGATTCCTGGCAGGCCGATGACCCCGATTGCAGTTACTACGTGTGCAGCTACTCCAAGGGAGCCATCGAAGGCACCCTCATACACCAGAAGGGTATCTCCCCCTCCCGGATCATCTTCGTGAGCCCCGTTCAGGCGTCCTTGGCCATCCTGGACGACCTGCTGCTGGCAGGCGGCGTGAAAACTGCCAAAACGGCCACCTCGGAGATGGAGCAGGCCATAGTCCCCTCGGCGTTCATGGCTCTGCCCCCGGACATGCTCCAGCGTCTGCACGCCTCCGGCTACCTCCACCAGTTCTTCACCTCTTTCTTCTTCAAGGGCTGACATGACCCCTGCCGCCACCATACCGCTCACGCCCGCCCTGGCCGATTCGCGCCTGGACCGGGCTGGAATAGAAAAGCCCCTGGTGTCCGTCATCGTCACCAGCTTCAACTACGCCCCCTACGTGCTGGACTGCCTGCGCTCGGTGGCCCGCCAGGCCTACCCCCACTGGGAGTGCATCGTGGTGGATGACTGCTCCACGGACGACAGCCCCGCCCTCATCCAGGCCTTCGTGGACTCGCCCGAAGCCGGTGGGCGCTTCGCCTTTGCGCGCCACGAGGCCAACGGCGGCCAGATGGAGGGGTTCAAGACCGGGCTGGCCCAGGCCAAGGGCGTGTTCGCGGTGCTTCTGGACGCCGACGACGTGCTGCTGGAGGACTTCCTGGAGGTGCACCTGCACACCCACCTGGGCAGGTTGCCCGTGGCCTTCACCAGCTCCAACCAGTACCAGATAGACGGCCTGGGGCGCATCGTGTCAGGCGAGCACCTGGACCACCACTCCAAGGGCGCCTACCGATACGTTCGCAAGACCACCTTCCAGCGCGGCTTCTGGATCTGGGCCACGGCCAGCTCCATGATGTTCCGGGTGGAGACCCTGCGGCTCATCCTGGAGAACCAGCCGCGCTCGTTCCGCATCTGCGCGGACTACTACATCGCGCACTTCGCCAACCTGATCGGCTATTCGCTGCTCATCCCCACCATCCACGGTTGCTACCGCCGCCACGGGGAGAACAATTTCGGCTCCAACCCGGTGCTGGGGGCCATCAACTCCGTGGGCTGCATGACCAAGCACCCCCCGCACGCCGAGTTCCGCCAGGCCATCATCGACCACATGCTGGGCAACAAGGCGCGCTTCAAGCCCATCCTTGGACGAAAGGACTTCGTGACCATGCTCTTCCGGGTGGGAACCTGGGAGGAGATACGCGAGGCGGCCCGCAAGCACCCCGACGTGCTGCCCGGACCGGAATGGAAGCTGCGGCTGCGCTACTGGCTTTTCAGGCTCTCGCGCCTGAAGCTGAACAGGACCCCCTGGCCGCAGAGGCTGGAGGCGGTCGATCCGTCCTGATGTTCGAAGGCCCGGAAAGGCGCGTTCGCGTCATTCCGGGCCGTTTTCGCTAATCGCCCGGCGCGATGATGGTTTCGCTACCACCCACGCTGTCCACCACGAAAACCGGCTCGTCGCCCTGCCAGGGGGGGTTCGACTTCCCAGTCATCTCCTCGATGTCCACGCGCACCACGCAGGTGACCGCCAGGACCTTCTCGTCGTATTTGCCGGTGGGGCCGCCCAGGTGTCCCATGATGAGGTCCAGTCCGCGCTGCTTCTCCGCCGGGTCCTCCACGACCACGGCGCGCCCCGTGCCCACCACGGACTTGAAGTGCGCGGTGTAGTCGCAGGCCTTGGTCTGGCGCACCAGCGAGTAGGACACCACCGCGTCGAAGCTCACCCGGTCGCAGGCGCGCAGGCAGTCGGCCTTTTTCCCCTTGTGGGAGCTGTGGAAATACAGCGCGCGGTTCTCGTACCCGAAGCTCACCGGCACCACGTACGGCGACGCGCCGTCCCACATGGCCAGATGCACGTACTCGGCCCGTCGCAACAGGGCCTCCACCAGTTTGAAATCCTTTATCTCGCGGTCGGACTTACGCACAAAAACGCTCCTTGCGATTATTCTTTCAGCCCCGATTGATACTCAGATATCGCGCGCCATGTTGTCCAGAAGGCGGGTCAGCATGGCCTCCAGACCCTCCAGGTGCTTGAGCCCCGCCCTCATCTCTTCCGGGGTCTGCACAAACTGCCCCTCGACCAGGTCGGCGGCCCCGTGTTCGATCAGCTGCTCCATGCTCTGGGCCGTGGTCTCGAAATGAAACTGCAACCCCACCAGCTTCGCGCCCACGGCGAAGGCCTGCTGCGCGCAGGCGTCGCTCTCTGCCAGCAGCGAGGCCCCGCGCGGCACGGAGAAGGTCTCGCCGTGCCAGTGAAAGGCCGTGAACTCCTTCGGGATGCCCGCAAACGCCGGGTTGGCCGCGCCCCAGGGCGTCAGCCGCACCGGATGCCAGCCTATCTCGCGCTGGTTGTTGCTGCCCACCTGCCCGCCCAGAATCTGCGAGAGCATCTGCGCGCCCAGGCACACGCCAAGCACGCTCCTGCCCCTGGCCACGGCCTGCTTCAGGCACTCCTTCTCCTGGGCCAGCCACGGGAACTCCAGCTCGTCGTGGACGCTCATGGGGCCGCCCATCACCGTCAGCAGATCGTACTCGTGCGGGTCGGGCAGCGGGTCGTTCGCCCAGATCCGCGTGCGTGCAAGCTCATGACCGCGTTTGGCCGCCCAGACCGCTATCCCCGCCGGGTCCTCGAAAGGAACATGTTCGATGGATTGGATACGCATGGTATGACTCCTGCCTCCGTGGTGGCTTTCTTTGACGGATTCGTCAAGGTCCGCACGGGATGCGCTTTACCGGGACCGCCCCGGCTGGTATAGACCGTTTCGCATGTCCCCATCCTTCTCCGTAATCGTTCCGGTCCTCGGCGAAGAGGATCTGGTGAACCGCGTGGTGGATCACATCCGCACCGTGGGCTACGGTCGCCGGGTGGAGATACTGGTGGCCGACGGCCATCCGCAGCGCACCACCCTGGCCGCGCTGGACCGCCCCGGCGTGCTGGCCGTGCCCGCACCGCGCGGACGCGCCCGCCAGATGAACGCCGCGGCCCGCAAGGCATCCGGAGACGTGCTGGTCTTCCTGCACGCGGACAGCACGCTGCCCGCCGGAGCCTTCGAGGCCATGGAAGCCGTTCTTTCCGACCCCGCGCGCGTCGGCGGGGCCTTCGACCTGGCCATTCGCTCCACCCGTTTCTCGCTTCGCCTGATCGCCTGGGCCGCCACCCTGCGCTCGCGCCTGACGCGCACCCCCTACGGCGACCAGGCCGTGTTCCTCACCCGCACGGCCTTCCAGGCCCTGGGCGGCTACGCCGACCTGCCCGTGCTGGAGGACGTTGACCTCATGCGCCGCCTGCGCCGCGCCGGGATGCGCATCGGCTTCGCCAAAGGCCGCGCCGTCACCTCGCCGCGCCGCTGGGAATCCGAAGGCGTCTGGCGGCGCACCTTCATCAACTGGGCCATCATCATCCTGTACATCCTGGGCGTCCCGCCCGAGCGCCTTGCGCCGCTGCACCGGACGCGCCCCCATACGGAGGAATCATCATGAACGTGTTCGACGAACTTGCCGGGGGCGACCTCGCCGCCACCGGGCTGGACGTGCTCCAGGTGAACGTGGGCCTCAAGTGCAACCTGTCCTGCTCGCATTGCCATCTGGAAGCAGGCCCCTCGCGTAGCGAGCTCATGGACGCCGCCACCCTGGACGCCATCGCCGCCACCGCCGAGGCCGTGCGCCCCCGCGTGGTGGACATCACCGGAGGTTCGCCGGAGTTCAACCCGCATCTCCCGGCCTTCCTGCGCCGTCTGCACGCCGCAGGCCTCCCCCTTCAGGTGCGCTCCAATCTGGCCATCCTCATGGAGCCCGGTTTCGAGCACTTCTTCGATCTTTACTCCTCCCTTGGCATCGACCTCGTGGCCTCGCTGCCCTGCTATCTTCAGGAGAACGTTGACCCCATGCGCGGCCCCGGCGTGCACGCCAAGGTCATCGCCGCCATGCGCCGCCTGAACGCCCTTGGTTATACCCAACCCGAAGGCCCGCGCCTGGACCTCGTGTTCAACCATCCCCTCGGGCCTTATCTCCCCCCCGCCCAGAAAGGCCTGGAGGACGCCTACCGCGCCGAGTTGGCCAAGCACGGCGTCATCTTCTCCAACCTGTTGACCATCACCAACATGCCCCTGGGACGCTATCTCGAAGAGCTCGAAGCCAAGGGTCAGGCCGACGGCTACTGGCAGCTGTTGCGCGATACATTCAACCCCGACACCCTCCCCGGCCTCATGTGCCGCAAGCAGGTGAACATCGGCTGGGACGGCACGCTCTACGACTGCGACTTCAACCAGGCGCTTGGCCTCAAGATCAACCACGGCGCGCCCGACCACATCCGCGATTTCGACCAGCAAGCGCTGGCCGCGCGCGTCATCGTCACCGGGCCGCACTGTCTCGGCTGCACTGCCGGGGCCGGGTCCAGCTGCGCAGGGACCTTGGCGTGAGGAGGAGAACTGGGACTCCGTCCCAGACCCTGGCAGGGCTCCGCCCTGCACCCGCCAGGGGGATGATCCCCCTGGACCCTCAGTGTGCTTCGCATACGTGTGGGCAAGCTTTGGCCGGTGTTGGGGGTTGTCACGGACGCGCCATGCGCGGCGGGCGACGAATCGTCTTCAAATCGGTTCAAGCCCGCCGCGCATGGCGTGGATGGGACAACCCCCAGCGCCGGACCAATCGAAGCTTTGCGCGCTGGGACGCATAGCTGCTTATACGTTTTTGAAGGAGAATCCAGAGGGGACAACTTTTCAGGAAGAAATGTTGGACGCTGCAAAGCAGCGCCCAAAGGGCGAAGGCCAGGACGGCCCGAGTCACACGAATTTCCAAAAAGCTTCCTCTCTGGCCGCCGAAGGCGATCTTGCACCCATGACAAACAAAATCTGCCTGCTCTTCATGCTGCGCGCGCCGCTGCACGGCAAAGTCAAAACCCGGCTGGCCCGCGAGGTCGGCCACGATGCGGCGCTCGCGCTGTACAAGGCGTTCGTCGAGGACATGCTGGACAGCCTGGACGGCTGCGGCGCGGATATCGCGTTCTTTGTGGAGCCGGGAGAGGGCATCGGAGAAATGCGGGCGTGGCTGGGCGACGGGCGTGTGTACGTGCCGCAGTGCCATGGCAACCTGGGCGACAGGATGCGCGCTGCGTTCGAGTGGGCGTTTGGCGCGGAGTATACGGCTGCGGCCTGCATCGGGTCGGACATCGCCGTGCTGTCGCATTGGCACGCGAAATCACTGGTGCGGCTTATGCGGTCGGAACCGGCCCTGATCGGCCCAAGCCCTGACGGCGGCTATTGGACCATTGGATTCGGCAGAAAGAGCTATTTGCCGCAGGCGTTCGAGAGCATGCCCTGGAGCACGCCGGAGCTGTTCGGGATAACCATGGGCGTCATGCAGCCGCTGCAACCGGCGACGTTGCCGGAACTGGCGGACATCGACACACTGGAAGATTTGCGTGCGTTGGTGCGGGCGCGTCCGGCGGGAGTCGCCCGGAGGACGCTGGCAGTGGCCGGGGCGCTGCTCGGTCAGGAACCGTTCAAAGACCAGTCGTAGGGAAGATACTTCAATTTGACCTTGCCGCCGTGTGCGGCAAGAGCGTCTCGGAGGGCGGGGTCCGCGTGGCGCGCTACGAACGCGATCACCCCGTCCGCCCCGCCGAAATCCGCCTCGAACCAATCGAAAATTGCACTCACGAAGAGCGTGTCCCCCGTGAGACGCGCCCGGTCAGGCGTTCGCACGAAGGCCCGCGCGGCCCGGTCCAGCTGTTCGTCCAGGCGAGCGGCTTCGTAGGGCTCGGGCAAGAGCGGCGGACAGCCCTTGGACGCGCAGTTGATGGCTGCGTGGAGCCTTGGGTCCTTGAACTGCTTGCGCAGGATCTCGTGCTCCAGCGCGTCCAAGGTGATGGTCCCGGCGCAGGTGCGCACCACGGGAAGCTTCCAGGGCGAGCCGAACAGGCCGCCGATGTCCCGGATGGAGGCCACGGGGAAATGGTCCAGGATGAGCCTTATGGTCGCGGCGTTGTAGAGGTTGATGTACGCGGCGAAGCGCTCGCGCTCGGGGAGCGATGGCAGGTCGGCGGCGGCCAGCTGCGCCAGATAGGCGTCGAGCCTGGATGGGTCGGCCTTGAGGCCGGTATAGTCCACGATGCCGTTGTGAACGTGCTTGGCGAGCACCTGCGCGAAGAGGGCGCTGTCCACCGGCTGCGCTTGGGCGGGTGCTGCGGCCAGGAGGAGACAGGTTGCTAAGGTCGAGAGCAGTAGTTTGGGTATCATGGGGGCATCCTCGCTGATCTTGCCTGCCCAGACAACACAAGATCCACAATAATCCAGATTGCTCCCCACATAGCGCTATGTGGGTTGATGCATTTTCTTTTCTGGAGAGAATGCCTGGTTATCGACTCGCCGTGGCGGGTCAAAATCACCAGGAGATTCTTACAATGCACCATCGAACAACCGGAAACAACGCAACTCACACCGCATTTCCTCCTCTGAAGGCCGTACTCTCTGACCTTTTCCAAGACCAAGGACTGACAGCACACTTCAACGGGGCCAACCACCGCCAATCGTTCGTCGCGCCTCTTGGCCCTGCGCCTGCTGATCACGCCCGGCGAAGGGTGTGGGAAATCCTGCGCGCTCTCGAACCCGAAATGCTCAGGCGCTTTCTGCCCGCATTCCATCTGGAACAGAAACACAAGCGCGACCAGGTAAGACGCCGCAAACTCGACCATCTGCGCCGTACAGACCCCCTCTTTGAGCGCTCCATGCACATTCTGGAATGGATTCTTCCCAAGCTGTCCAAAGCTGCCGTCAGAGCCCTCGAACAGGGCCTTGCGGCACATCCTCATGCGTTCGTCAGGTTTTACGCTTCGCTTCGCAAGCTGGCCGAGGATGTGGAACTCACTCTTCACGCGCCCAATCACAGCGGAAAATGAACTGAGGCGACAAGCCTTCAAATCACCCACTAAAGGAGACTAACATGGGATTTTTCGGCAACACATCCTCCAACGATGACGACCTGTTCGGTTCGCATCCCGGTGCGGCAGGGCCGAGCCTTTTCACCGATCCTGGCAAGTTCACCGGTGTCCTGAACGCTTACAAACCGCTTTACCAGCAGACGCTGGCAACAGACGGCGATCCGGTCCAGGGCATGGCCCAGGCGAAGATGGTGAATATGAGCGGTGGAGGGCAGAGCAGCGGCGGTACGCTTTCGAATGCAGCCGAGGAAGAGCCATTTGGCAAAAACGACAGAATCAGGGAGAAGAAACGGCAGTTGGAGCAAGGGACCGTGCGGGAAAGCGAAGCTGGGCCGATGAATGAACCTTATGATCCTGAAAGCGTGGCGGTACGCGGAAGGGGCGGTTCTCAATTGTCGCCGGAGTTGAAGGATAGGCTCCGGTCAGAGTTGAATGATACCAGGTTCAAAGACATGGACCTCGACTCTCTCAAGCTCTATCGGGGGAAAACGCCTTGGTACATGCCCGGTGACAAACAAGCGATCACCTTGGAGAATCACATTTACCATAATGATCCGAATTTCGACCCGGAGAACAACCCTAAGCACTTTAACATACTCAAAGAAGAAGCGATTCATTCCGGGCAATTCCAGGACAATATGACACGTCCAGGATATTTGCTTGAGGGCCTTCTCAAAGGGTATGAAGACAGCAAATGGGAAGACGAGGCCCAAAGAATTGCTGGAACTGGTCGTTATGCACAAGTTCCACCTACAACCAATGAGACACCGCAGCGGCAGCCCGTCGAAGAGAAGGATCTCACCGAGTAACTGAGTAGCGACAGAGATACCACCAAGCCCCTAAACAGTCCTGGCCAGAAGCATGTGCCTGGCCAGGACGCTCGACATTTGAAGTCCGTCAGACTTGACGCGCAACGCGGCAATATATAAAATTCGCATAAAATATATAAATAGTATGCACGCTTTGGCGGCAACAATTCAACCGAGATGTCCCCCAGACAACGGAATGCTTATGAAAAAATCAAACGCGATTATATTACTCGTATTCGTCACATTCGCAACCATCTCCAGCGGATGTTTTCTATATTCAGCAAGCTACAAAAACCTTGACCCAAGGTGCAAAGGCTGGGTCAAGCAATACTATGCAGAATACGACAGAAGCAAGGAGTTCATACTGTCTATCCCAGACGCCGAAACACGTTACAGTTACTATATATGCATCAACAGAATAACGGCAACATTTGCTATTGGCGACGACGTCTTCAACGACATTCCAACCCCAACGATTAAAATGCTGAAGGAAAAACTCCCAACATGCAAAGGAAGCTGGGAATACTGGAAATCATTCGGCATTATTTATGAACTACACTTTTCTGGATCATATAATGTTTCGAAAGACGAGGAGATGATTTCAATCATGAAAAACAGCGTCTCAAGAATCACAAGTGAAATTTTCAAAGAAGACGCAGAAAAAATGATCAGATACATAACAAGCTCCGGGACCCAGAAGACCGTGAACAAATGAGACAGCGACAATTCAACAACGAAAATACCAGAAAATCTGGAACAAACACGATGAATGTTCGTATGACACTATAATCACCTTATCAATGACCATGACAACACTTCACGGCTGTTTCTGGCACCATGTCGATTATAGCAAATTTGACAATCGGTGTAAGCAATGGACTACACAGCATACGCTTGAAAAAGACGAAGCTGGATATATTCAAACAGTATTCCCCGACATTGAATCGCGATATTCTTATTATATGTGCATAAACATTACCACCGGCTCAATGTCAGTTTTCCCACCAGTGCTCTATGACAAACCAGAAGAGTCGATTGAGTTTTTGAAGCGAAAAATTATATCAAACACAGAAGACATGGAAACCTGGTTAATAGTCGACATTCTCAAAGACATGCAAGCCAGCAAGATTTACAACGTCAAAGGCGACTATGAACTGACAAGAATCATAACACACAAAATTACCACCATGAAAGACAAGGATTGGGCGCGAATGACAGAAGCCAAGCTTAACTTTATGATACTAAAGAAATAGCACTTAACATCGTAGCGACAGAGCAAACATCGGTGAATGTCGGCGCACTCCATTGACCGCCTCTCCACCCCGCCAACACAAAAGGGGAAGCGCGATCTCTCGCGCTTCCCCTTAATCTTTCGCACTATTCCAACACACCCGCTCCATCCCGCGAAGCCCATAGCCGGGTCCAGGGGAGGCTTCTCCCCTGGCGGGTCAAGGGCAGAGCCCTTGCGGGTCCGGGCGGTGCCCGGTTCGGTCTTACTCCGGCCTCTCTCCCCTACGACCTGTAATCCGCGTTGACCTTCACGTACTCGTAGCCCAGGTCAGCGGCCAGCAGCAGGTACTCGCCGTTTCCGGCTCCCAGGTCGATGTCCACGGCGATCTCGCTGCGGCGCATGTGCGGGGCCAGCAGGCTGTCCAGGTCTCCGGCCACGGGCTGTCCGTTCAGGAATACCGGAATCTGCCCGATAGACACGCTCACGTTCTCCGGCTCGAACTGCGCGCCGGAGCGCCCCACGGCGGCCACGATGCGGCCCCAGTTGGCGTCGCGCCCGAACATGGCGGTCTTGACCAGGGGCGAATGCCCCACGGCGCGGGCGCAGAGCTCGGCGTCCATGTGGTCTTCCGCGCCGGTGACGTGCACGCGGATGATCTTGGTGCCGCCCTCGGCGTCCTCCACGATCATGTAGGCCAGTGCCTGGCAGAGTTCGTTCATGGCTGCGCCAAGCACGGCAAGCTCGTCCTCGGAGTGGACGTCCACGCCGGACGCGCCGTTGGCCATGGCCAGCACGCAGTCGTTGGTGGAGGTGTCGCCGTCCACGGTGATGGCGTTGAAGCTGGCGTCCACGGCGGCGGCCAGCATCTCCTGCCACTGGGCGGGCTCCACCTTGGCGTCGCAGGCCACGAAGCCGAGCATGGTGGCCATGTTGGGGCAGATCATGCCCGCGCCCTTGGCGATGCCCACGAGGCGGATTTCGCGCCCGTCGATCTCGACGGAGCCCCAGGCGATCTTGGTGAAGGCGTCGGTGGTCTTGATGGCCTTGGCGGCGTCCAGGGGACCGGCCTGCCCGAGCTTGGCGGCAAGGGCCGGGACTTCGGCGCGCCACAGGTCCATCTTGAGCTGCGGCCCGATGACGCCCGTGGAGGCGGGCAGGATCTCGCCTGCGGAGATTCCCAGGCGCTCGGCCACCAGCTCGAGGGTCTCGCGGCAGTTGGCCTCGCCCTCGGCTCCGGTGCAGGCGTTGGCCTGCCCAGCATTCACCAGGAAGGCCCGGATGCTTTCGGAATTATCCAGGTTCTCGCGGGCCACCAGCACGGGCGCGGCCTGGAACAGGTTCTTGGTGAACACGCCCGCTCCGGCTGCGGGCCGGTCGGAGACGATGAGCGCCAGGTCGTCGCGGCCCTGGTAGCGGAAGCCCGCGTCGTGGGTGGCGAAGGAAAATCCTTTGGGAACGGGTACGGTTTTTTCCATGTTACTGCTCTCCCCTGGCTTCGCGCACGACTTCCATGAGGTACTGGCCGTACGAGTTCTTGAGCATGTCCTGGGCCAGATGCTCCAGGTCGGCGTCGGAAATGTAGCCCATGCGGAAGGCGATCTCCTCCAGGCAGGAGACCTTGAGCCCCTGGCGGTCCTGGATGGCCTGCACGAAGCTGGCCGCGTGGTGCAGCGACTCGTGGGTGCCGGTGTCCAGCCAGGCGAAGCCGCGTCCCAGGAACTCCACCTTGAGCTGGCCGCGCTTCAGGTACTCGTTGTTCACGTCGGTGATCTCGAGTTCGCCGCGCGGCGAGGGCTTCAGGTTCTTGGAGATCTCCACCACCTGGTTGTCGTAGAAGTACAGGCCGGTCACGGCGTACTTGCTCTTGGGCTTGGAGGGCTTCTCCTCGATGGAGATGACGTTCTTGTCCTGGTCGAACTCCACCACGCCGTAGCGTTCGGGGTCGCGGACCTTGTAGCCGAAGACCACGCCGCCCTGGTCCAGCTGGGCGCAGCGTTGCAGCACCTTGGCCATGCCCTGGCCGTAGAAGATGTTGTCGCCAAGCACCAGGCAGACCTTGTCGCCCGCGATGAACTCCTCGCCCAGGATGAAGGCCTGGGCCAGCCCCTCGGGCTTGGGCTGCACCTTGTACTGGATATTGAGGCCAAGCCACGAGCCGTCGCCCAGCATCTCCTCGAAACGGGGAAGGTCCACGGGGGTGGAGATGATCATGATTTCCCGCACGCCCGCCAGCATGAGCACGGACAGGGGGTAGTAGATCATGGGCTTGTCGTAGACGGGCAGGAGCTGCTTGCTGACGACTCTGGTGATGGGGTAGAGTCTCGTGCCTGAGCCGCCGGCCAGGATGATGCCTTTCATGCATGTCCTCGTTTGTGTTTTCTTAAAGAAGTTTTGTGGCCCATGCCCGCCAAATTTGCAACCGTCAAGGTGGTTTCTCATGAGAGAGTCGGTTCTTCTCGCCATTGCCCAGGATACGACCATATTTCCGGGCCAGCGCGTGTTCATGGCATCGGGCGCTCCGTCGGGCGGCCTGTCCCCCGTGCTTCCCGCAGTGGGGGAGCTGCCGATGCTCGGCGTCGGGGCGTATCTTGGCCGCATGAGCGACACCCCCATGTTCCAGGTGGCGGGCCGCATGCGCTGGGCGGAAGGGGGCGCGTCCCCGGCCATGGACGTCATCATGGCCGACGCCCTGGAAGAGGTGTTCCTGCCTGCCGGCGCGTCGACCTTCTCCGCCTGGACCGGCGGCTTCAGCCTGGCCTGGGTGACGCTCTCGGACAAGGGCGCGGCGGGACTGCGGGATGATTCGTCCGGGCCGCTGATCGGCGACATGGTGGCGGCGGAGCTCGGCCTGTCGGTGATCCAGGGGCACATCCTGCCTGACGATACGCGCCGCCTGAAGGCCCTGCTGACCGATCTTGCCCTGACCCAGCGCTTCGACATCGTGGTGACCACCGGCGGCACCGGGGTCGGCCCGCGCGACATCACGCCGGAGGCCACCATGGCGGTGCTGGAAAAGCGCCTGCCCGGCTTCGAGACGGCCATGGCCCTTGCGGGGATTCAGTCCACGCCGCGCGCGGTGATCTCGCGCGCCATGGCGGGATTTCTGGGGAACTGCCTGATTGTGAACCTGCCCGGCTCGCCCAAGGGCGTCCGCGAGACGCTGGCCGCCGTGCTGCCCGCCATGGAGCACGCCATCGAGAAGTGCCAGGGCGACCAGGGGGACTGCGGGACGATATAGGGTTCAGACTACGCGTTCAGGCGGTGTGCGGCGTAGCCTTGTCCTGGGCCAGGATGTACTCCAGGCACTTCTCGCCCGAGAGGGACCTGCTGAAATATAAGCCCTGGAACACCGTGCACCCCATGGCCCGGAAGCGCAGGTACTGCTCCAGGGTCTCGACCCCTTCCACCACCAGGGTGTAGCCCATCCTGGCGCTCAGGTTGACGATGCTTGCGATGATGTGCCCGTTGACCCCGTTGGGCGAGTCCATGGTCAGGGAGCGGTCCAGCTTGAGGACGTCCACCGGGAACTGCCGCAGGTAGCGCAGCGAGGCATGCCCCATGCCGAAATCGTCGATGGCCACCCGCACACCCGATTCCCGCAGGCGGCGCAGGGTGGCCAGGGTGCGCGCGTCCGGCAGGAGCGCCACCGATTCGGTGATCTCAAGCTCCAGCACGCCGGGGCCGAGGCCGTTGGCGGCCAGAACAGACTCCACCTTTTGCGCCAGCTGCGCCTCCTGGAACTGCCGGGGCGACATGTTCACGGACATCACGACCCCCTCTCCGGCCAGCACGCTCCAGGCCGAGCGCTGGGCGCAGGCCTCCTTCAGGACCCACAGGCCGAGCCGGTCGATAACGCCCGCGTCCTCGGCCAGGGCCACCGTGACCGGGGGCGGGATGAGCCCGTGCACCGGATGCCTCCAGCGCAGCAGCGCCTCCACGCCCACCACCCGCAGGCCCCCGCCCGCAAGCTGCGCCCCAAGCTGCGGCTGATACTCCAGGAACAGCTGAGAGTCCCTGTCCAGGGCGTCCAGCAGGTCGTCGGCCAGAGTCTTGGCCAGCCTGCCCTCGGCGCCGGGCCGGTCCAGGCATTTGCAGCCCCGAAGCCCCATGTCGCCGCCGCAGGCCGTGCGGGCCAGCAGCCCGAGCGCCTCGCGGTAGCTGCGCTCGTGCACCCGGTCGGCCAGGGCCACGAAAGGCAGGTACACCAGCGTGCCCAGCATCAGATTGAAGGCCTGCATGGCCACGCCCGCCATGGACCCGGTGGTCGCGTAGCCGCTCAGGAACACGGGCGCGGTCCAGGAGGTGGCCGCGATGGTCCGGGGAACCAGGTCCAGCACAGTGGCCGCGTAGGCGCACAGCGTCTGGATAAGCGGCGCGGCCAGGAAGGCCACGGCGTAGACCGGATTGAACACCAGGGGGAGGCCGAAGAGAATGGGCTCGTTGACGTTGCACAGTGCCGGAGCCAGCGCGAACAGGCACAGCTTGCGGCTGCCGCCGTCCCTGCCCCTGAGAAGGATGGCCGCGATGAGGCACAACGTGCTGCCTGAACCGCCGATCATGGCGAAGGCGTCCAGGAACGGCTTGGTGACGACGAAAGGCGGGACCAGCCCGGCGGCTGCCGCGCCCATGTTGTCCAGGGCCGCGGGGACCAGGATGGAGTGTTCCACCTGATACAGGATGTTGGGGCCGTGCGCGCCGAAGAACCAGAACACCTGCGCCAGGCCCGTGTAAGCCAGACCCTGGGCGAGGCCGTCGCCTTCCCCCTGGAACATGTCCACCAGCACCGCCTGGGCCACGGCGTTCAGGTTGGCAGCCCCGGACAGGTCCAGCCCGATGCGCGCCAGGCCGAACAGGAAGATGACGATCATGCCAGCGGGCATTGCCGTCAGCACGTCGTGGACCACGGGGTCCTGCCCGGCGGCGGAGAGCGGCAGGCGCAGCCAGCGCGACCGGGCCAACCGCAGGAACAGTTCGCCGCTCACTGCCGCGACCAGGAGCGCCACCAAAAGCCCCCTGTCCAACGACATGAAATCGCGCAAGGCCGAGACGTCCGAGGGCGCAGTGATGACGAAGAAACAGGAGAGGACGATGGTCGCGGACATCCCGGCGCTCACGTGGCGGGCGGGAAAACGCTGGTTGCTGAGGGAGGCCAGACTGTAGCCGAAAGAGCACAGCACCGCCAGGGACGCGATGCCGAACGAGCCCCGGATGAGGTTGTCGCAAAGGGTGCGCCAGTGGACGCCAAACAGGCCGTCCAGCCCTGTCTGCAACGAGGGGAAGGGAAAATCCCGAACCAGGAGCGCCAC
Source organism: Fundidesulfovibrio putealis DSM 16056 (assembly GCF_000429325.1). NCBI lineage: Bacteria > Pseudomonadati > Thermodesulfobacteriota > Desulfovibrionia > Desulfovibrionales > Desulfovibrionaceae > Fundidesulfovibrio > Fundidesulfovibrio putealis. The sequence continues at coordinate 165,399 of NZ_KE386886.1, forward strand.
GGACCCTGCCATGACCAGCGGCAGGACCAAGGTCAGCCCGCGCTGTATCGCCAGGAAAAACGGGCGTTCCCCCAGCGCCGAGGCCATTTCCGCCATCTGCTGATTGAAAAGCCCGGACCACCGGCCGCTCCGGCTCCGCTCCTGCCCGTTCTCCACTGCCGTCTCCAGGCCGTATCGTCTTGATTTGCGCGACGCGACGCACAAAAGCGATGCGTCGGTGGGCATTCTCCATGCTCGAAATACGTCCGGGAGGCAATCTATTCCACCACCGTCGGGATGCAGCCTATATGCGTCGCCTTCTTGATATGCCGCGCAACCGCATGCTTGCCATGGGCGCACCAAAATGTTTAGTCTGTCCGAGTTGTACCGGAGTAATGATGTGAGCATGCGGCTTTTCGACATGGTCGGGTGTTTGTCCAGCGCCATGGACCTGGTCAGCCCGGAGGTGGCGGGGCACCATCTGCGCGTGGGGGCCATAGCCTCCAGACTGGCCGAGGTGGCCGGGCTTCCTGGCCGCGAATGCGCGGACCTTGCCCTGGCGGGCATGCTCCACGACATCGGCGCATTTTCCCTCAAGGGCCGCATCGACGCCCTGTCCTTCGAATCCGACGACCAGACCCACCCCGAAATCGGCTACCGCCTGCTGCGCGCCTACCCGGAGTTCAGCCGCGCCGCCGACATGGTCCGCTCGCACCACTGCCTGTGGAGCAAGACCGGCCAGCGCCCGCCGGTGCTGACGCCGGAGCTCGAACTGGGGAACCTCCTCTGTCTGGCCGACCGGGTGGACACGCTCCTGCCGCGCGCGCCTGGAAAAGGCTTCGACCGCGACGTCCTGCTGAGAAAAATCCGCTCCGCCTCGGGGCGCATGTTCAACCCCTGGTGGGTGGAAGCCCTGGAGACCCTGGCCGGGCCTGACGGGTTTCTGGAAAAGACCGCCTCCAGCTCCGCCAGCCACGGCTGCCTGGCAGTTCCCGATGAGCACAACCCGGAGCTTTCGGGCCGCGAGGTCTCCCGCCTAGCCCGCTTGTTCAGCCAGGTGATCGACTTCCGCTGCCGGTTCACCGCCACCCACTCGCGCGGGGTGGCCGCCACCACCATGCTCCTGGCCCGCGAGCTGCACCTTGGCGGCGATGAACGCGACTGCCTGGAAGTGGCCAGCGAACTGCACGACCTGGGCAAGCTGGGCGTTCCGGCGGAGATCATCATGAAGCCAGCCGCTCTGAGCAGGGACGAGATGATCACCATGCAGCGCCACGCCGAACACGGCTACCACGCCCTCTCCGGCCCCACCGGGCTTGCGGGCGTGGCCAAGCTGGTGGTGGAGCACCACGAGCGCCTGGACGGCCAGGGCTACCCCTACGGCAGGCATGCCTCCCAGATCAGCCTGCCGTCGCGCGTGCTGGCCGTTTCCGACGTGTTCACCGCCCTGGGCGAGGACCGCCCCTACCGGCCCGGCATGGAAATCTCGCGCATCGTCTCGATCCTGGAGGATCAGGCGGATCGTTACATCCTGGACCCCGACGTGGTGAGCCTCATCTCCGCGCGCCGCCACGACCTGGACGCCGCGCGCCGCCACGCCCAGGCCCAGGCCCTGGCCGACTTCGATCGCTTCACCTCGGGTATTGCCCCCTAGGGCCGAAGACGCTAGGTTGCCCCAAGCAGGAAAGCGGGGCGACATGGATCAATACCGGGCCGACCTCCACGTTCACTCGAAATACTCGCGAGCCACCAGCAAGGGCCTGACCCCCAGGCATCTGGCCGCATGGGCCAGGGCCAAGGGGCTGGACGTGGTGGCCACGGGAGACTTCACCCATCCCCAATGGCTGGAGGATCTCAAAGCCCAGCTCGTCCCGGACGGCGAAGGGCTCCTGCGCCTGGCAGACCCCCAGGGCCTGGAGCCGGAAATCCCCTGGCTTACCGGATATCCCCTGCCCGGCCACGCCAAGTTCATCCTCTCCGCCGAAATAAGCTCCATCTACAAACGGGGCGGCAAGGTCCGCAAAGTCCACAACCTGGTCTACGCGCCGTCCTTCGAGGCCGCCGAGAAGCTCAACGCCAAACTCGCGCGCGTGGGCAACCTGGCCTCGGACGGGCGCCCCATCCTGGGCCTGGACAGCCGCCACCTGCTGGAGATGGTCCTGGAGACCGACCCGCTGGCCTTTCTGGTTCCGGCGCATATCTGGACGCCCTGGTTCTCCATCTTCGGCTCGAAATCCGGCTTCGATTCGGTGGAGGAGTGCTTCGGCAGCCTCTCTTCGCATATTTTCGCCCTGGAAACCGGCCTTTCATCCGATCCGGACATGAACTGGCTGGTCTCCAGCCTGGACCGCTACCGCCTGATCTCCAACTCCGACGCCCACTCCGGCGAGAAGCTCGGGCGCGAGGCCAACCTCTTTTCCGGCCCGGTGTCCTATGAGGGCATCTACCGGGCGCTGCGCGGCGAGGGCGTGGGGCACGATTTCCTGGGCACGGTGGAGTTCTTCCCCGAAGAGGGCAAATACCACCTGGACGGCCACCTGGACTGCGGCGTGGTCATGGACCCGCACGAGACCAAGGCCAAGCGCGGCGTCTGCCCGGTGTGCGGCAAGCCCCTCACCGTGGGCGTCCTGCACCGGGTGATGGACCTTGCCGACCGGGAGCAGCCCGTGAAGCCCCAGGGTGCGCCGGGATTCGTGTCGCTCATCCCGCTGAACGAAGTGCTGGGCGAAATCTACGGGGTCGGGCCGACCTCCAAGAAGGTCAAGGCCCACATGGCCCGGCTGCTGTCGCGCCTGGGGCCGGAGTTGCACATCCTGTCGGATGCGCCGCTTGAGGATCTGGCCAAGGATTCTCCCATATTGGCCGAGGCGGTGTCGCGCATGCGCCAGGGCAAGGTGTTCCGCCAGCCCGGCTTCGACGGCCAGTACGGGCGCATCCGGGTTTTCAGCCCGGACGAGCTGGCCCGGCTGGTGCGAGGAACGGCTCTGGTCAGCCCGCCCAATACCGGAAGCGGCGACGTGCCGGGAGACCCGGTTCAGCCGGGCGCGGTCCGGACCCCGGATGAGGCCCGCGCCGGGGAAGCCGCCGCTGTCCGGAGCCTCAAGAATCCCACGACACCCAGCCCGCCTCCCCCATCCATGAACGAACGCCAGCGCCACGCCGCCACCGCCACCGACCAGCGCCTGCTGGTGCTGGCCGGACCCGGCACCGGCAAGACCCATACGCTCATCGCGCGCATCCGCCATCTGCTGGAAGGCGTGAACACCGGCGACAGGCCCAGGCCCGGCGCGGACCCCGCGTCGCTTTTGGTGGTTACCTTCACCCGCCGCGCGGCCCAGGAGCTCAAGGACCGCCTGGACGGCGTGCCCGTGCGCGCGGACACGCTGCACGCCCTGGCACACGAATACTGGACCGAAGCCTACGGAGAAAAACCGGTGCTCCTGTCCGACGAGGCCGCGCGCAGACTGTTCGCCGAGGTCAACCCGGAGCTGACCGGCCCCAGGCTCAAGCAGGCCTGGCAGCAGCTGACCATCGACCGCGAGCGCATGCGCCGCCGCCCCCTGCCCGTGTGGCCCAAGGCTCCGGGCCAGCCCAAGCCCGCCCTGGAGGCGTCTGCCCTGGTCCAGGCCGATCCGCCCGGAGGCGCGTCTGGCCTCACGGCTGGCGACCGTCCGGCGAGCGCGGCCATGGACGCTGTCGGCGCAGCGCCCCTTACCCAGGCGTCCGGCCACCCTGGTGGCCACCCCGGCGGCCAGACCGGAGGCCCCACGGGCGGGCTCACGCTCGAAGACCACGCCTCGCGCTACGCCAAGCAGAAGGCTTCCTGGAATCTGGCCGACTACACCGACCTGCTGGAGTTCTGGCTGGAGAAGATCGAATCCGGCATCTATGAGAATGGGTTCAAGCACGTGCTGGCCGACGAAGTGCAGGACCTCTCGCCTCTGCAACTTGCCATCATCCGCGCCCTGGCCGACGGGCAGTCGCGCTCCTTCTTCGGCATCGGCGACCCCAACCAGTCCATCTACGGCTTCCGTGGCGCGGTCACGGACGTGGCCCGCGAGCTCCAGGGCTTCTGGCGCGACCTGTCCGTGGTGGCCCTGGAAGAGAACTACCGCTCCACCCAGCCCATCCTCGACCTGGCACACGGCCTGTTCCCGAATTCGCGCAAGCTCCTGGCCATGCGCCCAGTGTCCCAGTCCGGACGGGGCGAAATCATGGAATTTACCGCTCCGCAAGCCCTGCGCGAGGTCTCCTGGATGGCCGAAAAGATCAGGCAGCTCCTGGGGCCGACCTCCAGCACCCTCAGCCGGGGCAAGCACCACGACCTCTCCCCCGGCGACATCGCTATCCTGGTGCGCTTCCGGGGGTTGATGGAGCCCATCCAGAAGGTGCTGACGCGCTTTGGCGTGCCCTGCTCCGTGCCCGAGTCCGAGGCCTTCTGGGCGGACTCGCGGGTGAAGGCCATCCTGAACGCCGCCGGGAGATTCCTGGGCATGGCCGGGATGGAGGGCGCGCTCACCCTGGCCTGCCCGGACCGGGTGCTGGCCAAGGGGCCGAAAGAGATCGCCTTCTACCTGCGCGACGTCGCGCCCTTCGACCACCTCTTCTGGCAAAGCCCGGAGTTCGGCCAGCTGGTGGACGCCTACGCCAAGCACGGCGGCTGGGCCGGGCTCCTGAGCCACGTCAACGCCCAGAGCGAGCTGGAACTGGTGGGACGGCGCGCCGAGAAGGTGCGCATCATGACCCTGCACGCCTCCAAGGGGCTGGAGTTCGAGGTGGTGTTCATGCCCGCCCTGGAGGACGGCATCCTGCCCTTTGCCGGGATGGGCATGCTGACGGGGAAACTCTCGGCCTCCGAGACCCCGCCCGACGAGCGCGAGGAGGAGCGCCTGTTCTACGTGGGCCTGACGCGCGCCAGGACCCGCCTGTACCTGAGCCACGCCGAGAAGCGCGAGCTCTACGGTCGGCTTTTGATGCTCAAGCCCTCGCGCCTTTTGAAAAAGCTCGACCTGCACGCGGCCAGCCGCTCGCACCTGGTGGCCAGGACCGTGCGCAAGGAAGAACAGCTGGGTCTTATCTAATTCCTCCTATTCCGGTCGGGCTTGCCACACACTCCCGCAATGGCTATCTGCTCCCCACAGATCACGATCATCCCTGGAGAATTTATGAGCGCCACCTACAAAATCCACCCCATCGTGGCGGGTTCCAAGCGTTTCGACAAAGGCTTCATGACTTACCAGCAGCAGATGGGCACCCCCTACGTCATCCCGCTGTACGCCTGGCTGATCCTGGGCGGCGACAAGAAGATCCTGGTGGACACGGGCGAATTGCGCCCCATCGTCACCCCGGACCGCGAGGAGTTCATCGGAGGCAAGATCGAGACCATCGAGGAGGGCCTGGCCCGCTTCGGCCTGACCCCGGCGGACATCGACATCGTCATCCACACCCACTTGCACCGCGACCACTGCGAGAACGACTACAAGTTCGAGAACGCGAAGATCTACGTGCACGAGAAGGAACTGGAGATCTGCCACGACCCGCACCCCATGGACTACCGCTACCAGGAGGACTTCATCCTGGACGTTGAGGAAAACGGGCAGATCGTGGCGCTGACCGAGGACACCGAAGTGGTCCCTGGCGTGAGAATGATCCACACCCCGGCCCACACCGAGGGCGGCATGAGCGTGATGGTGGACACCGAGAAGGGCAAGGCGCTCATCACCTCCTTCTGCTGCATCATGGACAACTTCTACCCGCCCAAGGAAGTGAAGGGGCTCGGGATGGAGGTCATTCCGCCGTCCACCTGCCTGGACGTGAAAGAAGCCTACGACATCGTGCTCAAATGCCGGGACATGGCCGACATCATCATCCCCCTGCACGAGCCGAGTTTCGCCAAAGGCGACCCCATCGGATAGCTGAAAACTGCGGTGAGGACGGGGTGGCGCTAAAAGAACAGGGCGCTGTGCCATCACGAAGGGCACAGCGCCTGTGCCATGCCAGGCTCATGCGAAGACCGCTGTGCCGGGCATCAACTCGAATTGCGGCCTCAACAACCCGGCAGCCCTGCCAGGAAAATACCAACCCCAGGCAGCCGCCAATCTTTCCGGATTCGCATGATTTGCACGACAATGTATTCAAAAACAGTCGCCAAGACCACAATCTTTGTTTTTATCACGATAATTAATACACTTCTCATTGCAGAAGTGTACTCATGGTTTGTTTTTCAAGGATTTATCGCTGCGCCAGCCACCCCCACGCAAAACCAGAACAATTCGAGTCCGGCTTTTGGCAGCGCGTATGAACTTGATGAGAAATTGGGGTACAGACTTAAATCGAAATCTTCCAGCCTTGAAGGAGAAGTCCAATACGCCAACAAGACGTACTCGATGAATAAAGCTCCAGGAACTCTTCGAATAATATGCGTCGGCGGATCGACGACCATCGGGATTGACAACCCCAAGCTATCGTATCCAGCGATATTGCAAGACATGTTCACCTTCGCACTGGCCAACTGCGATATAAAAGTGGAAGTGATCAACGCAGGAGCAATGGGGTATAACAGCTGGCACACCAAACTCCGTGCGGAAAAAGAACTCGATATCCTTGATCCTGACTTGTACATTGTCATGGATGGCACAAACGACGTCATTGCAGCAGCAGCGATCGAGAACATCGAAGATGCGATAAAGCAACGAAACATCCTTACGCGCCAGATAAGTCTCAACGCAAAGCCAACCGCGACGAGCAGCCCCTACCTCAGACACGACTCATCATTGCTTCTTGACCGCCTGAACGACATAGGACTCGTCAAAACCATCAGAACCCACGTTGATGCCTTCTTCTCTGCAGACATTCTGGATCAAAAAATGAAGGCGTTTGGCTTCTCCGAGAATATTTCCGAGTTCATTGTCGAGCGTAAAAGCAAGGGGATCGACGTCGCCCTTGTGAACTATGGATGGATTGCCAGCGACAACCTCAACGCAACCAGAAAGAACATTCCTTTCAAATACAACATCCCACTCTTTCAATTCGGACGGTCATATATTCGGAAATCACTGTCCGGCATATCGCAAAAACTCGACACGCCACTCATCGACATGCAGCCATGGACGGACGCGCTGCTCCAGCAAGCTCCCCTCGCATACAGAATATTCGTCGATGAACTTCACTATACTCAGTTCTTCAACTATTTTATCGCACGCGAAATTTTCGAGAAGTTAAGAACCCACCCCCGCCTCGCAAAACACGCTGCACAATGCCAGATCCCATCCCCTCCAGACATGGATAAGGAGTTTTCCTACTGCATCGGGTGGGGAGAATACTACTCTGGATTCGGACTCCCGACACAATCGTCACATGCTGTCCAGACATACGACACCGAGTGGCATAACCTGATGTATCTTGACGAGACCCATGACGACTCCGGAAAAGGGACCTCATACAAGATTATCTCTCGAAGTGACATTGAAAGCGACGGAACTTTAGAAGTATCCATCGCCTCTGACAGTTGTGATGGCCATACTGACTATTTCCCCAGGATTTTTTCCAACGAAGGCATGGTCGTCGTGGAACAATTCACCGGTGGGACGTGGAAAAAAATATCTGAACTCGTCAACTACAAGAGCACAGGGGAATGGTCTCCGATTGGCTCACGATACTATTTCGATTGTCACGCAGCTGATGGTCCTCAACGCATTCGCATCAAACTATCCGGGAAGGCGCAACTGTTCAGCTACCAAGACAACATACTTTTCCATACGCAACTACCATGACGCGGTGCGCTGGGCGGCAATAGTTCTTTTCGTCCACGGCCCCGTCCGACCCACGCTTCACATCGGGCGATAATTTTCAAAACGGACTGAACACCCTCCCTTCCCCCCCTTGCCTGAGCGCCCCGCCTGGAGTAGTTGCCTGCGCTTCCACAGAGGGCTATGAACGCCGATCATCCGGCAGAGCCCCAAAAAGGAGTCCACCATGCGTGAACGGTTCCTGTCCCATCTGCGCCAGACACTCGACCAGATCCGCGCCGACGGCTTCCAGAAATCCGAACGCGTCATCGACAGCCCCCAGTCGTCCACCATCCACCTCTCCCAGGGTGCGGACGTGCTGAACTTCTGCGCCAACAACTACCTTGGGCTGGCCGACGACCCGCGCCTTATCCAGGCAGCCAAGGAGGGGCTTGACCGCTTCGGCTTCGGCATGGCCTCGGTGCGCTTCATCTGCGGCACCCAGACCATCCACAAGCAGCTTGAAAGCGCCCTCTCGGCCTTCCTGGGCACCGAGGACACCATCCTCTACTCCAGCTGCTTCGACGCCAACGGCGGCCTGTTCGAGACGCTCCTCTCCGCCGAGGACGCCATCATTTCCGACTCGCTGAACCACGCCTCCATCATCGACGGCGTGCGCCTGTGCAAGGCCAAGCGCTTCCGCTACTTAAACAACGACATGGCCGACCTGGAGGCCAAGCTGAAAGAGGCCGACGCTGAGGGCGCGCGCTTCAAGCTGATCGCCACCGACGGAGTGTTCTCCATGGACGGCATCATCGCCGACCTGAAGGGCGTGTGCGACCTGGCCGACAAGTACGGCGCGCTGGTCATGGTGGACGACTCCCACGCTGTGGGCTTCGTGGGCGACAAGGGCCGCGGCTCCCACGAGCACTGCGGCGTGCTGGACCGGGTGGACATCCTCACCGGGACGCTCGGCAAGGCCATGGGCGGCGCGTCCGGCGGCTATACGTCAGGCCGCAGGGAGATCGTTGACCTTCTGCGCCAGCGCTCGCGGCCGTACCTCTTTTCCAACTCGCTGGCTCCGTCCATCGCCGCAGCGTCGGTTGCCGTGCTGGGCCTCCTGGACAGCGCCGAGGGAGCAGCCCTGCGAGCCAAAGTCCGCGACAACGCCGCCCGTTTCCGCGCTGCCATGCAGGCCCACGGCTTCACCCTGGCGGGCAGAGACCACCCCATCATCCCGGTGATGCTTGGCGACGCCGTGCTGGCCGGGCGCATGGCCGAGGAACTGCTGAAGGAAGGCATCTACGTGATCGGCTTCTCCTACCCCGTGGTGCCCAAGGGCGCGGCCCGCATCCGCACCCAGATGAGCGCCGCGCACACTCCCGAACAGATCGACCGCGCCGTGGCCGCCTTCGCCAAGGTGGGCAAGGCCCTGGGCGCGATCTAACCCGAAACGCAAACGACACGGACACCCATATGAAAGCACTGGCTAAAACCCACGCCGGACCGGGCCTCGAGCTGATCGACGTCCCCATGCCGGAGGTCGGGCACAACGACGTCCTGATCAAGATCAAGAAGACCGCCATCTGCGGCACGGACGTCCACATCTGGAAATGGGACGACTGGGCGCAGAAAACCATCCCCGTGCCCATGCACGTGGGCCACGAATACGTGGGCGAGATCGTGCAGCTCGGCCAGGAGGTGCGCGGCTTCGAGATCGGCGACCGCGTGTCCGGCGAGGGCCACATCACCTGCGGCTTCTGCCGCAACTGCCGCGCCGGGCGCAGGCACCTGTGCCGCAACACCTTCGGCGTGGGCGTGAACCGCCCGGGCTCCTTCGCCGAGTACCTGTCCATCCCGGCCTTCAACGCCTTCAAGATCCCAGACGACATCTCCGACGACCTGGCCTCCGTGTTCGACCCCTTCGGCAACGCCGTGCACACCGCCCTGTCCTTCGATCTAGTGGGCGAGGACGTGCTGATCACCGGAGCCGGGCCGATCGGCATCATGGCCGTGGCCATCTGCCGACACGTGGGCGCGCGCCATGTGGTGATCACCGACGTGAACGACTACCGCCTGGACCTGGCCCGCACCATGGGAGCGACCCGCGCCGTGAACGTCTCGCGCGAAAACCTGAAGGACGTCATGGCTGATCTGCGCATGACCGAGGGCTTCGACGTGGGCCTGGAGATGTCCGGCGCGCCCCAGGCCTTCGTGGCCATGCTCGAGAGCATGAACCACGGAGCGAAGGTGGCGCTCCTGGGGATTCCGCCCGCGAACACCTGCATCGACTGGAACCACGTCATCTTCAAGGGACTGGAAATAAAGGGCATCTACGGACGCGAGATGTTCGAGACCTGGTACAAGATGGTGGCCATGCTGCAAAGCGGGCTGGACATCTCGACAATCGTCACCCACAGGTTCCCCATCGAGGAGTACCAGAAGGGCTTCGACGCCATGATCAGCGGCCAGAGCGGCAAGGTGATCCTGGACTGGGCCTAGCTGAAACAACTGCGCTTCGCCGTTGCCATCTCAGGCGGGCGGACCGGCATGGTCCGCCCGCCTTTTTGCGTGGACGCGCAATGCGCTTCAAAATAGAAAAGGCCCCGCCGGAGCGGGGCCGTGCACTCATGGAAGATGGCAGGAGAGCCTAGTTGCCCTTCTGGGAGCGCCTGCGCATGAAGACCGCGCCGAGAACGCCTACGCCCATGAGGATCATGGTGCCGGGTTCGGGGGTGGCGGTGGGGGCGGGGGTGTTGGACCAGCGGGCTTCGTAGTTGTTGGCAACCAGGCTGCCAAGGGCTGGATCGAAGAAGTTGTAGGCCTGCATGATAGCCGCACTGAACCCGATTGTATTGGCAATCGTTGTGTCGGTGTACACCAGGGAGCCGTTGATGCTGAATTCAAACGAAGTGCCGGTGAACAGGATGGCGAAGCTCGTCCAGTCGTCGTAGCTCACCGACGTAGCAAGATCGACCCAACCACCTGCAACATCACCGTCGTACACACGATAGCGGGCAGCACCGCCATAGTTGGTGAAACCGATGATGGGATAACCAGAGACAGCAGAACCGTCTGTCATTACGCCCCACATATCGGACCGCACCGTGCCCTTACTTGCATCGGCCCAGCTTTCCTCAATCCAAAGATCGGCCGACAGAACGGACCCTATCCCGCCCGTCAAAGCATAATTCATGCCCTGGGTATTATAGAACATGCTCTGGTAGGCACCCGGCCTGGCGGAAATGCCCTGAGCCCGGTTGATACCGATTTCCAGGACGTTGTCGCGGCCCTGGAAGGTGCCGATATTCGCAAAGGTATTCGGCTGATACCGGTCAGTCACCCAGCCGTTCGGAACATCGGCGAAATCGGGCATGATCGAATTCGCAAAACCTGCCACAGGCAGCAACATCAACACGAACAGAAGAGAAATTGCCTTTTTCATAGTACCCCTTTTGTATTGTCCCAGGCTCATGCCTGTATTTGATTTCGCGTTCGGTTAGCAAAATCGATGCCTACGTGTAACCTATCCAAATCATCCAGCATTCTTGCGGGTCGGCATATGCTTTTCGGAACAATTCCTTCTCGCCAGCCAGACATGCTTGTAAACATTCCCGACAGTTACATGTAAAGATTCCCATCCAGACAACCCGCTGTCCTTCCTTTCCAAAGCAAGCCCTCAAGCGCCTGCGCATTCCGGAGCGAACCGCGCCTTCACGCCCTCTCTCAGGAGGCCAGGGCTCATTCCGGGCAGGCAATCCATTCACAGAATTGTAAATTTTATTACTGTTGACAAAGAAACTCTGAAAGCATAATTCGTTCCTGCCAGACGCGAATCGTTTCGCCCACAGGAACGCAAACACCTCGCCATTCGCGCCTGGCCACCCGCATCGACACCAACTATCGGATTCAGGAGCTTCCCAGTGAAGGGCAAGGACAACGCCTCGGAAACTCTGGCCAAAGGCCTGCGAATCCTGGACATTTTCGGCGTCGGGGACGAGGGCTTCACCTTGAGCCAGATCGCGGGCCGCGTGAGCCTCAATAAAACTTCCGTCTACCGCTACGTGAACACCTTCCGCGAGCTCGGCTACCTGCGCCGCGACGAGCGCACCGGCCTGTACCACCTGGGCGTGCGCGCGCTCTCGCTTGCCCATGCCATCATGGAAAAGAGCGAGATGATAAAGCAGGTGAAGCCCTTCGTAGAGGAGGCCTTCCGCAAGCACGGCGTCCACGTGGACGTGGGCGTGGTGGCTGGCGACGCCATCTACCTCATATACCGCCACGAATCGCGTGACACCTCTGTGTTCCGCTCCTTCAGCTATTCATCCGCCCTGCACTACCTGGCCACCGGCAAGGCCGCCATGGCCTTCATGGACCCCACGGAGCTGCGCCAGCTGCTGGACCGCCTGGAGCTGGCCCCCAAGACGGACAAGACCATCGTGGACAAGGACGCCCTGCTGGCCGAGCTGGAAAAAGCCCACGAACAGGGTTACTCCGTGAACAACGAGGAGTTCGTGCCCGGCCTCATCGCCATCGGCGCGCCGCTCTTCTCGCTTCGCACGGGCAAGGTGGTGGGCGGCGTCAGCTTCGACTCCACCACAGACCAGTACTCAATGAAGGAATTCGAGACCCGCTTCGCCCCCTATCTGGTGGAGCTGGCCAAAAAGATTTCGGCGGTGGTGACCCTCTAGGGCCGCCCCGAGTAGCGACAACAGCGTTTCCAAGTCCGCACGCTCAAGCCCTGCTCTCCGCTTCGAGGCGGCCTGGGCGGGAGGGTGCGGCGTCAGGCAGACGGAGGCGGGCCGCGAGGCCTTCTCCCGGTATTCGGATCGGACCATCTTGCACCCGCTCCGGGCGGTCTTCGCGCCGGAGTCAACGCACAACGTGGAGGAAACTTGAATGAAACGGATTCTGGCCCTGTGCTTGGCAATGATGTTTGGCTTCGCCTCCCTGGCGATTGCCGCGGATGACACCGTCCGCATCGGCGTGTTCCTTCCCCTGACCGGCCAGAACGCCTTCGGCGGCCAGCTGGAGCTTGAGGGCGTGCAGATGGCCCACAAGGAAGCCGGAACCGTGCTCGGCAAGAAGGTCGAGCTGTTCGTGGTGGACAACAAGTCCGACAAGGTCGAGTCGGCCAACGCCACCAAGCGCCTGATCGAGAAGGAAAAAGTCCAGGCCATCATCGGCACCTACGGCTCCTCCCTGGCCATGGCCGGCGGCGAAGTCTCCGAGAAAGCCGGCGTGCCCCAGGTCGGCACCAGCTGCACCAACCCCCTGGTGACCCAGGGCAAGAAGTACATCTTCCGCGTGTGCTTCATCGACCCCCTGCAGGGCGCCGGCGCGGCCACCTACGCCGCCCGCACCCTGAAGGCCAAGAAGGCCGCCATGCTGGTGGACGTCGCCAACGACTACTCCGTGGGCCTGTCCAACTTCTTCAAGAAGTCCTTCACCAAGCTGGGCGGCACCGTGGTCGCCACCCTGAACTACCAGTCCGGCGACCAGGACTTCACCGCGCAGCTCACCAAGATCATCTCCGAGAAGCCCGACGTCCTGTTCATCCCCTCCTACTTCGCCGAAGGCGCTGTCATCATGAAGCAGGCCAAGGAGCTGGGCGCCACCTTCAAGATCCTGGGCGGCGACGCCATGGACAACCCCGAGATCACCAAGATCGGCGGCAACGCCGTCGAGGGCTTCGTCCACACCACCTTCCCCTATGATCCTTCCATGGCCAACATGAACGCTGCGGCCAAGAAGTTCACCGACGACTGGAAGAAGACCCACCCCGCCGACAAAGAGCCCAACGTGAACGCGGCCCTGGGTTACGACGCCTACATGATCATCATCGACGCCATCAAGCGCGCCGGAAAGTACGACTCCGAGTCCATCACCAAGGCCCTGGCCGAGACCAAGGACTTTGTGGGCGTGACCGGTTCCACCACCATCAACGAGACCCATGACGCGGTGAAGCCCATCGGCCTCATCACCATCAAGGACGGCAAGAAGGTCTACGTGGGCGAAGTCGCTCCCGAGCTGTAAGCCGAAGCGAGCCCCGAGCCGTTGACGACCATCCGGGCGGGGAGGACATACGTCCTCCCCGCCCACTCACGGCACCACAAAAGGACTTTCTCATGAATTTCGAAACGTTCATCCAGCACGCGCTCAACAGCCTCACCCTGGGAAGCCTCTACGCGCTCGTCGCAATCGGCTACACCATGGTCTACGGCATCCTGCGCCTGATCAACTTCGCCCACAGCGAAATCTTCATGCTGGGCGCTTATTTCGTCTTCTGGGGCACCACCCTCTTCGCCCTGCCCTGGCCACTGGCAATTGCCCTGTCAATCGCCTTCACGGCGGGCCTTGGCATCATGGTGGACCGCATCGCCTACCGTCCTCTGCGGGACGCTCCCCGAATTTCCGCGCTGATAAGCTCCATCGGCGTGTCCTTCTTCCTGCAGAACGTGGCCATCGTGTTCTTCCAGGCCATCCCCCGCGCGGTGTACCGCCCCGAATGGCTGGAGAACCCTATCATCATGGGCAACGTGCGGGTGCTTCCCATCACGCTGTTCGTGCCGGTGCTCTCGGTGCTCCTTATGCTGGGGCTTGTGTACATCGTGTACCGCACCAAGACGGGCCTGGGCATGCGCGCCATCAGCAAGGACATCGAGACCAGCTACCTGATGGGCGTTCCGGTCAACCGGGTCATCGCCATCACCTTCGGCATCGGCTCGGCCCTGGCCGCAGCCAGCGGCATCATGTGGGCGCTTAGGTACCCGCAGCTCCAGCCCATCATGGGCGCGGTGCCGGGCTTCAAGGCCTTCATCGCGGCGGTGTTCGGCGGCATCGGCTCCATCCAGGGAGCGGTGGTCGGCGGCGTCACCCTGGGGTTCATCGAGATCATGACCGTGGCCTTCTTCCCTGACCTGGCGGGCTACCGAGACGCCTTCGCCTTCGTCCTATTGATCGCCATCCTGCTGGTGAAGCCCACCGGACTCTTCGGAGCCAAAGCGGAGGAGAAGGTCTGATGAACCGCATCACCACTATTCTTTTGAACATTCTGGCGGCTGGCGTCGTGGCCCTGTTCCTGTGGTGGGCCGAGGCCAACCTGGACGGCTACAAGATCCAGATCCTGAACCTCATCGCGGTCAACATCATCCTGGCCCTGTCCTTGAACCTGATCTACGGGTTCACGGGCATGTTCAGCCTGGGCCACGCCGGGTTCATGGCCATCGGCGCGTACGTCTGCGCCATCCTGATCATGAGTCCCGAGCAGAAAGAGATGCTCTTCATCATCGAGGACGCCTACGGCTGGGTGCAGGCCGCCCACGCCCCGTTCCTGGTGGCGGTGTTCGCGGGCGGGCTGGTGGCGGCGCTGTTCGGGCTTGTCGTTGGCATGCCGCTTCTGAAGCTTGGCGACGACTACCTGGGCATCGCCACCCTGGGTTTCGCCGAGATCGTACGCGTGGTGGCCACCAACCTGACCGGCATCACCAACGGCGCGCTCGGGTTCAAGGGCATCCCGGCCTACTCCAACCTGTGGTGGAACTTCGGCTGGTGCGCGTTCAGCCTTTTCGTGATCGTGCGGCTGCTCAAGTGCAACACCGGCAACGTGCTCAAGGCCATCCGCGACGACGAGATCGCCTCCAAGGCCATGGGCATCGACGCCTTCCGCTACAAGCTCCTGTCCTTCACGGTGGGCTCTTTCTTCGCGGGCATCGGCGGCGCGCTGCTGGCCAGCCTCCTGACCACCATCGACCCCAAGATGTTCCTGTTCACCCTGACCTTCAACGTGCTCATGATCGTGGTCACGGGCGGCCTGGGGTCCATCACCGGCTCGGTGCTGGCGGGCGTCGGCATCACGGTGCTGCTGGAGTGGCTGCGCGTGGTGGAGAACCCCCTGAGCTTCGGCGGCTTCGAGATCGCGGGCATCCCCGGCATGCGCATGGTGGTCTTCTCCCTGGCGCTCATCGTGATCATCCTCTTTAGGCGCGAGGGCCTCATGGGCATGCGCGAATTCAGCTGGCAGGCCGTGTTTGGCCGCCTGGGCAAGGGAGGCAACGCCAAATGAGTGCCGAGACCATCCTGGAAGTATCGGGACTGACCATGCGCTTTGGCGGCCTGACCGCCGTGGACGACTTCAGCGCCACGCTGAAAAAGGGCACCATCTCCGGGCTCATCGGCCCCAACGGCGCGGGCAAGACCACCTGCTTCAACATGATCACCGGGTTCTACAAACCCACGTCCGGGCGCTCGGTGTACCGGGGGGTGGAGCTCACGGGCCAGCCGCCCTACAAGGTCTGCAAGGCGGGCATCGCGCGCACCTTCCAGAACATCCGCCTCTTCGGCAACGAGACCGTGCTTGAGAACGTGATGATCGGCTGCCACCTGCGCCAGAAGACCAACTGGCTCCAGTCCGTGTTCATGCTGCCCGCAGCCCTGAAGGAAGACCGGGCCATCCGTCAGCGTTCGCTTGAGCTGCTGGACGTGGTGGGCCTCGCCCACCTGGAGAACGAGCAGGCCAACAGCCTGCCCTACGGCGCGCAACGCAGGCTGGAGATCGCCCGCGCCCTGGCCACCACGCCGGGGCTCATCCTGCTGGACGAACCCGCCGCCGGCATGAACCCCCAGGAAACCCAGGACCTCATCGCCTTCATCCGCACCATCCGCGACCGTTTCGGCCTGACGGTGCTGCTCATCGAGCACGACATGAAGCTGGTCATGGAGATCTGCGAGCACATGTGGGTGCTGGACTACGGCGTCACCATCGCCCAGGGCGCGCCGGAGGAGATCAAGTCCAACCCCAAGGTCATCGAGGCCTATCTTGGAGAGGAGTGCGTCACCGATGCTTAAGCTCACGGACCTGCACGTCCACTACGGCGGCATCCACGCCCTGAAGGGCGTGTCCATGGAAGTGCCCCAGGGCAAGATCGTCACCCTGATCGGGGCCAACGGCGCGGGCAAGTCCAGCACGCTGCGCGCCATCGCCGGGCTCATCAAGAACAAGAAGGGCCAGATCACCTACAACGGCAAGGACCTGACCACGGCCACGCCCGTGGACATCGTCAAGTCCGGCATCGTCATGTCGCCGGAAGGCCGTCGCATCTTCGGCCACCTCTCGGTGTTCGAGAACCTGATGCTCGGGGCCTACAGCCGCAATGACAAGGACGGCATCGCCAAGGACCTGGAGTGGGTGTTCGAGCTGTTCCCGCGCATGCGCGAGCGCCGCGAGCAGAAGGGCGGCACGCTGTCGGGCGGCGAACAGCAGATGCTGGCCGTGGGACGGGCGCTCATGAGCGCGCCGGAAGTGGTCATGCTGGACGAGCCGAGCCTGGGCCTTGCCCCCTTGCTGGTGCGCGACGTGTTCGAGATCATCAAAACCATCAACGAGCGCGGCATGACCGTGCTGCTGGTGGAGCAGAACGCCTTCGCGGCCCTCAAGGTGGCCCACTACGCCTACGTCCTGGAGACCGGAACCATCGTGCTGCAGGGAACCGGCAGCGAGCTGGCCGCCGACAAGCGGGTCTGCGAGGCCTACCTGGGAGGTTGATCCGCATGGACGTCTCGCCCAAGACCATCCGCCAGTACCGCCTGGAGTCCGATTCCCTGGGCGAGGTGCGCGTTCCGGCCAACTCCCTCTACGGGGTGCAGACCCAGCGCGCCATCGACAACTTCCCCATCACCGGGGTGCGCATCTCGCACTACCCGGAGTTCGTGAAGGCCCTGGCGGCCATCAAGAAAGCCGCCGCAATGGCCAACGAGCGCATGGGCATGCTGGACGCCCCGCGCTCCAAGGCCATCCGCGAGGCCTGCGACCTGATCATGGCGGGCAAGCACCGGGGGCATTTTCGCGTGGACGTGATCCAGGGCGGGGCGGGCACCTCCAGCAACATGAACGCCAACGAGGTCATCGCCAACCTGGCCCTGGAGCTCATGGGCCACTCGCGCGGGGACTACGCCTTCCTGCACCCCAACAACCACGTCAACCTCTCCCAGTCCACCAACGACGTCTACCCCTCGGCCATCCGCCTGACCCTGGTCATCATGGGACAGGCCCTGCACAAGGCCATGGGCAGGCTGGCCAAGGCCCTGGAGGACAAGGGCGTGGAATTCGCCCACGTCATCAAGATCGGGCGCACACAGCTTCAGGACGCCGTGCCCATGACGCTGGGCCAGGAGTTTCGGGCCTGGGCGCTCATGGTACGCGAGGACCGGCAGCGCCTGCTGGAGGCGCTTGACCTGGTGCGCGAGATCAACCTCGGCGGCACGGCCATCGGCACGGGCATCAACGCCCCGCCGGAGTACGCGCCGCTGGTGGTGGCGCTTCTGAACCAGGTCAGCGGACAGGGCATGATCCTGGCCGAGAACCTGGTGGAGGCCACCCAGGACGCCGGGGCCTACGTGCAGTTCTCCGGAGTTTTGAAACGTACGGCAGTGAAGCTCTCCAAGATCTGCAACGACCTGCGCCTGCTGTCTTCGGGTCCGCGCTGCGGCCTGGGCGAGATCCGCCTGCCCAAGATGGCTCCGGGCTCGTCCATCATGCCCGGCAAGGTGAACCCCATCATCCCCGAGGTGGTCAACCAGATCGCCTTCCAGGTGATCGGCTCCGACCTCACCGTGACCATGGCCGCCGAGGCCGGACAGCTTGAACTGAACGCCATGGAGCCTGTGCTGGCCCACAACCTGTTCAACTCCCTGCTGCTTCTGCGCCGGGGCTGCGTGGTGCTGGCCGACAAGTGCGTCAAAGGCATCGAGGCCGACGAGGAGCGCTGTCGGCAGAACGTTGAGCAGAGCCTGGGGCTGGCCACGGCCCTGTGCCCCTACGTGGGCTACGACGCCGCCTCCAGGATCGCCCAGCACGCCGCGCGCGAGGGACTGAGCGTCCGCGACGCCGCCCGCGCCATCCTGGGATGGGACGAAAGCCGCCTGACCGAAGTGCTGAACCCCGAAAGCATGCTGACGCCGGTTGAGCCCAAGCGCGAATTCGTGTGCTTCACGGCTGACCGCCCCGACGTCTCACTGGACGCCCCTGCCGGGGAATGCCCGGACAACGGCGGCGCGCCGGACACCCACTAGACCAGCAAGGACTGCGTGTGAATCTCTCCATCTACACCATGGGTGGCACCATCGACAAAGTCTACTTCGACGACCTCTCGGACTACGTGGTGGGCGAGCCCCAGGCGGGCGAAATCCTGAAAGAGGCCCAGGCGGCCATCAGCTTCACGGTGAACGAGGTCCTGCGCAAGGACAGCCTGCACCTCACGGATGAAGACCGCCAGTTGCTGCGCGAGCGCGTGGCCGCAGACCCCGAGCGCTTCATCCTCATCACCCACGGCACGGACAGCATGGTCCAGAGCGCCCAGGTGCTGAAGGGCATCGCCGACAAGGTCATCGTGTTCACCGGCGCCATGAGCCCGGCCCGCTTCAAGGGCTCGGACGCGTCGTTCAACGTGGGCTGCGCCGTGGGCGCGGTGCAGTCGCTGCCGCCGGGCGTGTACATCTGCATGAGCGGGCAGGTGTTCGAGGCGGGCACGGTGCGCAAGAACCGCGCGGCGGGCCGTTTCGAGAGCCTGGGCTGATTCTGCCGATTTCACCGCAAGGGGCGGTTTGCTTCGGGCTTCTTCTTGTGTAGGGTAAGGCGTAGTGCGTCCATACTCGACATCAAGGAGATGACCGTGTTCGACAAAGCCGCCCTTTCTCTGCAAAACTCCCCCGCCCGTTGGCTGGTGACCGGCGTGGCCGGATTCATCGGCTCCAACATACTGGAAAAGCTCCTGAGCCTGGGACAGACCGTCACCGGCCTGGACAACTACTGCACCGGCTACAAGGCCAACCTGGAGTCGGTCCGGGCCAGCGTCGGCGACAAAGCCTGGGCCAACTTCCGCATGGTGGAAGGCGACATCACCGATCCGGCGGCCTGCCGCGAAGCCTGCACCGGCGTGCAGTACGTGCTGCATCAGGCGGCCCTGGGCAGCGTCCCCCGCTCCATCGAGGACCCCATCACCTCCGACCGCGTCAACGTGGGCGGTTTCGTGAACATGCTGACTGCCGCCAAGGAAGCCAAGGTGAAGCGCTTCGTGTACGCGTCCTCCAGCTCCGTCTACGGCGACCACCCGGTGCTGCCCAAGGTGGAGGAGCAGATAGGCAACCAGCTCTCGCCCTACGCGGTGACCAAGCTCACCAACGAGCTCTACGCCAACGTGTTCGGGACCTGCTACGGCCTTCAGGCCATCGGGCTTCGCTACTTCAACATCTTCGGCCCCCGCCAGGACCCCGACGGGGCCTACGCCGCCGTCATCCCCAAATGGTTCGACGCGCTGCTTCGCGGCGACACCGTGTACGTGAACGGCGACGGCGAGACCAGCCGCGACTTCTGCTTCGTGGAGAACGCCGTGCGGGCCAACATGCTGGCCGCCGTCTCCCAGCACCCCGAGGCTCACGGCAAGGCCTACAACGTGGCCTGCGGGACGCGCACCACGCTGAACGAGCTCTACGTCCTGCTGCGCGACCTGGCCGCCACCAAGAACCCCGAAGCCGCCAAGGCCAAGCCCGTCTACCGGGAAGAGCGCGCGGGCGACGTGCGCCACTCCCTGGCCAACATCACCCGCGCCAGGACGCTCCTGGGCTACGAGCCGCTCATCCAGATCAAGGAAGGCCTGGACATGGCCGCCAGCTGGTACTTCGAACTGGCTGCGCGGAGCGCCTGATCGCGCGCCCTCAGAAAGCATGCTCAAATGCCTCCCCATCCAACCGGATGGGGAGGCATTTTCATTTCTGGCTTCCCACCTCCCCCGCCCCGGAACATGAAATATTGTTCATCATGAGCGCTTTCCAGCACAAAACTGTCACTCCAACATACCGGAATGATTCGATGAAGACATCCATTTCGCGTCATCTGGTTCAGTGGCCGTGTTCTCATCACCTCAGTTCTCATGCTAAAATTGTTGTCATGGAGAACCATTTTCCGTAGATAAGAGTTATTCCTAAGGCCGTTTGTCCGGGCCGCACCGGATGGACGTCGTCAGCGTGTCGTCCCCACGGTAGAGCACAGTTATTACGATGATGGCTTTGTGAATGTGCTTATTATCCCTGGGACAAGTGATTTATATTCCAGGGACGCAAATCCAGAAGGTCATGTACGCCAGAAGGAATCAGCCGGAACCAGTGCTGAATCCCTGCCTTGCTGGCGTAACGGCATGGCCGCAGCACCAGAGGATCGGGCTCATGGCATTCAGGACGACAATGAAACAATGTGCAAACTCAGGGAGGAAACCGTATGAGCGATGAGAGCAAGTGTCCGGTAACAGGCAGGACCGGCAGGCAGGTGGCCGGCGGCGGCACTTCCAACCGTGACTGGTGGCCGAACCAGTTGAACTTGCACATCCTGCACCAGCACTCCTGCAAGTCCAACCCCATGGGCAAGGACTTCAACTACGCCGAGGAGTTCAAGAAGCTCGACATCGAGGCCGTGAAGAAGGACCTCTTCGCGCTGATGACCGACTCGCAGGACTGGTGGCCCGCAGACTACGGCCATTACGGCCCCCTGTTCATCCGGATGGCCTGGCACAGCGCCGGAACCTACCGCACCGGCGACGGACGCGGCGGCGCAGGCTCCGGCAGCCAGCGCCTCGCCCCCCTGAACAGCTGGCCGGACAACGTCAACCTGGACAAGGCCCGCAGGCTGCTTTGGCCCATCAAGCAGAAATACGGCAAACAGATCTCCTGGGCCGACCTCATGGTCCTCGCGGGAACCTGCGCCATCGAATCCATGGGGCTTAAGCCCTTCGGCTTCGGCGGCGGGCGCGTGGACGTCTGGGAGCCGGAGGAGGACATCTACTGGGGCGCGGAGGACACCTGGCTTGGCGACAAGCGCTACGAGGGAGACCGGCAGCTCGACAACCCGCTGGCAGCCGTGCAGATGGGCCTCATCTACGTGAACCCGGAAGGTCCCAACGGCAATCCCGACCCTGTGGCTTCGGGCCGCGACGTCCGCGAAACCTTCGCCCGCATGGCCATGAACGACGAGGAGACCGTCGCGCTGGTGGCGGGCGGCCACACCTTCGGCAAGTGCCATGGCGCGGGCGACACCAAGCATGTGGGGCGCGAGCCGGAAGGGGCCGGGCTTGAGGAGCAGGGGCTCGGCTGGAAGAGCAGCTTCGGCAGCGGCAAGGGCGACGACACCATCGGCAGCGGCATCGAGGGAGCCTGGAAAGCCAACCCCACAACCTGGGACATGGGGTATCTGAAGACCCTGTTCAAGTACGAGTTCGAATTGGTGAAGAGCCCGGCCGGAGCCAACCAGTGGCTGGCCAAGGACGTGGCCCCCGAGGACATGGTGGAGGGCGCGCACGACAAGTCCAAAAGGCTTCGCCCCATGATGACCACGGCGGACCTCTCCCTGAAGTTCGACCCGATCTATGAGCCTATCGCGCGCAATTACCTGAGCAATCCCGAAAAACTGGCCAACGACTTTGCCCGAGCCTGGTTCAAGCTGACCCACCGCGACATGGGGCCGCGCTCGCGCTATCTTGGCCCCCTGGTTCCCCAGGAAGCCCTCATCTGGCAGGACCCCGTACCCCCGGTGGACCACGCGCTGATCAACGAAAGGGACGTCGCCACCCTCAAGGCAAAGATCCTGGCTTCGGGCCTGTCCGTCTCCCAGCTGGTCTCCACCGCCTGGGCTTCGGCGTCCACGTTCCGCGGCTCGGACAAGCGCGGCGGAGCCAACGGGGCGCGCATCCGCCTGGCCCCGCAGAAGGACTGGGCGGTCAACCAGCCCGAGCAGCTGGCCACGGTGCTCGCCGCCCTCGAGGCCATCCAGAAGGAGTTCAACGGCGCGCAGTCCGGCGGCAAGAAGGTCTCCCTGGCCGACCTGATCGTCCTGGGCGGCTGCGCTGGCGTGGAAAAAGCGGCCAAGGCCGCCGGGCTCGACGTGACCGTCCCGTTCTCGCCGGGGCGCACGGACGCCTCGCAGGAGCAGACTGACGCCGAGTCATTCTCGGTGCTTGAGCCCAAGGCGGACGGATTCAGGAACTACCTCAAGGCCAAATACTCCGTGTCGGCGGAGGAGCTGATGGTGGACCGCGCGCAGCTCCTGACGCTGACCGCGCCCGAAATGACGGTGCTGGTGGGTGGCTTGCGCGTGCTTGGGGCCAACTTCGGGCAGTCCCCGCACGGCGTCTTCACCAAGCGGCCCGAGACCCTGACCAATGACTTTTTCGTGAACCTGCTGGACATGCGCACCCAGTGGAAGGCCACCCCGGACGAAAACCTGTTCGAGGGGACTGACCGCGCCACGGGCGAGCCCAAGTGGACCGGCACGCGCATCGACCTGGTCTTCGGCGCGAACTCCCAGCTGCGGGCCATCGCGGAAGTCTACGGATGCGGCGATTCCCAGGAGAAGTTCGTTGGCGACTTCGTGGCGGCGTGGGTCAAGGTGATGAACCTGGACCGCTTCGATCTCGCCTGATGGTTCGCATGGCAATCTGAGCGATCAGGCTTGGGTTTGCCGCAGGATTGATGTATCCAGTTCTTCAAATCAAACCCTCACGCCCCGCGCGCCACCACTATCCGTGGGGCACGTGGGGCGTGGGACGCTTCCACAAAGCGACAAGGAGCACGACAATGGCCGACAGGCAGGCACGCAAGGACAAGGTGATCGAGGTTCTGAACAAGGCTCGCGGCATGGAACTCTACGCCATCACCCAGTACATGAACCAGCACTACAACCTGGACAACCTGGACTACGGCGAACTGGCCATGAACATGAAGCTCATCGCCATCGACGAGATGCGTCACGCCGAAATGTTCGCCGAGCGCATCAAGGAACTGGGCGGCGAGCCCGCCACCAGCGCGCTGGGCACGGTGCAGAAGGGCCAGGACGTCCGCGCCATCTACCCCTTCGACAGCAGCGTGGAAGACGAGACCGTGGACCAGTACAACCAGTTCCTGAACATCTGCCGCGAGGCGGGCGACAGCATCAGCGCCAAGCTCTTCGACGCCATCATCGAAGAGGAACAGGCCCACTTCAACTACTTCGACAACGTGGACGGCCACATCAAGACCCTGGGCGACACCTACCTGTCCAAGATCGCCGGGACCCCCTCCTCCACCGGCGGGACCACCAAGGGTTTCGCGCTGCCCGGCGCAGGCGCGTAGCGCAGACGGATAAACGGCCCGGCGCGTGACATACCGCGCCGGACCGTTTCCATCCCGCGTTCCCCCTGCTTCAGCTCTTGCGTATGCCCCCCACCACGTACACCGGGTCGCTGGTCCAGGTCTGGCGGATGTGCGGATCATCCACGGGCCGCCACCAGTTGCGGGCGCTGAAGGTCCACAGGTCCGCGTAATCACCGCTCGCCAGCAGGTACTCCAGAACCAGCCCCATGCGCTCGAACTCGTGCAGGTCCAGCCACAGGGGCGTGGCCTTGGTGGGGAACCAGCGGTTGGAAAACCCGAACAGCAACTGCCCGCCGGGCCGCAGCACCCGCGCGCACTCCCGCACGATCCCGGCGGGGTCCAGCAGGTACTCGACCGACAGGCTGCACACCACCGCGTCAAACCCCGCGTCCGCGAAGGGCATCACGCCATCCCGGTTCAGGTCCTGCACCACGCGCGCGGACAAGAGCGGGTTGGCCGCGAGCTCTTCCATGTTCATGCCAAGGCCCGTCACGTCCAGATCCGCGTCCAGCGGCAGGTGCGACTGCACCGAGGACATCAGGTCCAGCACGCGCGCCCCTCGGGGAATGCGCGATGCGTACTGCTGCGTGAGAATTGCGGACGCCTGGGCGTCGACGTGCCCGATGAGGCGCGGCCTGGCGTAGAACCGGGCGTCGTCCTCGTTGTCCAGGCGGGCCTCCCCGTCCGGGGGCGTGAAGTCCGTGGGGGCGAAGTCTGCCCGCCGGGCCTGCATGCCGGGACCGAAGCAGCAGATCTCCTCCAGCCAGTCCGAGAGCCTGCCCCCGGTGTCGGATTTCTTCTCCGCCACGTTCAGCACCGTGGCGTCCAGCCGAAACGGCCTGCCCGCCAGGGGGTGGTTGAGGTCCAGCACGAACCGGCCATCCCTGGCGTCGAGGACGCGCGCCGGACGCGCGTCCTGGGGGAATATTCCCGGCAGCGACCCGAACAGCCCGCGCGGATAGTGGCGTCCGTCCCTGGGGGACACCGTCCGCCCGGCCACGGTCGGGGGGGTGAAGCACCGGTGCGGAACCTCCTGCACCAGGGCGTCCTGGCGGTCCGGCAAGGCCTGCCCGGCGGCGTAGGATACTCCGGCGGATTCACCCGCGACCAGTCCGGTCAGGGCGTCCTTCAATCCGGGCGGGAGGATGTCCCGCCAGAGGTTCATCTTGCGGGCCAGGAACCGCTCCTCATGGAACGCCTCCCGACTCTGCCAGGTCAGGGAAAAGTCAACGGTGGCCAGGGTTTGATCGCTTACACGGGGCATGCTCTCCTTCTTGCTCACCCTGAATTGGGTTCAAAGTGTTGAATGATGCTTGGCGCGTAGACTGAAAATGGTAATTCGGGTTATCATGATGTCAAATGCGGAGTTCCCCCATTTTCCGCTTCCGGATTGTCAACATGCCTAAACTGAAGTAGGCGTATTGCAGTTTCCGGTTGAATAACATCAGGCGTTTACGGAAGCGTCCAGTGCCTTTGCCCGGACGCCGTTCGAAGAGTCCATCTGGCCCAGAGGCGGCGCAATCATGAGGAAAAGGGCGATTCTGATCGTCATGCTGCTCGCGGCAGGCGCGCTCGTCCTGACGTGCCAGAGACAAAGGCCTCTCGTGCTCGGTTTTGCCGGGCAGCTCACCGGGACCTTCTCCGACCTGGGTGTCCAGGGGAGAAACGGGGCGACCCTGGCCGTGGAAGAGATCAATCAGGCGGGGGGCGTGGCGGGCAGGCAGCTGAAGCTGTTGGCCGTGGATGACGGCAACACCCCTGACGCCGCCCTGGCCGGGGACGAGAGCCTCCTGGACGCAGGAGCCGTGGCCATCATCGGCCACATGACCAGCTCCCAGACCATGGCGGTGCTGCCCATGGCGGAATCGCGCGGCGCGCTGCTGGTCTCCCCCACCACGGCAACCCCTACGCTCACGGCCAAAAAGGACCTGTTCTTCCGCCTGATTCCGGACAACTCCAGCTGGGCCGCCGCGCTGGCGGAGTTCGCCCTGAAGTCCCGCCGGATCGAACGCGTCTACGTCCTGGGCGACAGCGACAATACCGCCTACACCGCAAGCTTCAACAAAGCCTTCGTTCAGCGATTCCAAGCTCTTGGCGGCATGATCAGCGCAGCCAGGGAGTTCTCCTCCAAAGCCAGGCCGGACTGGAAGGCCCTGGTGGAGGATGCGGCCTCGTCCGGAGCCCAGGCAGTGGTGCTTACCGCCTCGGCCAGGGACGTTGCCGAGTTTGCCAAGGCCCGCGCGCTGGCCAGGGTGGACATGCACATCCTCTGCCCCACCTGGCCCTACACCCGCGAGATTCTCGTGGCGGGCGGAGAGAGCGTGGAAGGCATCATCTTCGCCACCAGCTACACCGAAGAGAACGACACTCCGCGTTTCAAGAGCTTCCAGCACCGCTACCAGGCACGCTTCGGCTGGGAGCCCAATTTCGCTGCGGCATACTCCTACGAAGCCGTGCTGCTCCTGGCCAAGGCCCTGGAGATCACCGGCGGGAAGCGCCGGGGCCTTGAGGACGCGCTGACATCCACGGGGACAATACAGGGCGTCATCGGCGATTTCAGCCTGGACCAGTACGGCGACGTCTCGCGCGGCACCTTCCTGGTGACCATCGAGCAGGGCCGGTTCAAGACCGTGCGCAAGCCCGGGGAATAGCCATGCCCTCCAGATCCATCGCCAGCATCATCTCCCGGACCCTCATCCAGCGCACGCTCATCCCGGCGGTGGTCTGTCTGGCGCTGCTGGCCGCCATGCAGGGCATCAAGCAGAAAGACGCCGTGGAGACCAAAAACCAGGATTTCGCCCAGACCCTGGCCCTCTACGCCGATTCCTACATGGACGGGGCCTACCGTTCCCTGGAGCATTTCGCCGATGCCCCTCCTTCGGGCACGGGCGTCCCCCTGTCGATGCGCCTGGCGGACATGCTCTCCGTGATGCCCTCCATGGACCGCCTGATCCTGACCGACGCCCAGAACACCATCCTGTCCGCCGAGCCTGCCGGACCGCGCGGCCTGGATTTCCCCATCCGCTTCGACAACGCGCACGGCCGCAGATATCTGCTGTCGCGCCCCATTCCCTCCCCGCTGACGGGCATTCTCACCGTGTTCATCGGCGTTCGGCGAAACACCGGAGGCGTGCTGGCCGGAGAACTGAACCTGTTTGAACTGACCAACCACATCCAGGCCCTTTCGCGCAACTGGGCAGGAGAGGTCATCCTCTGCGACGCCTTCGGCAACCTGGTGTCCCACCCGGATCCGTCCCTGGTGGCCACCCAGACCAACATCGGGGATTCCCCGCTGTTCAAGGCCGCCAGGCAGGGAGAAGCGACCCTCATCTACCGTGAGAACGACGACTTCTTCCTGGGCGCGCATGCCGTCATACCGGGCCTTGGCTGGCTGGTGCTTGTGCGCACCCCGGCGGCCGGAGCCATGGCTCCGGCCCTGGCTCCCGTGGCCGTGGCCGCCGTGGTGATGGCGTCGGTCTTCATATTTCTTACCCTGATGCTGCGCCGCGAACTGGACAAACGCATCTCAAGCCCCATGGCCCAGGCGGCCACCCGCCTGGACCGCCTGCCGCGCAACGCCTCCTACAGGCCAATACCCGACCCGCCCTTTGCAGAGCTGGGGCGTTTCGAGGCGGCCGTTGCGGACATGACCGACCGCATCGCCTCCGGCGAGGCCCACCTGCGCGAAAGCGAGCGCCGCTTCCGGGCCATTTTCGAGCAGGCCGCCGTGGGGTTGGTGCAGTGCACGCCCCAGGGCAACTTCCTGCGCGCCAACAAGCGCTTCACCCAGATCTGCGGCTATACCCCCCAGGACCTCTCCGGCATGAACCTGCTTAAGTTCAGCCTCCCCGAGGACAGGGAGGACGACGCGGACAACATGCGCCTTGTGCTCTCCGGGCATCTGCCCTCCTTCGACATGGACAAGCGCCTGCTCGCGAAGGACGGCCAACAGGTGTGGGTTCACCTCACTGCCTCTGCGGTGCGCGACGACGCAGGCGATGTGCGCTCCATCATCGTGGTGGTGGAGGACATCAGCGCCCGCAGGAACGCGGAAAAGGCCGTGAGCGATTCGCTGCGCGAAAAGGAGATCCTGCTGCGCGAAATCCACCACCGGGTGAAGAACAACCTGCAGATCATCTCAAGCCTGCTCTACCTCCAGAGCGACCACGTGAACGACCCCGAAGCCCTGACCATGTTCCTGGAGAGCCGCAACCGCATCGCCTCCATGGCCCTGGTCCACGAGGAACTCTACCGCTCCGACGACCTCTCCGGCGTCAACATCCGCGAATACGCCCTGAAGCTCGTCCCCCGGCTGGTGGCCGCCTTCCACTCCGGCAAGGGCATCCAGTGCGCGGTGGAGGCGGACGACGTCTGCCTGGTGATCGGCCAGGCCATCCCCTTCGGGCTCATAATCAACGAGCTGGTCACCAACGCCGCCAAGCACGCCTTCAAGGGACGCCCCTCCGGCACCATTTCCGTGGTCATACACGGGGTTGACGGCAGGCTCCAGGCGAGGGTATCTGATGATGGCGTCGGGCTTCCACCGGATTTTGACCCAGCCAGCACGTCCACCCTGGGGATGCAGCTCGTGGTCCAGCTCACGCGCCAGTTGCGCGGCGAGTTGATTCATGGAGACAGCCAAGGAACGTCGTTCACCCTCAGCTTTCCCGTGACGGAGGCCCATTCGCATGAGTCCAGCTAAAGTCATGATCGTCGAGGACGAAGTCATTGCAGCCATGGCCACGGCCCGCATGCTCAAGAAGCTCGGCTTCGACGTGTGCGGCAACGTCACCTCCGGGGAGGAAGCCCTGCTGGCCTTCGACGGTGAATGCCCCGACATCATCATCATGGACATCCGCCTGGACGGCGAACTGGACGGCATCGAGACCACCAGGCAGCTGAAGCTGCGCCGCGACGTCCCCGTCATCTTCGTGACCGCCTACTCCGACGACTCCACCCGCACCCGCGCCGAGGCCACCAAGCCCCTGGCCTTCATCAACAAGCCCCTGGACATCAGCCAGTTGGAGCACATCCTCTCCAACCTGAGCATCGGCGGCAAGTAACGCCCTTTCGCCGCGCAGCCGGGAGTGCGGCAACCGCCCTGAACCGTTTCAGAAATCCTGTCCCGAACCTGGGGGCAAACCTTGGCTTGCCTGTCCAAGTGGCGTACATATCCCTGCACCACTTTCGAGGAGACACGCCCATGCCCCAACACGTCGTCATAATCGGCGCGGTGGCCCTCGGCCCCAAGGCCGCCTGCCGCTTCAAGCGCCTTGTCCCGGACGCGAAAGTCACCATGATCGACCGCGACGCCATCGTGTCCTACGGCGGCTGCGGCATCCCCTATTTCATCTCCGGCGACGTGTCCGACCTGAAAGAGCTGCGCACCACCAGCTTCAAGCTGGTGCGCGACGAGAAATTCTTCCACGACTGCAAGGACATCGACGTCCTCACCCGCACCGAGGCCCTGCGCATAGACCGCGAGGCAAAGCGCGTGCACGTGCGCAACCTGGACACCGGCGCGCTCTCGGAGATTCCCTACGACAAGCTGGTCATCGCCACCGGAGCCGCGCCCCGCAGGCTGAACATCCCTGGCGAAGACCTGCCCGGCGTGCACGCCGTGGCCAACCTGCACGACGCCACCGCCGTCAAGGACATGATCAGCTCAGGTTCGGCCGGGCGCGCCGTGGTGGTGGGTTCGGGCTTCATAGGCCTGGAAGTGGCCGAGGCCCTGGCGGACATGTGGGGGCTGGAGGTGGCCGTGGTGGAGCTCATGGACCACGTGCTGCCCCGTAACATAAGCCCCTCCCTGGCCCGCATGGCGGAGCACCATCTGGCCGAGAAAGGCGTGGAGCTATACTTCGGGGAGAAGGTCCTGGCCGTGGAGGGCGACGGCAAGGCTCAGCGCGTGGTCACGGACAAGCGCACCCTGGAGGCCGAGCTAGTGATCCTCGCAGCTGGCGTGGTCCCAAGCGGAGAGCTGGCCCGCGAGGCCGGGCTTGCGGTCTCCCCGCGCGGAGGCGTGCTGGTGGACGAGTTCATGCGCACCTCCGACCCGGACATCTACTCCGGCGGCGACTGCGCCGAGATCAAGAACGTGGTGACCGGCGGCACAATGCATCTGCCCCTGGGCTCCATGGCCAACCGCCAGGGCCGGGTGATCGGCACGAACCTGGCCGGAGGCGAAGCGACGTTCCCCGGCGCCGTGGGCTCGTTTGCCATGAAGCTCTTCGAGCGAAACGTGGCCGGGGCCGGGCTCACCCCGGAGCAGGCCGCGCAGGCCGGGTTCGACGCGCTGTCCGCCCTGGTCATCCAGTTCGACCGCGCCCACTTCTTCCCCGGCAAGGACCTGATGACCCTGGAAGTCACCGTGGACAAGAAGACCCGCGCCGTGCTGGGGATACAGGGGTTCGGGTCGGCGGGCGACGCCCTGGTGGGCCGCGTCGGGGCTGTGGCGGCGCTCATGCAGAAGGGTTGCACGGCGGATGACCTCTCCGTGCTCGAGTACCCCTACTCGCCGCCCTTCTCCTCGGCCATGGACATCGTGAACACTGTTGGCACCGTGGCCGAGAACATGCTGGCCGGAATGAACCAGGGCGTCTCGCCGGAAGAATTCGGGCGGCTCTTCGAACAGAAGGGCGAGGCCTGCTTCTTCCTGGACTGCCGCGAACAGGACAACGCCGCCCCCTACCTGGAACGACACCCCGGCGTCTGGCACAACATCCCCCAGGGGCAGCTGCGCGAACGCCTGGGTGAGATCCCCAGGGACAAGGCCGTGGTGCTGGTGTGCAACACGGGCATCCGCTCCTACGAGGCGCAGATCACGCTTGAGCAGGCCGGTTTCAAGGACGTCCTGAACCTGCACGGCGGCATGGCCGCGCTGAAGCAGAGCGGGGAGGACCCCAACGCGGAGTGATGCGTCTGGAAGATGGAAGAGCAATAGCCTCCGGCGGCCAAAGGGCTACGCCCTCTGGACACCCGCACCGCTCCGCGTCGTTTGTGGACAGTTCGGCATGCGGCGCGGATTTGTGAAGCGCAGCGTAGAGGCGGCAAGAACGTCTGCCTCCGGCGGCCAAAGGGGCAAGCCCCTTTGGAATCCTGTACCGCTTCGCGCCGTTCGCCGAAAGCCACGAAGAATACTGCGAGAATCCCGCTGTATCATGGACATGAAGCCCGGGATGATTTCGAAGGGGCTGAGGAGAAGGCATGACGCTCTGGCGCAACAAAAAGAACGGAAAGCCGTATCGCGTGCTGCACCACGCCGTTGACTGCACCAACGCCCGCGACGGGCAGGCTGTCGTTGTTTATTGCCCCGAAGAGAGGCCAGACTTCATCTGCGTGCGCGAAAAGGCCGAGTTCGAGGCCAAGTTTGTCCGGGTGGAAGATTCTGAATTCCGAGTACAAGAGAAGGCCCCCGGCTGACGCCGGGGGCCTTCTCTGTCTAATCGACGGGAGCGGGAATCTAGGCCTTCTTCAGGAAGCAGGTCTTCAGCACCAGCCCCTTGACCTTCTCGGCGTTGCACTCGATCTCGCCCTCGTTGTCGGTGAGCCGGATATTCTTGATGAGCGTGCCGCGCTTGAGCGTGGCGGACGTTCCCTTGACCTTCAGGTCCTTTGTCAGCGTGACGCTGTCGCCGTCTTTCAGCAGCGTGCCGTTGCTGTCCTTGACTTTTATCTCGTCCATGCGTGCTTCCTCGTAAATGGGGCAAAATTGTGGAGGCCCACCCCTTAGACCAGGGCGGCAGGCTTTGCAACGGCGCGTGATGCGTGGAAGCCGGGCGTCAGCCGTTTGCCGGGGTGACGGATGGAGACGCGGGCAGGGTGACCAGGAACGTGGCCCCCGGACGCGCCGAGCGCGCATGCTCCACGGAGCCGCCCAGGGACTTCATGACCCCGTGGCAGATGGACAGCCCGAGCCCGGAGCCTTTACCCACCTCTTTCGTGGAGAAGAACGGCTCGAAAATACGCTCAGCCAGGGAGTCGTCCACGCCTGGGCCGGTGTCGGACACCTCGATGCCTACGGTCGCCGGAGCGGCGTTCCGGACGCGAACCGTAAGCGTGCCGCCGGTAGCGGCCATGGCGTCCAGGGCGTTGTCCGCCAGACGCCCGACCACCTGCTCGATCTCGGCCCTGGGCAGGCGCACCAGGGCAACTGAGGGGTCGAACTCGGTCTTGATTTCCACATGAAGGCTACCGGCGCGCTCCCGCACCAGCTCCAAGGCGGAGGCCACGGCCTGCCGCGGGTCGAAATCCACGGTCCTGGGGTCCACGCGCCCCCCAAGGCTCATGAGCTTGGACACGATGTCCCGGCAGCGCCTGCCCTGGGCCACGATGGCCGCAAGTTCGGCCTGCACTTCAGCCAGGCCCGCGCAGGCGGCGAACTCCGGTTCCTCCAGGAGGTCCCCGGCCCAGCCCGCCTTCTGCATCATGATGTTCACCGGATTGTTGATCTCGTGGGCCACGCCCTCGGCCAGCCTGCCAAGCGCCGCAAGCTTGCCCGTCTCGATCATGCGCAGGCTCTCCTCCTGGTTCAGCCTGCGCTCCCCGGCCCGCACCAGCACCCGCACCAGCTGGTCGAAATTCACGGGCTTCACCAGATAGTCCGCAGCGCCGAGCTTCATACCCCGCACCGCCGTGGCCACGTCCGACTGCCCCGTGAGCATCACCACCTGGACCAGCGGCCAGCGCTCCTTGATCTCGCCAAGCACCTCCAGGCCGCTGCGGTCCGGGAGATTCACGTCCAGCACCACCGCCGCCGGGGCCTCGCTCTCCACGAGCCCTATCCCCTGGGCGGCGTCCACGGCCCACAGCACGGGGAAGTCCCGCGCCAGGAGGCGCTCGGCCAGCAGCCGGACGAAATCGAGCTCATCGTCGATGAGCAGGGTCTTGGGACGCATGGTCCCCTCCCGGTTGGCGTGTCGCCTTGGCGGTGCGCCAGCTCAAATACCTGTCGGACGCCGGATTCGCGCGGCCCGCACGCAGTGTCCTGCGCCCGCCGTCTCGCTTCAGCCGTACTCCCGGCCAAGCCCCGGCCGCCGCCTGCCGCGCCCGGCAATGGGGGCGGACAGGCTACAGGCCAAAGACTTCCCCCGCCCGCGTGTGGGCCGGGGTTGCCGCAACTTACTCGTCCATCACCTTGCGGGCGGTGTCGAAATCGCCCTCTTCGGCCATGGCCGCGATCACCATGGCGTCTTCGATGCGCTCGCGGTAGGCCTTCTTCACGGTACCCAGCAGCTCGTCGATGTCGATGGGCTTCTTGTGGTAGTGGAACGCGCCCAGCTTGCGGGCTTCTTCCTCGTCCAGGTCGGTGCCGTGGCCGGTGAGGATGATGATCTGCACCTTGGGGTTGGTGGCGCGGACCTTGCGCAGGACCTCCATGCCGTCGATGCCGGGCATGCGCAGGTCAAGGACCATGACGTCGGGCTCGTGGGTCTTGACCACGTCCAGCGCAGCTTCGCCGGAGTAGACCACCTTGGAAGGCACATCGCGCATTTTCATGCGCTCGGCCAGGGTGTTGACGAAATTCTCCTCATCGTCCACGAGAAGCAGCTTGATCTTGTTCATATCCGTCTCCTTGCAACGTTCGGCGCGCACGCGCCCGCCACTCGATTACGCCTCTCGCCCGGCCTTTCGGAAAGCCAGGCGCACCCCGCCTTCAAGAGCCTCGGCCGCCAGCAGGCCAGGCTTGTCGCCTGTCAGTGACTTGGCCAGGGACTGGGCCTCCCCGGCATCAAGCGCCTGACACAAAATATCCACATACACCCGGTCGCCGTCCTCGCCCGGCTCAAGCCGGACGTTGCCCTGTTCCCGGCACCGCCAGGTCACGCCCAGGAGCGCCGCCTCCAGGACCACCAGCACCTCGATCTGCGACGGTTCGGCCAGCACCGCAGCGGGAGCCTGCCCCACTTCCAGGGTCAGCTTGTGCTTCTTGGCTATGCGCCCCGAAAGCTGCACCAGGAGCCGTACCGAGAAGTTCAGGTCCGAGCCGTCCTGCCCCTCGTCCGGGGAATGCGCCAGGTGGCTCAGGTGCTCGCACATGTCCTGGCCCCGGGCCACCGAGGACTGCACCTGCGCGATGATCTCCTCGAACTTGTCGTTGTACTTGAACTTGGGCCGAAGCCCCATGGACTTGAGCGACTCCTTGCGCGCAAGGGACAGATAGTCGCCAAGAAGCCCGGATGCCTGCTGGATGGTGGCCAGCACGTTGCACAGATCGTGGCTGAGCGTGGCGGCCATCCGGCCCATGAATCGCGCTTTGTCCATTGTCACTCCTGGCATCCTGCCAGCCGCCAGCCTGCTCGGCGGGATGTCGGCTCCGGTTGCCTCCGGTTCGTACACATGCCTAGGCCTTGCCCGCCGCCACGGCCTCGCCAATCTTGGCGGTGAGGTCGTCGATGGACAGGGGTTTGATCATGTAATCGAACGCGCCAAGCTTCATGCCGTCCATGCCGTCCTTGGTGGCGCCCTGCCCGGTGAGCAGGATCACCTGCACGGCGGGATGGCGCTCCCGGATGAGCTTCAAGACGTCCAGCCCCTTGAGGCCTGGCATGAACATGTCCAGCACCACCACGTCCGGGGGCGTCTCGTCTATCATGCGCAGTCCGGTTTCACCGTTCAGGGCCACGCGGCAGGTCAGCCCGCGCAACTCCAGACGCTCGCTCAGGGTGTGGACGAACTCTTCCTCGTCGTCCACGAGCAGGATGTTCCAGTCCTTCATGGTCATGATTACTGAGCCTCCACGGCGGCGGAGGGCGGAGCCATAACCGGCAGGACCACCGTGAAGGTGGACCCCACCTGCTCCTGGCTGCTGACCGAGACCTCGCCGCCGAGACGTTTGATGATGCCGTAGGTGATGGACAGACCAAGCCCGGTGCCCTTGCCGCGCTTGGTGGTGAAGAACGGCTCGAAGATGCACTTCATGGTGTCGTCCGACATGCCGCAGCCGTTGTCCTGGATGGAAAAGCCCACGTGCTGCTCGTCCTGGTTCCAGCTTTTCACCGTGATGGTTCCCTGGTCGGGGATGGCGGCCAGGGCGTTGTTCAGGATGTTCAGGATCACCTGCTGCAACTGCCCCCGGTCGGACTCGATGCGCCCGAGCTCAGGCTCCAGGTCCAGGGTAAGGCTCACGCTGCGGTGCTCGGCCTCGCGCGCCAGGAAGCTGGCCGTCTCGGTGATCACCTCGTTTAAGCTGAGCCCCTCGATCTTCACATCCATGCGCCGGGCGAAGCCGAGCATGCGGTGGGTGATGCCCCGGCAGCGTTCCACGGCCTTTATGATGGCCTCCACCTGGGAGAAGAACTTGACGCGGCCCGGGAAGTCCTCCTGAAGGGTCAGGAGATCCTTGAGCAGCCCGGCCTTCTCGTTGATGATGGCCAGGGGGTTGTTGATCTCGTGGGCCACGCCTGCGGCCAGGCGTCCGATGGAGGAGAGCTTCTGGGCGTGCTCCACCTGCCGGAAGGCCAGGGCGCGCCGCTCCTCGGACTCGCGCATGCGGTTGACCAGCATGCCCGTGAAGCGCGACACCACGAAGAAGATGGCCATCACCCCCACCAGGAAGACCAGCAGCAGGTCCCCGCGCAGGTTGTACCAGGCGTTTATCGCGCCCAGGCGCGGCTTGGCGGCCATCAGGATGAAATCCGTGTTGGGGAAATAGGCGTACGTCAGGTACAGCTCGCGCCCCTGGGGATCGGTGATGGGGATGACCTGCGGCTCGAAGGTGA
Organism: Fundidesulfovibrio putealis DSM 16056; assembly: GCF_000429325.1. NCBI lineage: Bacteria > Pseudomonadati > Thermodesulfobacteriota > Desulfovibrionia > Desulfovibrionales > Desulfovibrionaceae > Fundidesulfovibrio > Fundidesulfovibrio putealis. Next base: position 200,998 of record NZ_KE386886.1, read on the forward strand.
CCGGCGGCAGCGGCAGCGGGCAGGGCTTGAGCACGTCCCCGTAAAAGTATGAGCTGGTCTGGAGCACGCCCTTGCGGTTCACCATGAAGGCGTCCGAGCCGGGTTCGAGCCCCATGGCCGCGATGATCTTGTCGAACTGCCGGGTGTCCAGCGTGGCGCGAAGCACCCAGGACTCGCCGGACTCCGAGGTGTGCTGCATGGCGATGACCACGTGGGGCAGGTTCCTAAAGCCCAGGAACACGTCGGAGATGTACTTGCCGCTGGCGCGCACCTGGGCGAACCAGTCCTGGCTGGAGTAGTCGCGGTTCTTCAGGTCGTAGGGGCCTACGTAGCTCACCTGCCTGCCGTGGGCGTCGATGAGGCCAAGGTCCACGAACCCCTCGAATTCCTTGCGCATCACCCGGAAGATGCGCCCCAGGTTGCGCTCGTCGGACAGATCCTGGAAGCTGTAGGCCTGGGCGATGAACCCCACGGTGGAGGCGCGCTCGGCCAGGAAGAGGTCGATGGTGTTGCGGGTCTTGCCGAGCAGCACGCGCAGCGGGTTCTGCACCTCGCGGGCCATGGTGGTCTGGAACTCGCTGAAGTTGATGACCGCCATGAGCAGGAGCGGCACCAGCGTCACCACGGCCATGAGCCCCACGATCTTGTACTTCAGCAGATTGTAGCGCTCGGGCGAGATGGCGTCGTCGCTGGTGTGAAGGTCCCGGAAGTGCCGGGTGAAGATGTCACCGAGCATGGTCTTCCTCCCTGTCGAAGAGGATGTCGCCGGACTGGAGCGCGCCTTGCGCATAGCGCTCCAGCACGTCGCGGGCCGGGCCTGCCACGTTGTCCAGCACCTCCACCCGCTTCCAGCGCAGGTAGTGGTAGTACTCCTCTTCTATACCGCCGCAGATGAGCACGTCCACGTCCTTTCGCAGGATCAGGTCGCACAGGCCGTCCGCCGAAGGGTGCGGCAGGAGGAAATCCTCGGTCTTGATCTCGCCCACATCGCCGTCGCCGTCCTGGATGACGTCGGCCAGCAGGGCCTCGGCCGCCAGATCGAACCGGGGAGCCACCTCGTCCTTGAAAAGCGGGATGAGCACGCGCAGGGTCCGCATGGCCTAGCTCCTCTCCCCGGCGGCGCGCGGCAGCTGCTTGAGCAGGTGCGCGGGCAGGCAGGCGGGCGGGATGGCGGATTTGTGGCAGACCATGACCGCGAACTCCACGATGTTGCGCAGCTCCCGCACGTTTCCGGGGTAGTCGTGCTCCAGGAGCAATGCCCTGGCCTTGGGAGTGAACCCATGCACTTTCTTGCGGAACTTCCCCGCGAACAGTTCCAGGAAGTGCGTCAGCAGAAATTCGATGTCTTCTGGCCGTTCGCGCAGCGGGGGCAGGTCCAGGCGCAGGGCTCCCAGGCGGTAGGCCAGGTCCTGTCGCAGCTTGCCCGCGCGCACCAGCGCCTCCGGGGACGTGGGCGACGAGGCGATGATCTTGGCCTGCGAGCGCACCGGAGTCTGCATTCCGGCGGGCAGGATAGTCCCCTCGTCCACGAAGCGCACCAGCCGGGCCTGCAAGGCCTCGGGCAGCTCCCCAACGTCGGAGAGGTACACCGAGCCCGCTCCCGCCCGTTGGAACGCTCCCAAGGCTATCCCCCCGGACGTCTGCTTGCGGCCGAACAGCTCGGCCTCCAGCGTCTCCGGGGGCATGGGGCCGCAGTTCACGCGCACGAACGGTTCGCGCGAGCGCGGCGACACCTTGTGGATGGCCTCGGCCACGGCGTCCTTGCCGGTTCCGGTCTCGCCGATGACGATGACCGGGTCGTCGGCCTGGGCCATGGCCGGGATCAGGCGCATGATGCGCTCCATCACCGGGCTCTTGCCCACCAGCTTGCCGATGCCTCCCGGCTCTTCCAGGCGGCGCTCCAGGTCCCTGACGGCGCTCAGGTCCTCCACCAGATCGATGCGGTAAAGGTCCTGCCCCTTTGTGTCGCGCACGGGGATGACGCTTATGCGCACCGGGATCTTGCGGCGGTGACGGTTTATGATCTCCGTGTCCGCCGGGCCCTGCACCGGGCAGTGCCGATGGCACAGCCCGGAGCGCAGCACGTGCCGACAGGGCACGCCCCGGACTTCCTCGCGGGCAAAGCCCGTCAGCCGCTCGAGCGCAGCGTTCAGCGTCACGACCCGGCCCTCCCGGTCCAGGACGGCCACGCCAAGCGGCAGGCCGTCCAGGATGGCCGGGAAGTCGAGGGAAGCGAGGATGCCGGGGGGCACGAATGTCATGATGTACGTTCTCCTAGCGTTGGTACTTCGGGTAGAAGGTGCGCCCGGTCGCCGGGCGCGTCGCTAGAATCATTGTGTTCACGGTTAAATACAAGTCCAATTACGCGTTTAGTGCGCGCCGCCGCCAACGATTCCCGAAGCGGCCAGGCTCAGCACCAGCACTTCCAGGAAGGCCAGCAGCGCGAAGACCTTGTCGCCCTTCTTCAGGAAGGCCGGGATGAGCGGAATGTAGGCGATGATGGTCAGGCCCGCCAGCAGCACGATGCCCGCGAAGTTCAGGAAGTCGCCCTTGCCCATGAGCACGAGCCAGCCCCAGCCGGTGGGGACGTTGCCCTGCGACAGGTAGGTGCCAACGGGCTGCGACCACAGCACCGTGACCTTCTCCAGGGGGATGTGGGGGGTCATGATGCCCGCCACGTAAAGGATATAGGTCACCGCCATGAGGGCCAGGCCGCCCCAGCAGCCCCAGAAGAGGATGTCGGCGTAGAGGATCTGTTCGCGAGGCGTCTCGATGGGCGCACCAACGGTTTTGTTGTCAGCCATGACTAGTCTCCTTAGCTCGTCGAAAAATTAGAAGCCCAGGCCCTTCATGAACGCCTTGCCGCCAGAGAACAGCAGCACGCCGATGACCATGTAGCGGATGAACTTGGGTTTGGCCTTGGCCAGCAGCTTAACACCCGCGAACGAGCCGAACATCAGGCCGATGACCGAAGGAATGGCCATGAGCGGGATGACGCAGCCCTGGTTCAGGTAGACCCAGGCGGCGGAGGTGTCGGTGATGGACAGGAGGAACTTGGAGGTGCCAACGGCCACCTTGAGGGGCGCGCCCATCATCAGGTTGAGCACCGGGACGTTGGCCCAGCCAGCGCCCAGGCCGAACATGCCGGCCATGACGCCGATGATGATGAACATCAGCAGGCCCGGCAGGGTGCGGTGGGTCTTCCAGTTGACGGTCTCGCCGGAGGAGGCGTCGAAGTAGGAACCGTTCATGCCCAGGGCCAGGCCGATGGCGTCCTGCTTGGTGACCACGGGGTAGGCCGTGTTCTTGGAGACCAGCAGCAGCACCGCGATGAACAGGATGGTGCCGCCCAGGCACAGCTGGATGACGTTGGTGGGCAGCGCCAGGCCGATCATGGCGCCCACGATGGCGCAGGCGCTGGCGATGAGCGCCACGGGCAGGGCCAGGCGCAGGCTGGCCAGGTTTCTCTTCAGAAGACCAGGGCCTGCGGCCAGCGCTCCGGCCAGGGCCACCAGGAGGCCCGCGCCGCGCACGAAGTCCAGATGGAACGGGAAGAATCCGCTGACCAGGGGCACGAACAGCACGCCGCCGCCAACGCCCGCCAGCACCGCGATGATGCCCAGGATGAAACAGAAGAACAGAAGAATTGTAGGCCACATCCACCAGGGCCCTTCAGGCGCGCCTGCCGCCTGGGCGGCCTCCACCATGGCCTTGCCGCCGTCCAGGGATGCGGCATAGGCGAACGCCCCCCCCAACAGGCCCAGAGCCACCATTACCATTCCGATTCGCAACCAGCTCGATTTCATGTTCGCACGCTCTCCCTTGCTTCCAGATTCAGAAAGGACCGTCCGGCGAAAACGTCGGCGGCACGCCCCCACGCTTGTTCTTTCCTGCACAATCAAGAAGCGTACCAGGATGAAACCCGCATGGATCAACGGTTTGCGGGCACCGCTTCGCGCCAGAACGGCAAGAATCTGCCGGAAGCGGCAAATTATTGCCGCAGGGGTCTTCACATTTTTGAAGCGAGAACGTATCTGAAGGGTGTGAGGCCGGGATAATCCAGCGAATTCGAGCAGAACCGGACGGGAATGGGCGACTATATGAAAAACGGCAAAAATTTGCCGCTTCGGCTGGACCTGGACGACCTCCCAGAGGAAGGCGGCGGCGTCACCGCCGTGCTCATCGGGTCCAGATCCATGCGCGAAGCGCACCAGCTGGCCTCCCAGGTGGCCACGTCGGACGCCCCCGTGCTGCTCCAGGGCGAGTCCGGAACAGGCAAGGAACTGTTTGCCCGCCTCATTCACGCCATGTCCAACCGCCGGGAGAAACCCTTCGTCCCGGTGAACTGCGGCGTGCTGCGCGACGAATTATTCGCGGATAAATTTTTCGGGCACGAGGCAGGGGCCTTCACCGGCGCGTCCAAGCAGCAGAAGGGCAGCTTCGAGTTGGCCGGGGCCGGGACGCTGTTCCTGGACGAGGTGGGCGAAATCCCCCCCAACAACCAGGTGGACTTCCTGCGGGTGCTGGAGCAGCGCACATTCCGGCGTCTGGGCGGCGAGAAGGAGCTGCCCTTCGAGGCCCGCATTGTGGCCGCCACCAACCGCAACTTCCTGGAGATGGTCAAGGCCGGGCAGTTCCGGGCGGACCTCTACTACCGGCTGAACGTGGTGCCGGTGTTCCTGCCGCCGCTCAGGCAGCGCCGCGAGGACATCCCCATCCTGGCCGGGCACTTCCTGGAGCACTTCGGACTGCGCTACCACAAGCACGGCATGAGCCTCTCGCCCGAGGCCCTGGCGGTGCTGAGCAGCTACGCCTGGCCGGGCAACGCCCGCGAGCTGCGAAACCTGATCGAGCGCCTCGTGCTGGTGCACCCCGAGGGGGTCATCGAGGCCCAGGATCTCCCGGTGGAGGTGCAGCCTGGCTCCGCCGTGCAGGTGGAGGAGGCCGGACCCGACAGTCTGCTCCTGGACGCAGCCGTGCGCGACGCCGAGATACGGGCCATCATAAGGGCCTTCCGGCACACGCGCGGCAACCGTGCCAAGACCGCCGACGTGCTGGGGATCTCCCCGCGCACCCTTCGCCACAAGGTGAAGGAGTACTCGCTCAGCCTGGCGCGCTACTCCAAGGGCTGAGCACGCCCCACCCGCTGTTCCCGACAACATGGCCGCCGCTCCGGGCGGCTACACTCTTTTTATCTCCCGCCCCCGACTCTTTACACCATTTTTACACCCGCCTGATTACATATGCCCCATCGACACTCATCGGAGGTTGCGATGGACATTCTCTTTGTTTCGCTCACCCTGGCCCTGGTCTTCGGCCTGTTCGGCCTGATCGGGCTGCTCGGCAATCTGGAAAGGAAATAACCATGGACAGCCTGGCCCTCACCCTTGCCGCCGTCCTGTTCGTGTACCTGCTGGCGGCGCTGTGCAAACCGGAGTGGTTCGAATGAACGTCAACAGCCTGTTTCACCTCGTGTTCTTCATCGTGCTGCTGCTGGCGGCGTCCTGGCCGCTGGGCCTGTACATTGCCCGCGTCTACCAGGACCAGCCCTGCGGCCTGGACCGCGCGCTCGGCCTCGTGGAGCGCCTGCTGTACCGCCTGTGCGGCGTGGACGCCCGCCAGGAGATGGACTGGAAGGCCTACGCCCTGTCCATGGTGGGCCTGAACGCCCTGGGCCTCCTGGCGGTCTACGCCCTCCAGCGGCTTCAGGGCGCTCTGCCCCTGAACCCGGCTGATCTTTCGGCGGTGGACCCCTTCGTGGCCTTCAACACCGCCGTGAGCTTCGCCACCAACACCAACTGGCAGGCCTACGGCGGCGAGACCACCATGAGCTACCTCACGCAGATGCTTGCGCTCACGGTGCAGAACTTCCTGTCCGCCGCCACGGGCATGGCCGTGATGGCCGCCCTGATCCGTGGCCTTGCCCGGCGCGAGACCGACAGGCTGGGCAATTTCTGGCGCGACGTGACCCGCTCGGTGCTCTACGTCCTGCTGCCCCTGTCCATCGTGCTGAGCCTTGCGCTCATGTGGCAGGGCGTGCCCCAGACCCTGGAAGGCCCGGCTGCCGCCGCGTTCCTGGAGCCTGCCAGCTACGACAAGCCCGTGCTGGATGAAACGGGCAAGCCGGTCCTGGACGAGTCAGGCACCCCCAGGACGGAACCGGCCACGCAGGCGCAGCAGAGCATCGCCCGCGGCCCCGTGGCCTCCCAGGTGGCCATCAAACAGCTGGGCACCAACGGCGGCGGCTACTACAACGTCAACTCCGCCCACCCGCTGGAGAACCCCACGCCGCTCACCAACCTGCTGGAGATGCTGGCCATTCTGCTGATACCGGCAGCGCTTTGCCACACGTTCGGGGTGATGGTCGGCGACAAGCGGCAAGGTTTTGCCGTTCTGGCCGCCATGACCATCCTGTTCGCCGGGTTCGCGCTGCTGACGCTCCAGGCCGAATCCGCCCTCAACCCGACGCTTGCGGGCCTGGGCATGGAGTCCGCCCCCAGCCTGGAGGGCAAGGAGCTGCGCTTCGGCGTGGCCGGGTCCGCCCTGTGGGCCGCCGTCACCACTGCCGCGTCCAATGGTTCGGTGAACTCCATGCACGACAGCTTCACGCCCCTTGGCGGCATGTGGCCGATGCTGCTCATGCAGCTTGGCGAGGTGGTCTACGGCGGCGTTGGCTCCGGACTGTACGGCATGCTGGTCTTCGCCGTGGTGGCCGTGTTCGTGGCCGGACTCATGGTCGGGCGCACGCCGGAGTACCTGGGCAAGAAGATCGAACCCTTCGAGACCAAGATGGCGGCGCTCATCATCCTCATCCCGCCCTTCCTGTGCCTGATGGGCACGGCCCTGGCCGCCGTGGCCGGTCCGGCGGACGCCCTGTCCAACCCAGGCCCCCACGGGTTCAGCCAGATGCTCTACGCGTTCTCCTCCATGGGCAACAACAACGGCAGCGCCTTCGCCGGGCTCACCGCCTCCTCGCCCTTCTGGACCATCGCGGGCGCAGTGGCCATGTTCGTGTCGCGCTATTGGCTCATCATCCCGGTGCTGGCCCTGGCCGGGTCCATGGCGGGCAAGAAGCGGCTGCAGGAAGGACCCGGCACCCTGCCGACGCACGGCCCGGTCTTCGTGGGACTGCTCATGGCCGTGGTGCTGGTGGTTGGCGCGCTCACCTTCGTGCCTGCTCTGGCGCTCGGCCCCGTGGCGGAACATCTGGCCCTGTACCAGTTGAAATAACGAGGTTTATTCAGATGTCCAAAGATAAGAAAAAACGCCCCCTGTTCGATGCGGCCATCGTGCGCCAGGCGCTTAGCGACTGCGTACGAAAGCTCTCCCCGGCCCGACAGGCCCGCAACCCTGTGATGTTCACGGTCTACGTGGGCAGCATCCTGACCACGCTGCTGGCCGTGCAGGCCTATCTGGGAAAGGGCGAGGCCCCCTTCGGGTTCGTGGCCTCCGTGTCCGCGTGGCTGTGGGCCACGGTGCTCTTCGCCAACTTCGCCGAGGCCATGGCCGAGGGCCGTGGCAAGGCCCAGGCAGCGGCCCTTCGCGGCCTGCGCCAGGACGTGGCCGCCCGGAAGCTCGTGCACCCGCGCCGCGATTCGCCTTTCGCCACCGTTCCCGCCAAGACCCTGCACCGGGGCGACCTGGTGCTGGTGGAAGCGGGCGACACCATCCCCTCCGACGGCGAAATAGTGGAAGGCATCGCCTCCGTGGACGAGTCGGCAATAACCGGGGAGAGCGCCCCGGTGATCCGCGAGGCGGGCGGCGACCGCAGCGCCGTCACCGGCGGGACGCGGCTCCTCTCGGACTGGCTGGTGGTCAAGGTAGCCGCCGAATCCGGCGAAACCTTCCTGGACCGCATGATCTCCCTGGTGGAGGGCGCCAAGCGCCGCAAGACCCCCAACGAGATCGCCCTGAACATCCTGCTGGCCTCGCTGACCCTCATCTTCCTGGTGGTCTGCGTCACGCTTCGGCCCATGTCGGCCTTTGCCGTGGCGCTCTCCGGCCAGGGCCAGGCCGTGACCATCACCGCCCTGGCCGCGCTCTTCGTGTGCCTGGCCCCCACCACCATCGGGGGGCTTCTCTCGGCCATCGGCATCGCGGGCATGGACCGCCTCATCCAGGCGGGCGTCATCGCCACCTCGGGCCGGGCCGTGGAGGCCGCCGGGGACGTGGACGTGCTGCTCCTGGACAAGACCGGCACCATCACCCTGGGCAACCGGCAGGCCTCGGCCTTCCTGCCTGTTCCGGGCGTTGACGAGCGCGAACTTGCCGAGGCGGCCCAGCTGGCCTCGCTGGCAGACGAGACGCCCGAGGGCCGCTCCATCGTGGTGCTGGCCAAGGAGCGCTTCGGCATTCGCGGGCGCGACCTGCACGAACTGGGGGCAACCTTCGTGCCCTTCACCGCCCAGACCCGCCTGTCGGGCGTGAACCTGCCGGAGCGCCTGATCCGCAAAGGCGCGCCGGACGCCATAAAAGCCCTGGCCGAGCACTCCGGCCAGCGCATCCCCAAGGAGATCGACCTCTTTATCCACGACATCGCCAAATCCGGCGGCACGCCTCTGCTGGTGTCCGAGAACGGCAGGCCGCTGGGGGCCATATGGCTCAAAGACATCGTGAAGGGGGGCATCCGCGAGCGGTTCGCCGAGCTTCGCTCCATGGGCATCAAGACCATCATGGTCACCGGCGACAACTCGCTCACCGCTGCGGCCATCGCGGCGGAGGCGGGCGTGGACGACTTTCTGGCCGAGGCCACACCGGAAGCCAAGCTGGCGCGCATCCGCCAGTACCAGGCCGAGGGCAAGATGGTGGCCATGACCGGCGACGGCACCAACGACGCCCCGGCCCTGGCCCAGGCCGACGTGGGCGTGGCCATGAACTCCGGCACCCAGGCCGCCAAGGAGGCCGGGAACATGGTGGACCTGGACTCCAACCCCACCAAGCTGCTGGAAGTGGTGGCCATCGGCAAGCAATTGCTCATGACGCGAGGCTCGCTGACCACCTTCAGCATATCAAACGACATCGCCAAGTACTTCGCCATCATCCCGGCGGTGTTCGCGGGCATCTACCCGCAGCTTGGGGTTTTGGACGTGATGGGGCTCACCACGCCCAAGTCGGCCGTGCTGTCCGCCGTGGTGTTCAACGCGCTGATCATCGTGGTGCTGATCCCCCTGGCGCTCAAGGGCGTGAAGTACGTGCCCGCCCCGGCTGCCCTGGCCCTGCGGCGCAATCTGCTCATCTACGGGCTGGGGGGGCTGCTTGTGCCTTTTGCGGGAATCAAGCTCATAGACGTCATCATCTCCGCCCTTGGCTGGGCGTAGGAGTTTGCCATGTTCAGGATCTTCATGACCCAGTTGAAACCGGCGGCGCTCATGCTCTTCTGGATGGCGCTCTTGACCGGGTTGGCCTATCCCCTGGCCATGACCGGCACCGGAAAAGTGCTGTTCCCGGTTCAGGCCTCGGGCAGCCTGATCGCGGGCCAGTCCGGCCCTTCAGGATATGCAGGATCAACTCTCATCGGCCAGGGCTTCGATTCGCCCCGGCACTTCTGGGGCAGGCCCTCGGCCACCTCGCCGCACGCCTACAACGCCGGGGCCTCCTCCGGCTCCAACCTGGGACCGTCCAACCCCGCCCTGGCCGAGGCCGTGGCAGAGCGCGCCGCCAGGCTCAAGGCCGAACACGGCGACGCCCCCATTCCCATGGACCTGGTCACGGCGTCGGGCAGCGGCCTGGACCCGCACATAAGCCCGCAGGCCGCCGCCTACCAGATCGACCGGGTGGCCACGGCCCGGAAACTCTCCCGCGACAGCGTTGCGTCCCTGATCGCGAAGCACACCCAGGGTCCCCTGTGGGGATTCTGGGGCGAGCCGCGCGTGAACGTGCTTACGCTCAATCTTGCCCTGGATGCCTTGGCCGACAAGGAGTAGGACGAAAGCATGCGAGACGAGGATCAACGCCCGGACCCCGACGCCCTGCTGGCCATGGTCAGGCGCGAGGAGGAAGGCAGACGCAGGGGCCAGCTGAGGATATTCCTCGGCATGGCCCCGGGCGTGGGCAAGACCTACGCCATGCTGGAGGCCGCGCGCGCCAAGATGGCCGAAGGGCTGGACCTGCTGGCGGGGATCGTCGAGACCCACGGGCGCGAGGAGACCGAGGCGCTGCTCTACGAGATGCCCTCCCTGCCCCGCAAACAGATCGACTACAAGGGCCACCCGCTCGAAGAGTTCGACCTGGACGAGGCCCTGTCCCGGCGTCCCGCGCTCATCCTGGTGGACGAACTGGCCCACACGAACGTGCCGGGCTCGCGCCATCCCAAGCGCTGGCAGGACGTGGAGGAGCTTTTGGAGAATGGCCTGAACGTCTGGACCACCCTGAACGTGCAGCACCTGGAGAGCTTGAACGACATCGTGGCCCAGATAACCGGGGTGCGCGTGCGCGAGACCGTGCCCGACGCCGTGCTCGAGCGCGCCGAATCGGTCATCCTGGTGGACCTGCCCCCGGAGGATCTGCGCCAGCGCCTGAGCGAGGGCAAGGTCTACCTGCCCAGGCAGGCCGAGTGGGCCGGGGAGAACTTCTTCCGCTCCGGCAACCTGAGCGCGCTTCGCGAGTTGGCGCTGCGCTCCACGGCCAACCGCGTGAACACCGAAGTGCTGGTGTACCGCCAGGGGCACTCCATCCAGACCACCTGGCCCACGGCGGAGCGCATCCTGGTGTGCGTGGGGCCCTCGCCCACCTCGGCCACGCTGGTGCGCGCCGCGAAGCGCCTGGCCGACGGCCTGCACGCGCCCTGGCACGCCCTGTACATCCAGCAGCAGCCCCAGGGGGAGCTGACCGAGAGGGCGCTTGCCAACCTGAGCCTGGCCCGGGAACTGGGCGCGCTGACCCACGTGCTGGCGGGCGGGGACGTGGCGCGGCTCATTGTCGGCTTCGCCAGGCAGCACAACGTCACCCGTATCGTGGTGGGCAAACCCCTGCGCCGACGCTTCACAGACCTGCTGCGGGGCAGCCCCGTGGACCAGCTGGTGCGCCTCTCCGAGGAAATAGACGTCCACGTCATCAAGGGGCAGGACACGGGCACGCCGCGCGCGGCCAAACCCCAAGCGCGCCCCAGGCACCGCCTGAAGGACTACGCCGCCGCCCTGGGCGTGGTGGCGGCCTCCACGGCGGCCTGTTTCGCCATGTTCCCGTATTTCGAGCTGGCCAACCTTATCATGGTCTATCTGATGGGGGTCATGGCCGTGGCGTTCTGGCTGCCCCGGCGAGCCTCCGCCCTGGCTTCGGGGCTTAGCGTGCTGGCCTTCGATTTCTGCTTCGTGCCGCCGCGCTTCAGCTTCGCGGTGACGGACGTGGCCTATCTGGTCACGTTCCTGGTCATGTTCCTGGTGGCCCTGGTCATCAGCGGCATGGCCTCGCGCATCAAGGCCCAGGCGGACAGCGCAGGCCAGCTGGAGCGCCAGGCCTCGGAGCTGAGCGGGCTCTCCCGGCATCTGGCCGCCAACCGGGGCACGGCCAAGCTGGTTCAGGTGGCCAGGAACCACATCGCCGCCGTGTTCGGCTGCAAGACCTTCGTGCTGCTGCCCTCTGGCTCCGGCAAGCTGGAGACGGCCTTCATGCCAAGCGACGAGGAGCTCATCTCCAGCAAGGACCACGGCGTGGCCCAGTGGGTCTTCGACAACGCCAATCCCGCCGGGCTGTCCACCCAGACCCTGGCGGATTCCGAGATCCTTTTCCTGCCGCTCCCCGGCGCAGACGAGGTGCTGGGGGTCATCGGGCTGAAACCCCAGGACGAGGAAGCCCGCGACGGCCTGCTGCTGCCGGATCGGCGGCGACTGCTGGACGCCTTCGTGCATCAGGCCGCCATGGCCCTGGACGTGGACCGGCTGGAGGAAAAGGCCAAGGCCACCCTCATGGAGGCCGAGCGCGAGAAGCTGCGCTCCGCCCTGCTCTCCACGGTGACCCACGACTTCAAGACCCCCCTGGCGGCCATCTCCGGCTCCGCCGAGAGCCTCATGGCCCTGGGAGAATCCGCCAGCCCCGAGGTCCGGCGCGCCCTGGAGGAGAACATCGCCGCCGAGGCCTCGCGCCTGGAGCGGCTGGCGGACAACCTGCTGCGCATCGCGGCGCTTGAGTCCGGGGCCGTGGTGCCGGAGCTCAAGCCCGTGCCGCTGGAGGAGGTCATCGGCAGTTCGCTCGCGCGGCTGGAGTCCACCCTGGCTGAGCACCCCGTGCGGGTGGACGTTCCCCCGGACATGCCGCCCATCCCCATGGACGAGGTGCTCATGGAGCAGGTGTTCCTGAATCTTCTGGAGAACGCCGCCAAGTACACTCCGGCGGGGACCGCCATCGCCATCCTGGCCGACGTGCGGCGCGGTGAAGCCGTGATCGAGGTGCGCGACAACGGGCCGGGGCTTCCTCCCGGCGACCACGACAGGCTGTTCGAGCGGTATCAGCGAGGCGACAGGCGGGATGCCGGACACGCCGCCGAAGGCTACGGCCTGGGTCTGGCCATCTGCAAAGCCGTGATCAAGGCCCACGGCGGAAGCATCACCGCGCGCGACAACGCCCCCACCGGGGCGCGCTTCACCATGACCCTCCCTCTCCATGACGGCCATGACCAGTAACAAGACAGCCACCATCCTGGTGGTGGACGACGAGGCGGCAATCCTGCGCTTCCTGAAGCCGTTCCTCCAGGCCGAGGGGTACGCCGTGCTCGAGGCGCGCACCGGGCGCGAGGCGCTGGCCCTGGCGTCGTCCCACGAACCGGAGGTCATCCTGCTGGACCTGGGCCTTCCGGATATGGACGGCCAGGAGATCATCCAGGCGCTGCCGCCCTGGAGCCGGTCGCGGGTGATCGTGGTGTCGGCGCGCGGCAGGGAGCAGGACAAGGTCTCCGCCCTGGACCTGGGCGCGAGCGACTACCTCACCAAGCCCTTCAGCCTGGCCGAGCTTGCGGCCAGGATACGGGCGCTTCTGCGGCGCGGGGCCACGGCGGATGCTCCGCCTCCGGCCAATTACCAGTTCGGGGACCTGTCCATCGACATCGAGGCACACGTGGTGCGCCTTGGCAGCGAGGAGGCGCACCTGACCCCCACGGAGTTCAAGATGCTGGCATTCCTGGCGCGCCACGCGGGCAAGGTGGTCACGCACGGGCAGCTCCTCAAGGAGGTCTGGGGCAAACACAGCCAGGGGCAGGAGCACTACGTGCGCATCCACGTCCACAAGCTGCGCCAGAAGATCGAGCCAGATCCGGCCCGCCCCAGGCACCTGCACACGGAAACGGGCGTCGGGTACCGGTTCAAGGAGTAATCGTGGCGCTTGCGCCCGCAACCAGCCTGCCCCGCCCTGATTGCGACCCGGCCTGAAACCCTGTGGGCACGCCAGCCCGCACGAACCGTGCGTCGGCATCTACTCGGGCAGCGACCGGTTCATCGGCCCGCGATCACCGGAGATATTCCGACTGTTTCCTGCGCTTCAAGCGGACCTTGCGGCTGAATGCACCGCTGACGTATCCTTTTGACCCAATCGCCCCTGCATGATGGTTCCTTTTTTCACGGTGCACGCAACGCCCTGAAATCGGGGCTTTTGCCCCGTTTCTCCGGGACGGCATACCCGCTTCGCCGCGCCCTGTGCGCACGAATGAGCCAACTCCTCCTCGCCAGCTTGACGCTACCCCTGACAACACACTGAAATATCGTGCCTTTTAATTTGGCGCATTCCTTGCTCTTCTATTTTAATGCAGTATACATGTTAATTTTAACATAACACGGAAAATTCACTGTTGCGATGAATAATTTCACCAATGACCCTACGCACAAGCTCTCACCAGGAGCACCAATGCAGCCGCCTCACAGCGCGTCCGCGCGAGTGATGCATGCTGTATTCCGCGATTTGTCTTCAGGTTTTGCACTGCAACGCGCCATTCATCTTCTTTAAATTCCATACCGTATAAGGGTGATTTTTGTTTGCTTGACTTCACTTCAATCCAAAGCGATGCCCTGAACTATGTCGAATTTGATATATATCGTGACTGACAGAACAGCCGCCGCGCCAGCGCCGCTTTCCTTGCGAAGCTGGCGTGAGGCAGAGCCAGCCCCGTCTGCCCTCATCCCGACGCAGGTTTGCGCACTTTCGCGCGCCGTACGCGCCGCGTCTCCCCTTTTCCGCCCCCTTATCTGGCAAGGAGCCCCCCCATGCGCATGATGAAAGGCATGAAAGCCATCCCCGTCCAGGAAGCCGTGGGAACGGTCCTGGGCCACGACATCACCCGCATCGTGCCCGGAAAGGAAAAAGGCACGGCCTACCGCAAGGGCCACGTCATCACCCGCGAGGACATCCCCGGCCTTCTCACCGTGGGCAAGGAGCACATCTTCGTCTTCGACCTGACCCTGGGCCTGGTCCACGAGGACGACGCGGCCACCCGGCTGGCCGAAGGCGCGCGGGGCCGGGGCCTCGCGCTCTCCGCGCCCTCCGAGGGCAAGGTGACGCTCACGGCTGCGCACACGGGGCTTCTGAAGATCGACGTGCCCCGTCTGACCCGGCTCAACTCCATCGAGGACATCGTGTTCGTCACGGCCCACTCCAACCAGCAGGTGCGCTCCGGGCAGCCCGTGGCCGGAACCCGCGTGGTGCCGCTGGTGATCGAGGAGGAGAAGCTCCAGCGCGCCGAGCTGGTGCTGGAAGGTGGGCCGCTCATTGAGGTCAAGCCCTTCCGGCAGGCCCGCGTGGGCATGGTCACCACGGGCAGCGAGGTGTTCTCCGGGCGCATACAAGACGGGTTCGGCCCGGTGGTGCGCCGCAAGTTCGAGGACCTGGGCAGCCAGGTGCTGCGCCAGATCATCGTAAGCGACGAGATCCCCCTGTGCGTGTCCGCCATCCGGGAGCTTCTGGCCCAGGGCGCGGACATGATCGTGGTCACGGGAGGCATGTCCGTGGACCCCGACGACCAGACGCCCGCCTCCATCCGCGAGGCCGGGGGCAAGGTGATCGGCTACGGCGCGCCTGTGCTGCCCGGAGCCATGTTCCTTTTGGCCATGATCGGCGACGTGCCCGTGCTCGGGCTGCCGGGGTGCGTCATGTACCACAAGGCCAGCATCTTCGACCTCATCGTCCCCAGGCTCCTGGCCGGGGAGGCCGTGAGCGCACCAGACATCGCGGCGCTTGGACACGGCGGGCTGTGCATGGCCTGCCCCGAGTGCCGCTACCCTATTTGTCCGTTCGGAAAAGGCCAATGATCCCGGCGCGCTGAGCCGTAGCCGGGCCTTATGCGACCAAGACTTCAACCGATGCGAGAAGGAGGCAGGGAATGATCAAGCGGAGCCTTATCATCAACGGCAAACCCCAGATCGTGGTGGTGGACCAGGACGAGACCCTGGCCAACGTGCTGCGCGGCCAGCTCAAACTCACCGGCACCAAGGTCGGCTGCGGCGAGGGCCAGTGCGGCGCGTGCAACGTGATCGTGAACGGCAAGCTCACGCGCTCCTGCGTCACCAAGATGAAGCGCGTGGCCGACGGCGCCGAGATCTTCACCATCGAAGGCCTGGGGCAGCCCGGCAACCTGCACCCCCTGCAGCTGGCCTGGATGGTTCACGGCGCGGCGCAGTGCGGCTTCTGCTCGCCCGGTTTCATCGTCTCCGCCAAGGCCCTGCTGGACGTGAACGCCAACCCCACCCGCGAGGAAGTGCGCGAGTGGTTCCAGAAGAACCGCAACGCCTGCCGCTGCACCGGCTACAAGCCCCTGGTGGACGCGGTCATGGACGCGGCCAAGGTGCTGCAGGGCAAGCTGAAGATGTCCGACCTGGCCTACAAGCTGCCCGCTGACGGGCGCATCTGGGGCACCAAATTCCCCCGCCCCAGCGCCGAGGCCAAGGTCACCGGCACCTGCGACTACGGCGCGGACCTGGGCGTGAAGATGCCCGAAGGCACCCTGAAGCTGGCGCTGGTGCAGGCTACCGTCTCGCACGCCAACATCAAGTCCATCGACACCTCCGAAGCCCTCACGATGCCCGGCGTGCACAGCGTGCTCACCCACAAGGACGTCAAGGGCAAGAACCGCATCACCGGCCTCATCACCTTCCCCACCAACAAGGGCGACGGCTGGGACCGCCCCATCCTGTGCGACGAGAAGGTCTTCCAGTACGGCGACGCCATCGCCATCGTCTGCGCGGACACCGAGAAGCAGGCCAAGGCCGCAGCGGCCAAGGTCAAGGTTGTTCTCGAAGAGCTGCCCGCCTACATGAGCGCCCCGGCGGCCATGGCCGACGACGCCATCGAGATCCACCCCGGCACGCCCAACGTGTACTTCGTCCAGAAGATCGTCAAAGGCGACGACACCAAGCCGGTGTTCGACAAGGCCCCCGTGGTGGTGGAGGACGACTTCTACGTGGGACGCCAGCCCCACCTGCCCATCGAGCCGGACGTAGGCTTCGCCTTCGTGAACGACGAGGGCAAGCTGGTGATCCACTCCAAGTCCATCGGCCTGCACCTGCACCTGTACATGATCGCGCCCGGCCTTGGCGTCGAGGCGGACAAGCTGGTCATGGTGCAGAACCCCGCCGGTGGCACCTTCGGCTACAAGTTCAGCCCCACCATGGAGGCCCTTGTGGGCGTTGCCGCCCTGGCCACCGGCCGCCCGGTGTTTTTGTGCTACGACTACCACCAGCAGCAGACCTACACCGGCAAGCGCTCGCCCTTCTTCATGAACGTGCGCCTGGCCGCCGGGAAAGACGGCAAGCTCCTGGGCATGGAGTCCGACTGGACCGTGGACCACGGCCCCTACTCCGAGTTCGGCGACCTCTTGACCCTGCGCGGCGCGCAGTTCATCGGCGCGGGCTACGCCATCCCCAGCATCCGGGGTGAGGGGCGCACCGTTTGCACCAACCACGCCTGGGGTTCGGCCTTCCGTGGATACGGCTCGCCCCAGAGCGAGTTCGCTTCGGAAGTGCTCATGGACGAGCTGGCCGAGAAGCTCGGCATGGATCCCCTGGAGCTGCGCTACCTCAACTGCTACCGCAAGGGCGACACCACCCCCAACGGCCAGGAGCCCGAGGTGCTGAGCCTGCCCGAGATGATCGACATCCTGCGCCCCAAGTACGAGGCCGCAAAAGCCAAGGCCAAGAAGAACTCTACCGCCGAGATCAAGCGCGGCGTGGGCATCTCCCTTGGCGTGTACGGCGCGGGCCTCGACGGCCCCGACGCTTCCGAGGCCTATGTGGAGCTCAACTCCGACAACACCATCACCATCTTCAACACCTGGGAAGACCACGGCCAGGGCGCGGACATGGGCTCGCTCGGCACCGCGCACGAGGCCCTGCGCCCCATGGGCGTGAAGCCTGAGCAGATCAGGCTGGTGATGAACGACACCAGTGTCGCCCCCAACTCCGGCCCGGCGGGCGGCAGCCGCTCCCAGGTGATGGTGGGCAAGGCCATCATCGCGGGCTGCGAGCTCCTGATGGCGGCCATGCGCAAGGCCGACAAGACCTATCGCACCTTTGATGAGATGGTGGCCGAGAAGATCCCCACCAAGTACACCGGCCAGTGGACCGCCCCGGCCACCCACTGCGACACCAACGGCGTGGGCAACCCCTTCAGCTGCTACATGTACGGCATGTTCATGTCCGAAGTGGCCGTGGAAGTAGCCACCGGCAAGACCACCGTGGAGAAGATGACCCTGGTGGCCGACGTCGGCACCCTGTGCAACAAGCTCGTGGTGGACGGCCAGATGTACGGCGGCCTGGCCCAGGGCATCGGCCTGGCCCTCACCGAGGACTTCGAGGATTTGAAGAAGCACTCCACCCTGGTGGGCGCGGGCTTCCCCTACACCCAGCAGATCCCCGACGACATGGAGCTGATCTACGTGGAGACCCCGCGCGAGCACGGCCCCCACGGCGCGTCGGGCACGGGCGAGCTGCCGCTCACCTGCCCCCACGCGGCGGTGATAAACGCCATCTACAACGCCTGCGGCGTGCGCATCACCAAGCTCCCGGCCCTGCCGGAGAAGGTGCTGGCGGGACTTCAGGCCGCGAAGTAAACTGACGACGCAACAAACCTGAACGAGGGAGCGGGCGGCATTTCGCGCCCGCTCCCTCACCATATGGAAGACGCATGGAACAGCAGGAACTGCGCGAGTGGGAAAGCCGTTGCATCCAGGAGGAGCCGCCCTATTGCCAGGCGGCCTGCCCCATCCACGTGGACGCGCGCGCCTTCATGGAGCTGATGAAGGCCGGGAACGCGGACGCGGCCCGCAAGATCCTCGAAAAGACCATGCCCCTGCCCTCGGTGCTGGGGGCCATCTGCGACCACCCCTGCGAAGCAGTCTGCAAGCGCGGCCAGGCAGGCGAGCCCGTGGCCATCGGGGCGCTTGAGCGGGCCTGCCTGCGCCTTGGCAGGCCGGGGCCAAAGCCCCTGGTGCTGCCTTCCAAAGGCAAACAGGCTGCCGTGCTGGGAGCCGGGCTTGCTGCCCTGACCTGCGCCTGGGACCTTGTCCGCAAGGGCTACGGCGTCACTGTGTTCACGCCTGACCAGCGCGCGGGCGGACGTCTGTGCGGCCTGCCGGAAAGCCTGCTGCCAGCGGCGGACCTGGCCCGCGAGGTCGCCCGTCTGGAAGCCATGGGGGTGGCGCTTCGCACCGGGCAGGAATACACCCCGGAATTTCTCGAATCGGCGCAGGCCGGTTTCGACGCCGTGTTCGCCGAATACGGCGCGCCTCTTTGTCCCGAAAGCCGGGGCGACGTGGACCCCGTGACCCTCGCCTGCGCGGTTTCGGCCAGTGAGGCCGGTGAATCTCCCCAGTCCGGTTCCGGGCAGGAACGCACCGGGAAAGCTGCCGTGTTCTGCGGCGGCTGGCCCGGCCCGGACGGGGCGTTCTCGCCCATCGGCGAGGCCACGGACGCCAGACGCGCCGCCGCCTCCATGGACCGCCACATGTCCGGCGCGTCGCTGACCGCCTCGCGCGAGAAGGAAGGCCCCATCCCCACGCGGCTGTACACCTCGCTCAAGGGCGTTGAACCAAGCGCCAGGGTCGCCCCCGCAGACGTTTCCGGCGTATTGGATGCCTCGGAAGCATCAAGCGAGGCCGCGCGCTGCCTGAACTGTCAGTGCCTGGAGTGCGTCAAGGTCTGCGCCTACCTGGAGCACTACAAGGGCTACCCCAAGAAGTACGCCCGCCAGATCTACAACAACGCGGCCATCGTCCAGGGCGTGCATCAGGCCAACACCATGATCAACTCGTGCAGCCTGTGCGGCCTGTGCACCGAGGTCTGCCCGGAACGCTTCTCCATGGCCGAGTTCTGCCTGACCGCCCGGCGAGACATGGTGGAGCGCGGCAAGATGCCCCCCTCGGCCCACGAATTCGCCCTAGAGGACATGGCTGCGGGCAACGGCCCGGCCTTCGAGCTTTCACGCAACCAGCCGGGCGCGTCGCAGAGCGCGTATGCCTTCTTCCCCGGCTGCCAGCTTGCGGCCTCGCACCCGCACCACGTGGCCTCGGCCTACGATTTTCTGCGCGCGCATCTTACGGGCGGGGTGGGGCTCCTGATGCGCTGCTGCGGCGTCCCGGCAAAGTGGGCCGGGCGCGCCGACCTGTTCGACGCGTCCCTGCACGAACTGCGCGCCCGCTGGAAGGAGCTTGGCTCCCCGCAGGTGATCGCGGCCTGCGCCTCCTGTCTGGCGGTGTTCAGGGAGCACGCCCCGGAGTTCAAGACCCGCTCTCTCTGGGAGGCGCTGGCGGAAACGGGCCTGCCCGTGCTCACCGGAGAGCGCCCCCCCGGCCCCGTGGCCGTGCACGACCCCTGCTCGCTCCGCCACGACCAACCAACGCGTGAGGCCGTACGAAACGCCCTGCGCACCCTGGACATCCCCTTCCAGGAGCTTCCCCTCTCGGGCCAGTTCACCGAGTGCTGCGGCTACGGCGGCCTTATGGGGAACGTGAATCCCGCGCTGTCGCGCGAAGTCGCGCGGCGGCGCGGGGCCGAAACGGCCCTGGACATGGCTGCCTCCTGCTCCATGTGCCGCGACCGGCTGGCCGCCGAGGGCAAGCGGGTCTGGCACGCGCTGGACTTCGTTTTCCCCGGCCCGGCCATGGACCCGGCGGCCAAAGGCCCCGGCTTCTCCCAGCGCCACGAGAACCGCGCCCGCCTGAAGGCAACGCTCCTGCGCGACGTCTGGGGCGAAGACGCCGCGCCCCACGCACACGGGCTGGACGTCTCCTATGCGCCCGGCGTATTGGAATCCATGGAGGACCGGCGTATCCTGCAAGAAGACGTGGAAGCGGTGCTGGTCGAGACGCTCCGCACGGGCCGCAGGATGGTCGACCGGGAGTCCGGGCGCTTCCTGGCCAGTTTCAGGCCCCGGCGCGTGAACTATTGGGTTGAGTATTTCCAGGAGGGCGACCGGATAACGGTGTCGCGGGCCTGGTGCCACCGCATGGAGCTGGCCGGGCCAACGGGAACAGCCTCGGACGTGCCCAGCACCCAGCATGTGTACATGCCCGAGAGCGGAGACTGGGCCTGCGCCTGCGGGGCGGAGCTGGTCCCCGGCCCTGTGGTGGCCGGATACCTGGGCAGCGCCTTCACCATTACGCTGCTCACCTGCGCCGATTGCGCGCTGGAGCTGGTTCCCGAGGGGCTGGCCCTGGGCAAGATGGCCGAGGTGGAGCAGCTTCTGGAGGACAAATAACATGGACCCTGCCCCCCGAGTTCCACCAATCCCACTCTTCGAGCGCGAGGCGTTCCGGGACGTTGCCGGGCTGGCCCTGCGTCCCGGCGGAACAGCGCTCACGGAAGTGGCGCTGGAGCACTGCGTTCTCGCGCCGGGGGCGCTGGTGGCGGACATCGGTTGCGGGCGCGGCGCCAGCCTGCCGCTGCTGACCCGACGGGGGCTCGCTCCCGTGGGCCTGGACCCCTCGCCGCACCTGCTGGCCGAGGCCCGCAGGCACGACGACAAAGCCGCGCTGGTGCAGGCCACGGCGGAGGCCGTCCCGTTTCGCGCCGGCACATTCGCGGCGGTGCTGTGCGAGTGCGTGCTCTCCATCACCCGCGATCCGCGCACGGCCCTGGGGGAGATGCACCGCATCCTGGCTCCGGGCGGGCTCCTGGTGCTGACCGACCTCTACCTGCGCGACCCTGTGGACAATCAAGCCCCGCGCACGGCTGGCTGCGCGGCAGGGGCCGTGCCGCGCCATGTGGTGGAAGAGCGCCTGCACGCGGCCGGATTTTTCATGCGCGTGTTCGAGGACCACAGCAGGCTGCTGGCCGAGCTGGCCGGGCGGCTCCTGTTCGCGGGCTTCGACAGCTCCGAGCTGGGGCTTGGCTGCACCTCCTGCGGCAGGCCCGGCTATTTCCTGTGCATCGCCCAAACGGAGGCCCTGTGAGCGAGTACCTTCTGGACATCCTGCCCCTGGCGGCCAAGGGCTACTGTTGCAGCCAGATGCTGGGGCTCCTGGCCCTTCAGGCCCAGGGGACCGAGAACCCCGGCCTGGTGCGGGCGCTTGGCGGCCTGTGCCACGGCATGGGCCAGTGCGGGCAGACCTGCGGCGTGCTGACCGGCGGGGCCTGCGTGCTCTCGCTGTATCTGGGCAAGGGCGCGGACGACGAGACGCCCTCGGACAAGGCAGATCTGGCCGTGTCCGAGTTCGTGGACTGGTTCACGGAGCGCACCAGTGAGTACGGCGGCACCTCATGCGCGGACATCCTGGGCGAATGCCCGGACGGCAAACCGGACATGAGCCGCTGCGCACAGCTGATCGGCGAGGCCTGGGCGCAGATCCTGACAATCCTGACCGGGCTCGGCGTGGACCCGTCCGAGGCCAGGGAGTAGGCGGCGTGCCCGAAGAGTCTTGCGGCGGGCATTTGGGAGACACCCAGAGCCTCTGCCCGGTCTGCCTGAAACGCCTGCCCGCGCGGCGCGTGCCCGATGGCGATACGGTCCGGCTTACGCGCACCTGCCCGGAGCACGGCGAGTTCCGCGAGCCGGTCTGGGTCGGGGAGCCCGCCATGAAATCCTGGCGGCGGCCCAAGAGGCCGTCGCCGCCCAACCCCGGCGGCGCGGCAGGCAAGGGCTGTCCGTACGACTGCGGCCTGTGTCCGCAGCACGCCCAGCACACCTGCACCGCCCTGGTGGAGCTCACCGCGCGCTGCGACCTGGGCTGCCCGGTCTGCTTCGCCTCGTCCGGCGAGACCCTGTCGCCTGAACCGGACGCGGACGAGCTTGGGCGCAGGTTCCGGGAGCTGCGGACCAGGGCAGGTTCATGCAACCTTCAGCTTTCCGGCGGCGAGCCCACGGTGCGCGCTGATCTGGAAGACATCGTGCGCGTGGCCGTCAAGGCCGGGTTCGCCTTCGTGCAGCTGAACACCAACGGGCTTCGCCTGGGCCGCGAGGAAGGCTTCGCCGAGCGTCTGGCCGGAGCTGGCCTGTCGTCGGTATTCCTGCAATTCGACGGCTCGGACGCGGCCTGCGCGGCTCTTCGCGGTCGCCCACTGCTGGCCGAGAAGATGGCCGCCGTCAAAGCTTGCGAAAAGGCCGGACTCGGCGTGGTGCTGGTGCCCACCCTGGCGCGCGGCATCAACGACGACGAGTGCGGGGACATCCTCAGGCTGGCGCTCTCGCTCGGGCCGACCGTTCGCGGAGTGCACTTCCAGCCCATGGCCGCTTTTGGCCGTCATCCCGGCCAAGAGACTGGCCAAGGCTTGGAGCGCGGCCTGCACGGCCCCACCTTGCCGGAGGTGCTCACGTCTCTGGTGTCCCAGTCCGGCGGGCTATTGAAGATTTCGGATTTCCATCCCCCCGGCTGCGAGCACTCGCTCTGCTCGTTCTCCGGCACGTTCCTGCGCCAGGACGATGGCGGATTGTCGCCCGTTTCCGGAGGCGGATGCTGCGATCCGGCTCCCACGGGCCTCATCCCCACGGCCTTGGAAGGCGCGCTCAAGTCCCGCGCCTTCACGGCCCGGCAGTGGTCCGCCCCGGCGAATAATCCGGCTCCCGGAGCCCTGGTTGACGACTTCGACCGCTTCCTGGCCCAATCCGGCACGCGAAACCGCTTCTCCATCTCCTGCATGGCCTTCCAGGACGCCTGGACCATCGACCTGGAGCGCGCGCAAGGCTGTTGCATCCACGTGCTGGCCCCGGACGGCGCGCTGGTACCCTTCTGCCTGTACAACCTGACCTCGGCCACCGGGCGCACCTTGCACCGGGGCAACCATGGGAGTGTCGTCTTATGATGCGCTGCTCCCTGGATGCCTGGGTGTCCCTGGCCACCGGCGTGCCCGGCCCGGACCCGCAGGCCCTGGGCCAATGGCAGGCCCAGCGCCTGCACGCCCTGGCGCGGTGGGCCAGGACCAGAAGCCCCTTCTACGCGGAGCATCTACCGGACTTGGCCGATAGCCCTGGCGGCGTCGCGGCCCTGCCGTTCCTCACGCCGGACCACTTGCGCGAACATTCCGAGCGCATGCTCTGCGTGTCGCAGGGCGACGTGGACCGCGTGGTGACCCTGAACACCTCCGGCACCTCGGGCAAGCCCAAGCGCCTGTTCTTCACCGGTCGCGAGCTCGAAGACACGCTCGACTTCTTCCGGGTGGGGATGGCCTCCTTCACCGCGCCCGGCGACGTGGTGCTCATCCTGCTGCCGGGGCGCAGGGAGGACGGCGCGGCCATGCTCCTGGCCCGCGCGCTCTCGGAAATCGGGGTGCGCCCGGTGCTCGCGCCACACCCCTGCGCGCCGCAGGAGGCCGCGCGGCTCATCTCGCAGGAGGCCGTCACCTGCCTGGCCGCGCTGCCCTCGCAACTTCGCGCCTTGCTTACGCTTTCCCAGGGCGGGCCTGCCTGGCCAAGAGCGCTGGACAGGGCGCTTCTTTCCGGCGAGCCGGTGACCCCGGAGCTTCGCCGCAGGGCGGACGAGGCGGGCATCGAAATCTACGCCCACTACGGCCTCACCGAGACCTGCTTCGGCGGCGGCGTGGAGTGCGGCGCGCACCACGGCTACCACCTGCGCGAAGCGGACCTGCTGGTGGAAATCGTGAATCCGGTCACGGGGCGGGCCGTGGCCCTTGGGCGCGAAGGCGAAGTGGTGATAAGCACGCTCTCGCGCCGGGGCATGCCGCTTCTGCGCTACCGCACCGGGGACATGGCACGCATGCTGCCCGGCCCCTGCCCCTGCGGCAGCCCGCTTCGGCGGCTTGGACCCATCACAGGACGCATACAGACAACCGGGGACACCGTGCAGGTGTTCATCCCCGATAAAGGAACGGCAAACGGACTATGATCGACCTCCTCAAGACTCTTGGCCTCTGGCTCGCCGAGGGAACGCCCGTGGCCGCCGCCACCATCGTGACCCACGAAGGCTCCACGCCGCGTTCTGCGGGCAGCAAGATGATCGTCAGACAGGGCGGCGCAATGCACGGCACTGTTGGCGGCGGGCTGGTGGAAGCCCACGTGCTGGAGGCCGCCGCGCGCCTGCTGGCTGACGACGCCGACCCCAAGGCCTGGGGCGTGATCGATTTCGACCTGACCGGCGAGCTGGCCGCCGGAGCGGACATGGTCTGCGGCGGCAAGCTGCGCGTGTTCCTGGAGCGCATCGAGCCGGGCGACCAGGGCGATCTTTACGCCGGGCTGCAAAAACGCCTGGAGCGCGGCGAACGCACCCTGCTGGCCGTGCCCATGGACGGCGGGCCGCGCACGCTGCTGCCCTTTCGCGGCCCCGCCGTAGGGGCTGCGCTGCCGGAGGCCCTCATGGAAAGCGCGCGGGCCGCAGGGCGGGACATCCGCGCCCCGGTGGTGTTTACGGCCCTGGAGCAGCGCTGGTTCCTGGAGCCCTGGTCCGGCCCCTCGCCGCTCTTCATCGCGGGCGCAGGCCATGTGTCGCGCCCCACTGCCCAGATGGCGGCCATGACCGGCTTCAAGGTGACCGTGATGGACGACCGCCCCGAATTCGCCAATTGGGAGCGCTTCCCCCACGCGCACGAGATCGCCACGGGCGACATGCGCTCCTGCCTGTCCGGCCTGGACATCGGCCCGGAAACGTCCATAGTCATCGTCACGCGCGGGCACGTGGACGACGCGGACGTGCTGGCCCAGTCGCTGCGCACCCAGGCAGGCTACATCGGCATGATCGGCAGCCGCCGCAAGCGCGACGCCGTGTACGCCAAGCTTAAGGGCCTGGGCTTCACGGACGCTGATTTCGCGCGCGTGCACTGCCCCATCGGGCTGGACATCGGGGCGGAGACCCCGGAGGAGATCGCCGTGAGCATCGTTGCGGAACTTATACAGGCCAGAGCCTCGCGGGAGGACACATAACCGTGCGCATAGCCGCGCTGGTGCCCGCTGCGGGCTTTTCCTCGCGCATGGACGGCTTCAAGCCGCTCATGGCGCTACGTGACTCCACGGTGCTTGGCTGGGTGACGCGCACCCTGCGCAAGGCGGGCATCGAGGACATCCTGGTGGTGGCCGGACACAAGGCCCCCGAGGTGCTGGCCGAAACGGCCCGGCTGTCCATCAACTGCGTCATCAACCGCGAGTTCGAGCGCGGCATGTTCTCGTCCGTACTGGCGGGCATCGAGGCCCTGCCCCAGGGCATCGACGCCGTGCTGGTGCTGCCGGTGGACATCCCCCTGGTGCGCTCCCAGACCATCCGCGTGCTGGCCGACCTCTTCGGCGACTATCCCATCCTCTACCCCACCTTTCGGGGCGAGCGCGGCCACCCGCCGTTCATCGCGGCCAGCTGCCTGCCCTTCATCTCGGCCTGGAGCGGCGAAAACGGCCTGCGCGGGGCTCTTCTGGAGCTGGAAAAGCGCATCGGCGCGGACGAACTGCCCGTGGCCGACCAGAACATCCTCTTCGACCTGGACACCCCCCAGGACTACCGCGAAGCCCTGCGCCGCCTGCGCGTGCAGGGACGCCGCACCCCCGAGGAGGCCCGCGCCCTGCTGGACATCCACTGTGTGAACGAGCGCGGTCTGGCCCACGCCGAGGCAGTGTCGCGCATCGCCGTGGCCCTGGCCACCGCCCTGAACGACGCCCTGGGCTGGCCCCTGGACGTGGAGCTGGTCCAGAGCGCGGCGCTTTTGCACGACATCGCCAAGAAGCGCAAGAATCACGAAGTTATGGGCGCGCGCCTGCTGGACTCCGCCGGGTTCACGGACGAGGCGCGCATCGTGGAGGCCCACCGCGACCTGAGCATCCCGGACACGGCCCGGATAACCGAGCGCGAGGTGGTCTATCTGGCGGACAAGCTGGTGTCCGGGGACAGGGTGGTGAGCATCCGCAGGCGCTTCCAGGAGAAGCTCGAGCGCTTCGGCCGCGATCCCCAGGCCCGCGAGGCCATCACGGGACGCCGGGACCGGGCGCTGGCCATGATGGCGCGCGTGGAGCGCGAAGCGCGCCTGCCGGTCAGGACCATCCTGGAGCGGGCCGGACTGTATTATCCTGCGGAAGAGCCCGCCGGGCCGTGAACCTGACCGTCTACCTCCTGCGCCACGGCCAGACCATCCCAGAGACGCCCTGGCGTTTCCTGGGCCAGCGCGATGTACCGCTCTCCGACGCGGGGCGCGCCCAGGCCGCAGCATGGCGCGACGCGCTTTCGGGCGTGGACTTCGCCGGGGCTTGCTGCTCGGATCTTGCGCGCTGCCGGGACACGGCGGCCATCATCCTGGAAGGCCGGGAACTCACGGCCACGCCAGTGGCCGAGCTTCGCGAGATATCACTGGGAGAGTGGGACGGCCTGAGCGTCGCGGACGTGAAGAGCCGCTACCCCGGCCTGTATGAGGAGCGCGGGGCGGATATCGCCGGGTTTCGGCCTCCCGGCGGCGAGAGCTTTGCCGATCTCTCAGGCCGGGCCTGGACCGCGCTGGGAACTATTCTGGCAACTGCCGAAACCGGGGACAATCCGGAGGCCAACCTGCTGGTGGTGGCCCACGCCGGGGTGAACCGGACCATCATGGCCCGCGTGCTGGGCATGCCCCTGGAGAACCTTTTCAGGCTGGACCAGGACCACGGCTGCCTGAACATCCTGCGCTTCGGCTCTAGCGAGCCGCGCCTCGTTCGCGCCAACCTCGCTCCTGGAACGCTTCCCGGTTAAGGGCGGCGGGCCATTGCCCGCCGCCTGTTTCCTGATTCACTCAAGTCGCGTTGTGTCGCGCCCTCCCGGCTTCCCCACGCACTGCGTCGGTTCAGCCAAAGAGAACCATTGGGTTTATCGTTCGTAAAACATGAGTCTTCTGCAAAACTCCCCGGCCAGCCGCTACGAATGCACTCTCTGCACGTAAGGGCATCACCCTACTGGGGATTCCAAAGGGCGCAGCCCGTTGGCCGCCGGAGGCTTCTCCCACTGCAAGTGACCTCAAAACCTTACATCTTCTCAAACTCTTCACAGTCGTGTTACTGGTCTGCTGCCAGCTCCCTCAGCTTCTCGATCAGGGCGTCGGCCACCTGGGTGGTGGTGGCCGTGCCGCCAAGGTCGGGCGTCAGTCTTTTCCCCTCGGCGGTGACAGCGCTAATGGCTTTCTCGATCAGGGCCCCGGCGCGCTTCTCGCCCAGGAAATCCAGCATCATGGCGCCGCTCCAGGCCATGGCGATGGGGTTGGCGATGCCCTTGCCGTAGATGTCCGGGGCCGAGCCGTGCACCGGCTCGAACATGGACGGATAGCGGCGCTCGGGGTCGATGTTGCCGCTGGCCGACAACCCCAGGCTGCCGGTGATGGCCCCGCCGATGTCGGTGAGGATGTCGCCGAAGAGGTTTGAGGCCACCACCACGTCCAGCGATTCGGGCTTCAGCACGAAACGCGCGGCCATGGCGTCCACCAGCACCCGCTCGGTTTTCACGTCCGGGTATTCCGTGGCCACCTCGTCGAAGATCTGGTCCCAGAAGGTCAACGTGTGCTTCTGGGCGTTGGACTTGGTGGCGTGGGACAGGAGCTTGCGGGGACGCGAGCGGGCCAGCTCGAAGGCGTAGCGGATCACGCGCTCCACGCCAGCGCGGGTGAACACGGAGGTCTCCACGGCAAGCTCCATGGGCTGTCCGGGGTGCATGCGCCCGCCAGCGCCCGCATACTCGCCCTCGGTGTTCTCGCGCACCGTGATGAAATTGATGTCTCCGGGCTTCTTGCCGGCAAGCGGCGTGGGCACGCCGGGCAGCAGGGTGGTGGGGCGCAGGCAGATGTACTGGTCGAAGCCCAGGCGGATTTTTATCAGGAGCCCGTGCAGGGACACGTCGTCCGGCACGAGTTCCGGGTAGCCCACCGCGCCGAAGTAGATGGCGTCGAAGGGCCGCAGGATCTCCAGGCCGTTCTCGGGCATCATTTCGTTGTACTCGGTGTAGTATTCGCATCCCCAGGGGAAGTACTCGTAGGCCAGCTTGAAGCCGCAGGCCTCGGCGGCGGCGTTCAGCACGCGCACGCCCTCGGGAGCCAGCTCCTTGCCGATGCCGTCGCCGGGAATCACCGCGATATTGTACTGTTTCACGTCGTCTCTCCTTGCCGGATCGCCCGATCCGGCTTTCGTCGCCATGCGCGGACGCAGGCGCGGTTGCCGGTCCCGGAAGCCCGGACTATTTTATGAACCGCACCTGGCGGCTGATTTCTTCGATGATGGGGCCTTTCTTCGCATTGAACCCGGCCTTGTTGGCCTCGAACAGGTTGTTGCCCTGGGCGTCGATGGAGATGATCAGCGGGCCGAACTCCTTGACGCGAGACACCCACAAGGCCTCGGGCATGCCCAGGTCCAGCCACTCCACCCGCTCGATCTCCTCCACTTCCACGGCGGCCAGCACGGCGCAGCCGCCGGGAAACACGGCGTGCACGGCCTTGTGCTTCTTGCAGGCCTCGGCGGTGTCCGCGCCCATGCCGCCCTTGCCGATGATGAGCTTCACCCCGGTCTGCTCGATGAAGTCCTTCTCGAAGCGTTCCATGCGCATGCTGGTGGTGGGGCCGATGGAGATCATCTTCCAGCCGTCGCCGTCCTTGGCCACGATAGGCCCGGCGTGGAAGATGGCCAGGCCATGCAAGTCCACGGGGAGCTCGCGCCCAAGCTCGATGAGCCTGCGGTGGCCCACGTCGCGGCAGGTGACCAGCAGGCCGTCCAGGTACACCACGTCTCCCGCTTTCAGCGACTCGATGTCCTCGTTGGAAATGGGTGTGGTCAGGACCTTTTTCACAGCACGGCCTCCTTGTGCGACAGAATTTCGTAAGACAGGTCCGGGGCGATGCGGATGGTCCCGCGCCGGTGAGCCCAGCAGCCCACGGACACGCCCACGCCGATGGTGGAGGGGTGCCTGGCCGAGGATTCTATGTGCACGCCGAGCACCGTGGAGTTTCCGGACAGGCCCTGGGGGCCGAGCCCCACTTCATTCAGGCCCTTTTCCAGCAGGAGCTCCATCTCGGCGGCCTGGGGATTGGGATGGCGCGTGCCGATGGGGCGCAGGATGGCCTTCTTGGAGAGCATGGCCGCCGTCTCAACCGAAGTTGACACGCCGACGCCAACCAGCAGCGGAGGACAGGCGTTCACGCCGTAGGAGGTGATGACGTCGAACACGAACTGCACGATGCCCTCGTACCCTGCCGCAGGCATGAGCACCTTGGCCGCGCCGGGCAGGCTGCACCCGCCGCCAGCCATGTACACCTCGATGGTCGCGCCGTCGCCCGGCACGATGTCCCACTCGATCCAGGGCACGCGGGTGCCGGTGTTGTCGCCGGTGTTCTTCTCCACGAAGGTCTCCACCGCGTTGTGGCGAAGCGGCGCTTCGCGGGTGGCTTCGCGCACCGCGTCGCCCAGGATCTCGCGCAATTCGCCCAGCAGCGGGAACGAGGCTCCCGCCGTGATGAAGTACTGGATCACGCCTGTGTCCTGGCAGCAGGGGCGGTCCAGCCGGTCGGCGGCTTCGAGGTTCTCGAACATGGAGTCGTATACAACCCGCGACAGCGGACTTTGCTCGCCTTCCCGGAGCTGGGCCAGCTTGTCCAGCACGTCCTGGGGAAGCCGCTTCCCCACGTAGCCGGTGAATCTGGCCATGATGTCCGTCAGGGACCGTTGGGCCTCGCGCTTGTCCATTCGCAAGCTCCTTCTTTCGTCTCTCTTGTAGTGTTCGTAAACTGCGTGAGGGATACGCTCAGCAGGCCTCGCCGATGAGGGCCAGCTGGGTCTTTATCTTCTCGGCGCTTTTCACCAGGGCCTGGCGCTCCTGGTCCGTGAGCTCGATCTCCCGGACCTCCTCCACGCCGTTGGCTCCCAGCTTCACCGGGACGCCCACGAACGCGCCGGTTATGCCGTATTCGCCGTTCAGGTAGGCGGCGCAGGGCAGTATCTTCTTCTTGTCCATGACCACTGCGGCCACCATCTGGATCACCGCCGAGGCCGGGGCGTAAAACGCGCTGGTCTGCATCAGGCGGATGATCTCCGCTCCGCCGTCGCGCGTGCGCGCGATGAGCTCGTCCAGCTTCTCCTGCGGCATGAGCTCCGTCACCGGCACGCCCGCCACCGTGGAGTAGCGCGGCACGGGGATCATGTCCTCGCCGTGCTCGCCCAGCACCATGGCCTGCACGTTCTCCACCGAGACATTCAGCTCCTTGGAGATGAAGTACTGGAAGCGGCAGGCGTCCAGGATTCCCGCCATGCCCGTGACGCGCGTGCGCGGGATCTGCCCCGCGCGCATGGCCACGTGGCACATGACGTTCAGCGGATTGCTGACGATGATGTAGAAGGCGTAGGGGCTGTACTGGGCGGCGCGGCTCACGCAGTCGCGCACGATGTCCGCGTTGATCTTCAGGAGATCGTCGCGGGTCATGCCTTCCTTGCGCCGGGCTCCTGCCGTGATGATCACGATTTCCGAGTTGCGCGACTGCTCCAGGTCGTCGCCGGAGACGCACACCGGCTCCAGGAGGTCCACCGGGCTCGCCTCCAGGATGTCCAGGGCGATGCCCTCGGACTTGCCGGGGTTTCGGTCCACCAGCACGACCTTCTTGCAGAGCTTTCGCTCGATGAGCCTGCGGGTGACCGCGCCACCGACGTTGCCTGCCCCGAAAACGGTGATCTTGCTCATGTCTGTATCCTCACTGTGAGTGCACGTTCAAACGTGGACGCCTTTTCCGGAAAACCATGAATAGTGAATTCAGCACCATTTGCCATGGTTTTCTTCGTGCACCGGACTCGATCCCGCTGTGCATTCCCAACACGCGTTACTTGGGCGTGATCATCATGAGGTACGGGAAATCCACGCCAACCAGCAGGCCTATGAAGATAACCCCGAAGATGAAGCCCAGGGTCCAGAACTCCTTGCGAGTTATGTAGCCGCATCCGTAGTACACCGGGCTCGGGCCGGTGGCGTAGGGGGTCAGGATGCCCATGAGGCCAAGCGTCGCGCAGATCAGGATGGAGAAGGGCTTCATGGGGATGCCGGGGATGCTCATGGCCGTGGCCAGGAACACGGGCAAAAGCGCCGTGGTGTGGGCGGTCAGGCTCGCGAACATGTAATGGATGAAGAAGAACAGCAGAATCAGCGCGATCATGACCGTGGTCACCGAGAACCCGGACATGGCCCCGGCGGCCAGCGCCGCGAACCACTTCAGGAAGCCAACCTTGCCCAGGCCGTCGGCCAGGGCCACCAGGGTGGCGAACCAGCACAGCACGTTCCAGGCGGTCTTGTGGCTGGTGATGTCCTCCCAGGTGACCACCTTGGTCAGAATCATCAGCGACAGGGCCATGAGCGCCACGATGGTGGCGTCGAACATCTTGTTGCCGAAGATCCACAACACCAGGGCGAACACGGCAAGCCCGGCCATGGTGAGCTCCTTGGCCGTGATGGAGCCCATCTTGGCAAGCTCGGCGGCCGCCCACTTGGGCGCGTCCTCGCTGCGTTTGATCTCGGGCGGATAGATCACGTAGACCAGATACGGCAAGGCCACGAACATGATGATGCAGGCCGGGGCCAGGGACACGAACCACTCGTTCCAGCCGATGGTCAGCTTGGTGGTCTTCTCCAGGAGCGACAGGGCCAGCAGGTTCGGGGCCAGGGCCGTCAGGAACATGGTGCTGGTGACGCAGGTGGTGGCCAGCGCGGTCCACATCAGGTAGCCGCCGATCTTGCGAGCGCCGCTCTCGGGCGTGGAGCCGTACAGGGGCGGGATGTTCTTGATGATGGGGAAGATCACGCCGCCGCTGCGCGCGGTGTTGGACGGCGTGAACGGGGCCAGGGCCAGATCCGCCAGGGCCACCGCGTAGCCCAGGCCCAGGGTGCTCTTGCCGAGCTTTTTGATGAGCACCAGGGAGATGCGCTTGCCGAGCCCGGTCTTCTCGTAGCCCATGGCGAACATGAAGGCCACGAAGATGAGCCAGACCGTCCCGTTGGAGAAGCCGGACAGCGCCCAGCGCACAGCGTCCGCCGTGGTGGGGGCCTTGTCGGCCACTGCGGGCACCAGGTTCAGCGCCGCCGCAAGCGTGACGCCCATGAGCCCGGCTGCCGCAGCGGGGATGGGCTCCAGCACCAGCGCGGCGATCACGGCCGTGAACAGCGCGAAGTACTGCCAGGCGTAGGGTTGCAGCCCCTGAGGCGTTGGAATGAGCCAGATTCCGATTCCGATGGCCAGCGGCACGATGGCCTTCCAGTCGAGTTTCATTCGCTGCTCCTTTGCGGTTGGCTCCCCGGCGCTTCCCGCCGGAGAAGTGTCCACCACTCCCCGTCCGTCCTCCCTGAGCTGAGCAGAAATCGTTCCAAATATAACTTACCAATATTACAGTATGTTGCACTATGATGTTGCACGCTTGAAACAAGTATGATTCATTATGTTTCATCACGTTTCAGACTGTCGCACGCGAGGCCCTCATGAGCACCATCGCTTTCATCGCCCTGAACGAGTCCATGCTGGACTGCGCGCGCGCAATCCTCAAAGGCGAGCACGACGACGTCATCCTCACCGAAGGACTCATGGCCGGGGCCATCAAGGCGGCCCGCAGCCTCTGCGCCCAGGGGGTGGAGGTGGTCATCTCGCGCGGGGCCACGGCGCGAGGCGTCCAGGACGCCCTGCCCGACCTCTCCGTGGTGGACATCTCCACATCCAGCCTGGACCTGCTCACCGCCATCCACCGGGCCAAGGCCCGCGCCAGCCGCATCGCCGTGGTGGCCTTCCCGCCCATGTCCGACGGCGCGCGCGAGATCGGCCGCATGCTTGGCGTGGACGTGGGCATTTACGAATGGTCCAGGGAGGAGGACATCAGCGCGGCGGTGGTGCGGGCCAGGGACGACGGGGCGGAAATCGTGGTGGGTGGCTACATCATGGCGCTCTTCGCCCAGCAGCTGGGCGTGCCCTGCCAGCCCGTGGAGAGCAGCCCCCAGTCCATCCTGGCCGCCGTGCGCGAGGCCAAGCGCATCGCCCACGGCAGGAACGTGGAGAAGGCCAAGAGCTCGCTGATGCGGGCGGTGCTGACCTCCACGGACAACGGCATCGTGGCCGTGGACAGGCGCGGCGTGGTCACGGTGTTCAACCCGGTGGCGGGAAGGCTCCTGCGCATGACCGAGGCCGACGCCCTGGGCCGGAACATCTCGGAGGTGTGGCCCAAGTCGGGCCTGAGCCGCGTGCTGGCCACGGGCAAAGCCGAGACCGGACAGATCGAGCGGGTGTTCGACCAGGAGATCATGTGCAGCAAGCTGGCCGTCACCGTGCACGGGGAGACCGTGGGCGCGGTGGCCACGGTGCACGACGTGCGCCAGATCCAGAAGATGGAGGCCACCGTGCGAAAACGCATCCTGGCCTCGGGCCACGTGGCCACCTCGCGCTTCGAGGACATACGCGGCCAGAGCCAGGCCCTGGCCCAGGCCATCGCCATGGGGCGGGACTACGCGCGCACCTCGGCCACGGTGCTCATCCACGGCGAGACCGGCACCGGCAAGGAGCTCTTCGCCCAGAGCATCCACACGGCGAGCGCGCGCGGCGAGGGGCCGTTCGTGGCCGTGAACTGCGCGGCGCTGCCCGGCCAGCTGCTGGAAAGCGAACTGTTCGGCTACATGCCCGGCGCATTCACCGGAGCCAGCCAAAAGGGCAAGGCGGGGCTCTTCGAGCTGGCCCACGGCGGAACGATCTTTCTGGACGAGATCGCCGAGATGGACCTGCCCACCCAGGGCAGGCTCCTGCGCGTGGTGCAGGAGCGCAAGGTGATGCGCCTGGGCAGCGACCAGATGATTCCGGTGAACGTGCGCGTGGTGGCGGCCACCAACAAGGACCTGGGCAGGCTGGTGGCCGAGGGGAGCTTCCGCGACGACCTGTTCTACAGGCTGAACGTGCTGCGCCTGCGCCTGCCGCCCCTGTGCCGCAGGCGCGAAGACATCCCAGGCCTGGCCGCGCATTTCCTGGACCAGGCTTGCGGCAGGCCCGGCCGCTACGCCCTGGACGAGGATGCGCTGGCCACGCTGTGCGAGCATCCCTGGCCGGGCAACGTGCGGGAGTTGCAGAACGTCATGGCCCGCGTGGCCGCCACGCACCGGGAGCGGGTGGTGTCCGGCAGGCTCATCCGCTCGCTGCTGGACGCCACGCCCTCCGTCCCGGCGGGCAGCCCGCCCCAGAGCCACGGGCCGTCAGGAGGGGGCCTGCCTCCCAGGCTGGCCCCGTCCTGCCCGCCGCAGCTCCAGGCATTGGGCGACGGGGAGCTGGAACGCATCCGCGAGGCCCTGGACAGGACCAACGGCAGGATCGGCGAGGCCGCGAAATCCCTGGGGATCAGCCGCTCCACCCTGTGGCGCAGGATGCGCTCCCGGTGAGCGGTGAATTGGAAGGAAGAGGGGCGGTCAGGCGACCGCCCCACTCAGGAAAGCCGTTAGCCGCAGCAGGAACCCGTAGAGCAGGAGCCTGTCGAACAGGAACCGGTGGAGCATCCGCCCTTGGGCAGCTCCAGGCTGGATAGGACCTGGAACCCCATGTAGCTCAGGTCCACGGTGAGGGGTTTGGCCTTGCCCATGAGGTCGCTCTCCACCAGGAAGGTGTAGCCCTCCACCTCGAAGCTGTCGTCGCCGTCTTTCAGTTCATCCATGGCAAGGGCAAGGCGCGGTCCCGCGCAGCCGCCCTCGGACAGGTAAATGCGGATGGCCGCCCTGGGTTTGTCGGAAAAAAACGAATCAAGCTGTTTCTTTGCAGCGTCGGTCACTGTGAACATCACCGCCCCCACTATTTGGATTTTCTATGCACAGTATTTATATTTATGTGGGCCTCGTCAAATGGGAAGTATCAATGCCTTGCCCATGGATTTTCGCAACAATCTGATAGCGACTGCGACTGCTTCCCCTACGGCGGGGCGTCCATGTCGCGTTTCCCGGCCCCAGTGGACGGGCAGCAGGGTTTTGGATAGGCTCATGTCGGCATGAATTCTTTCTTCCTCCTCGACAAGAGACGTTACCCCGCTCTGGATGGACTGCGCGCCGTCGCCACGGTAATGATCTTCAACGTCCATTTCTTCGCCCAGTTCAGCGAATCAGACTACTTCCTGAATTCTGGATCTCTCGTATTTCATATGATCCGCACACTTCACTCCGGAAGCCTTGGTGTGGACATCTTGTTCCTGCTGAGCGGGTGCCTTACCTATCTGTCCTTTTCCAGAACCGGGAACATCCCTGTCCACACCTTCATGACGCACCGGTTCAAGCGGCTCCTCCCGGTCATTCTTGTTGTCAACCTTCCGGCCCTGTGCTGGGGTGCGGACTCCGTGAGCTGGCGTCAGCTCGTGGACAACATATTTTTCTTCAAGTTTTTCCCGGACACAACGCTGGTCAGCTACATCACCTGGGCGCTGATCTACGAGATGTGGTTCTATGTTTTCTTTTGCGCAGTATTCATACTTCCGCAACGCTGGGCCTTTTCCAGAGGATGGGCATACTTCTGGACAATAAACGCCCTTCTCATGGCAAACATCCTGTATTTCAACACTCTCAGGCCGTACAACGACCCTCGATTCCTCGACTTCATGGTCGGCATCCTGCTCACGCGCCTGCTGCTGGATACGCGCCTCCACGGCTGGCTCGACCGGCTGGCCAGCCTGCTCTGGCTTCCGGGAGCATTGGCCATCCTCGCCGCCTGCTGGCTGTGGTCCACCGACTCATTCCACGCCGTCATGGGGTCTTCCACGCCCTCCCGCCTGGGTTTCCACCTGCTGTTCGCCGCAGCGACGGCGGCGCTGTTCTGGCGTCTGCTCCGGCCCGGCGCAGCCACCGCGCTCCTGTCCTTCGCGCCGCTGCGCGTGGTCGGGGTCGTCAGCTACTCTCTGTTCATGACCCACGCCCAGTGGGGCCTGCCCATCAGCAACGGGTTCCTCGGGGGCATTGCCTCGTTCCCCGGAGTCCTCGGCGCGTGGAGCGTATCCTTTGGCCTAAGCCTGTTGCTGGCCACCCTGCTGTTCACCCTGCTGGAACGCCCCTACTTCGTGAAACCGTGACCATGGAACACCAACACCGCATGCCGGGCCTTGACGCCTGGCGGGGCCTCGGGGTCTTTTTTCTCTTCAACCTGCTGTTTTTCGGAAATTTCTCCGCCGAGATGCAGGCCTGGGCCGCCGGTGCAGGCCTCCTGGAGAAAATCGCCGGACGGGTTGCGGACCTGCTGTTTTCAAGCGGCGTCCTGGGGTTCGACATGCTGTTCATGGTGTCCGGCGTCCTCATCTTTCGCAAAGCCTCGTGCGACGACACCCGGCCCCTGAGCCTGGCCACCGGGCTGTACGCCCGGCTGCTGCCCTGGCTCGCAGTCACAGGGATCCCCTTCCTGGCCTACAGGGCCATTTCCCCGGAGGATTATTTCCGGAGCCTCCTGCTGCTCGACCCCATGAACGTCCCCTCCCCTTTTCTGCGCGCGTTCGCGCAGCACAATGCCTTTCTGCTGTTTTACGCGTTGGCGGCGCTGTGGCTGCTCCTGGCCAGACGGGCCAGGATTTCCCTCGCCTGGGGCTGGGCGGCCGGAGCAGCCGCGATGGCCGCGTTCACAGTCCAGGACTTGCCCTGGTTTCCGGTCAACGGGCATTTCCTGTCCTTTTTCTGGGGTGTCGGCGTGGCCTGGCTCGCCAGCCGGTGGAAAGGGTCCACGCGTCTTCCCGGCTGGGCGGGAGCGGCACTGCTCATGGCTGCCGCGCTCTGGTGCAGAAAGCTCAGCGCCGCACGCGGCGACGACCTGTATTTCCTGATGGACGGGCACGACTGGGCGTCGCTGGCCAGTGCGCTCCAGGTGCAGGCGATCCTGGCCGCCGCGCTGGCCTGCTCGCTGGCGAGGGGGGGCTTCTGGCAGGCCGCAGTTCCCGTTCGGGCGCTGGGCAGGGCCTCCAACAGTTTCTTCATGGCCATGCTGCTGTGGAGCTTCACCCTGACCAGGGCCTATTCCGGCCTGTTTCCCGGCCAGATCGCATCCGCTGCCTTCCTGTACGCGGCAACCCTCGCGATGACCCTGGCCCTGGCCTTCCTGCTGGCCCCGTTTCTTGAAAAAGCCCCGCTCATGCGAAAATCCGCAGTCCGCTGACGCTCACCTCGGCCCTGCCGGGCCAGACTCATTGCGGATTCATACAATTTCGTGCATTTTCCGCGTATGGGACACACCAAGGAGACACCCCGGCCAGGACCTGCCCCTGAAAACCCTGGGGCCGACGACATCCTTCAGTCCCTGGGTCACGCCGTTCTTGCCGTGGACTCACAGTGCCGCGTCGTCTCGGTCAACGCGCACGCCGGGCGGCTTCTCGAGCTCGACCCGGACCGCCATGGCTGCCAGCCCCTGCCTGACTCCCTGTCCGATATCCGC
This sequence comes from Fundidesulfovibrio putealis DSM 16056, assembly GCF_000429325.1. NCBI lineage: Bacteria > Pseudomonadati > Thermodesulfobacteriota > Desulfovibrionia > Desulfovibrionales > Desulfovibrionaceae > Fundidesulfovibrio > Fundidesulfovibrio putealis. The sequence continues at coordinate 238,725 of NZ_KE386886.1, forward strand.
CAGGTGCTGCACGTCTGCCTGGACGGCGCTCCCCCAGCCTCTCCAGCCACGATGGACATCTCCGGACGGCAACTGCGGGTGGAAGCCTGCCCGGTGATCCGCGAGGGGCGCATCATCGGGGCCGCCGCCACGCTGGCCGAAACAGCCCCGGCCCAGCTCTCCGCGCCCGAAATTCCCCTGCGCGCGGTACTGGACTCGGTGTCCGAGGGCATCTGGATCTGTGACGGAAACGGGGTCATCCTGGACATCAACCGCGAATCCCAGCGCCTGAACTCCGTCGAAGCGGCGGCATACATCGGCAGGAGCATCAGCTGCATCATCGAAGAGGGGCTGGTGGACCACTCCGTCACCCTGGACGTGCTGCGCTACAAGCGCCAGTCCAGCATCATCCAGCGCATCACCAAGACCGGAAAGCAGCTCCTGGTCACCGGTTCGCCGGTGTTCGACGAGAGCGGCGGCATCTCCATGGTGGTGGTCAACGAGCGCGATGTGACCGAGCTGAACACCCTGCGCGAGGGGTTGCAGAACGCCCGCAAGGTGGAGGAAAAATACCGCAGCGAGCTGGCTGAGCTCTCCATGCTGGAGCTTCGCCAGAAGGACCTGGTGGCGGACAGCCCGGCCATGCGCCACGCCCTGCTGGCGCTTCTGAAGCTTGCCCACGCCAACGCCTCGCGCATCCTGATCCTTGGCGAATCCGGCACGGGCAAGGGCCTTCTGGCCAAGTTCGTCCACCAGAACAGCCCGCGCGCCAAGAAGCCCTTCATCCCCATCAACTGCCCGGCGGTGCCGGAAAACCTCTTCGAGGCCGAGCTCTTCGGCTACGAGAAGGGGGCCTTCACCGGAGCGCTGAAGCAGGGCAAGGCCGGGCTCATCGAGCTGGCCAAGGGCGGCACCCTGTTCCTGGACGAAGTGGGCGACATCCCCTACCCCGTCCAGGCAAAACTTCTGAAATATCTTGATGATTACGAGCTGAGGCGGCTTGGCGGGGCGCAGTCGCAGATCGTGGAGTGCGGCGTGGTGGCCGCCACCAACTGCGACCTGGACCGTCTGGTTGAGCAGAAGCGCTTCCGCAAGGACCTGTACTACCGTCTGAACACCTTCATCGTGCGTATCGCGCCGCTGCGCGAGCGCCGCGAGGACATCTTCGGGCTGGCGGAGTTCTACCTGGCCAACTTCAACGCCAGCCACGGCAAGTCCAAGCGGCTGTCCCCCAGGGCCGTGCGCCTGCTGGAATCCTACGAGTATCCGGGCAACGTGCGCGAACTGGTGGGCATCATCCAGAAGGCCTTCGTCATGGGTGAGGGCGACGACCTGACCGAGGCCCTGGAAGAGGCCATGGGCGTGTCGCCGTCTTCGGGGCTCATCGCGCCGGGCGGCTCGCCGCGCTCGCTGACCGAGACCACCGACCAGGCCACCCTGCGCATCCTCAGACAGGCTGCGGCCCGCTGCCGGACCACGCGGGAGATGGCGGCCTACCTGGGGGTGAGCCAGTCCACGGTGGTTCGCAAGCTGGCCAAATACGGCATGGCCCTGGATTGATTCAGAACTGAATCAGAACGCGCTTTCATTGTCGTAGACTTTGCCTGCAACCGGACGAGACCACAACAACATCTCTATAAAATTGGTTTTAATTTTTCACAGAGCGATCTTTCTCAAATCGAGGCTCCACCCGGGAGCGCCCGAAAGCCCATAATTACCGTTTTTGTTAATATTCTTGTGATTCACAACTGAATCACCACCATCTATCGATAACTATTCATGTTTCTCCCAGCATTGATTCATAGGTGCATCAAACCGGGCACCCGCACGAACTCAACGAACACGTAACCACATGAAATAACTCAACCAGACGCCCCAACTCCCTCTGGCCTGCTTCTTGCTCAATAAATTGACCTTTTCGTAAAAAGGCGCGGCTTGGGCAAAGCCTGACAACATCCTGCCATGAGGGACACCCGTGGGACAAAAGAACTGCACCTCCACTGAACTTCAGGAACTTCGCGACCGGTACGTGCCCAAAGGGCCGTTCAACGCCACCCGCTACCTGGCGGCCTCCGCCAATGGCGCGTCCATCGTGGACATGGACGGACGCGAACTCATCGACTTCGCGGGCGGAATCGGCGTGGTCAACGTGGGCCACTGCCACCCCAAGGTCGTGGCCGCCATCAAGGAACAGGCCGAGAAGTTCATCCACACCTGCTTCCACATCGTCATGTACGAGCCCTACATCAAGCTGGCCAAAAAGCTGTGCGACATGGCTCCTGGCGACTTCGAGAAAATGGCCCTGTTCGCCAACTCCGGGGCCGAGGCCGTGGAGAACGCGGTGAAGATCGCCCGCAGCGCCACCAAGCGCCAGGGCGTCATCGCCTTCGAGAACGGCTTCCACGGCCGCACGCTCCTGACCATGACCCTCACCAGCAAGGTGAAGCCCTACAAGTTCGGCTTCGGACCCTTCGCCCCCGAAGTCTACCGCATGCCCTACGCCTACTGCTACCGCTGTCCCATCGGCCTTGAGCGCACCACCTGCGGCGCTGCCTGCGCGGATCTTCTCAAGGACTTCTTCATCGGCCACGCCGCCGCCGAGAACATCGCGGCCCTGGTGATCGAGCCGGTGCTGGGCGAGGGCGGCTTCGTCTGCCCGCCCACCGAGTATTTCGTCAAGCTGGCCGCCATCTGCAAGGAGAACGGCATCGTGTTCGTGGCCGACGAGGTGCAGACCGGCTTCGGACGCACCGGCACGTACTTCGCCATGGAACACCACGGCGTGGTTCCGGACCTGACCACCGTGGCCAAGAGCCTGGCGGGCGGCATGCCCCTGTCCGGCGTGGTGGGTCGGCGCGAAATCATGGACGCCCCCCAGGTGGGCGGCACCGGCGGCACCTACGGCGGCAACCCCATCTCGTGCAGCGCGGCCCTGGCCGTGATCGAGGCCTTCGAGGAGGACAAGCTCCTTCAGAAGGCCCAGAAGCTCGGCGACACCATCCAGAAGCGCTTCGCCTCCTGGATGGAAAAATACGAGATCATCGGCGAGGAGCGCGGGGTCGGCCCCATGCGCGCCCTGGAGCTGGTCACGGACCGCAAGACCAAGACCCCGGCCACCACGCAGGCCAAGGCCCTGGCCAAGTTCTGCGTGGACAAGGGGCTTCTGCTCCTGTCCTGCGGCGCGCACGGCAACGTGATCCGCACCCTGATGCCCCTGGTCATTACCGACGACCAGCTCGAACGCGGCCTCGCGATCATGGAGGAGGGCCTGCGCGAGCTCTCCGAAGGACGTTTGAAATAGCGGATAATCGAACTGACCCGGCACTTGGCAACACGCGAAAACGTCAACCGTTGGGAGTCTGGCATGAACAAGTCACTTGGCAAAAAGCTTGTGGGATTGGCCCTTTCGGCCCTGGTCACCGTGTCCTTCGCTGTTCCGGCCTCGGCGCAGAAGGCCATCAAGATCGGCAACGTTGAACCCCTGTCCGGCCCGTCCGCCTCGGTGGGCGTGCAGGGCAAGCAGGCCCGCGAGATGGCCGTGGAAGAGATCAACGCGGCCGGCGGCATCAAGTCCATGGGCGGCGCCAAGCTGGAGCTGGTCTACGCGGACTCCAAGTCCGACCCCACCGTGGGCGTCTCCGAGACCGAGCGCCTCATCAACACGGAAAAAGTCAACATCATGACCGGCTGCTGGAACTCCGCAGTCACCTACCCGGCCACCCAGACCGCCGAACGCTACGGCGTGCCCTTCGTGGTGCCCGTTGCCGTGCGCGACACCATCACCGAGCGCGGCTTCAAGTACGTGTTCCGCATCGCCGCCAAGGACTCCTGGTGGGTGCGCGACCAGTTCCGCTTCCTGAAGGACATGCAGGAGGAAACCGGCCAGAAGATGAAGACCATCGCCTTCGTGTTCGAGAACGGCGACTGGGGCACCGGTTTCGCCGAGAAGTGGCGCACCCTGGCCAAGCAGGACGGCTACGAGATCGTGCTGGACGAGCCCTACCCCAGCACCGCCACCGACCTGACCCCGGTGGTCACCAAGCTCAAATCCGCCAAGCCCGACGTGGTGATGCTGGTGTCCAACGCGGCTGACGCCATCCTGCTCACCAACACCATGACCGAGATGAAGGTCACCCCCAAGGTGGTCCTGGCCAGCGGCGGCGGCCACGCCGACCCCAAGTTCCTGGAGAACGTGGGCAAGAACGCCCTGTACCTCTTCGACGAGGTCGAGTGGAACACCGACGTCAACAAGCCCGGCGCCAAGGAAACCAACGCCAAGTTCAAGGCCAAGTACGGCTACGACCTGACCGGCGAGTCCGTTGACGCCTACGCCGCCATGTACGTGATCGCCGACGCCCTGGAGCGCGCCGCCTCCACCGATCCCAAGAAGGTGCGCGACGCCCTGGCCGCCACCAAGCTGACCACCGGCCCGGCCATGATCGTCTCCTACGACGGCGTGGAGTTTGACGAGAACGGCCAGAACAAGAACGCCGGCATCGTCATCGCCCAGATCGCCGAGATCGACGGCAAGCTCGACCGCGTCACCGTGTGGCCCAAGTCCGCGCGCCGCGCCGGGTACAAGCCCGTCTTCCCCGCAGGCAAATAATCCCTCCAACGCCGCTCCCCCCGGCAGCCCCGGCGGCTGTCCGGGGGGAGCACCAACCACCGGAGACGACTCATGACCGCGGTGATACAGGCGGTGCTTAACGGCACAATGATGGGTTCCATGTACGGGCTGACCGCCCTGGGCCTCACCCTGATTTTCGGGGTGATGAAGGTGGTCAACTTCGCGCACGGGTCCCTGCTGATGGTAGGCATGTTCGCCGCCTACTGGCTGATAAAGCTCACGGGGATGCATCCGTATTTCGCGCTTTTCATCGTTCCCCCGTTCCTCTTCTTCTTCGGCTACTTCATGCAGGACCTGGTCATAAAACCCGTGTTCAAGGCCGAGCAGCAGGTCCGCGAACCGCTCACGGTCATCATCGTCACCACGGGCGTGTGGTACGTGCTGGACAACCTGGCGCTCATGCTGTTCGGCGCGGAATACCGCACCGTGCGCACGGCCATTTCCGGCACATCCTTCATGCTGGGCGAGGTCATCGTCTCCATTCCGAAATTTTCCGGCTTCGTGGTGGCAGTAGCCACTGCAGTGGGTCTCGCGCTCTTCATGAAGAAGACCCGCACCGGCAAGGCCCTCCAGGCCACCAGCCTGGACCGCGAGGCCGCCAACCTGATGGGCATCGACCAGTACCGCATCTACAACCTGGCCTTCGGCATCGGCACGGCCATCGCGGGCATCGCGGGCTGCGTCATCATCCCCTTCTACTACGTCTACCCCTCCGTGGGCGTGGTCTTCGACATCCGGGCCTTCATCATCGTGGTGCTGGGTGGGCTTGGCAGCATCAAGGGCGCGATGCTCGGCGGCATCATCGTGGGGCTCATCGAGTCGGTGTTCTCGCAGTACATCACCTCCACCTGGACCGAGGCCATCATCTACGCCATCTTCCTGGTGATCCTCTTCGTCAAACCCTCCGGCTTTTTCGGCCATAAACAGGACTGGTAGGAGGCGCACGTGAGCCGGAAACAACTGGATTTGGCGCTTCTCGGCCTGGCAGCCGTGGTGAGCTTCGCCCTGCCGCTGGCCATCGAGAGCCCGACGTATTTGCAGATCCTCATTCTGCTGTTCTTCTACGCCTACCTCACCACATCCTGGAACCTGGTGGGCGGCTTCGCGGGCGTGTTGCCCCTCGGACACTCGGTGTTCGTGGGCATCGGAGCCTACACCTCCACCATCTTGAGCCTCCAGTACGGCATCTCGCCCTGGATCGGCATGCTGGTGGGCGGGGCGCTGGCCGCGCTGGTGGGCGTCATGATCGGCAAACCCACCTTCCGCATGCGCGGGGCCTACTTCGCCCTGTGCACCATCGCCTTCGCCGAGGGCATCCGGGTGATGATCGAGAACCTCGACGCCATCGGCCCCTTCAAGCTGAACGGACCACGGGGACTCCTGATCCCCCTCAAGGGCGACTCTTTCTGGAACTACCAGTTCATGCACAAGGAGCCCTACTACTACATCATCCTGTTCATGCTGATCCTGGTGCTGGCGCTGACCTGGTTCATCTCCAAGTCGCGCATGGGCTACTACCTCGCCGCAGGCGGCGACGAGCCCGAGGCGGCCCAGGCCCTGGGCGTCAACGTGGCCCGCTACAAGCTGATCGCCATGGCCATGAGCAGCTTCCTCACGGCGCTGGCCGGGACCTTCTACGCCCAGCTCATGCTCTACTTCTACCCCAAGGGGCTCATGGGCCTGGACCTGTCCTTCGAGATCGCCTTCATCGCCCTCATCGGCGGGCGCGGCACCATCGCCGGGCCGCTCATCGGCGCGCTTGCGCTTCGCCCGCTTAACGAGTTCACCCGCATTTATCTCAGCGACCAGCTGCCCGGCCTGCACCTGGTGATCTTCGGCCTGATCCTCATCATGGTCATGCTGTTCCAGCCAAAGGGGCTCACCCCGCCGCTGGCCAAGCTCTACGACCGGCTGGCCAACAGGATCACCGGGGACAAGGCTGCCGAAGGAGCGAGCAAATGAACATCCTGGAAGTCACCGGACTGACCAAGCACTTCGGCGGCCTGACCGCCATCCACGACCTGGACCTGCACATCGCAAAGGGCGAGATCCTGGGGCTCATCGGCCCCAACGGCGCGGGCAAGTCCACCATGTTCAACTGCGTGGCCGGGGTGTTCCCGCCCTCCACGGGCGACATCCGCTTCAAGGGCCAGAGCATCGCCGGGCAGAAACCCTGGGACCTGTGCCGCCTTGGCCTTGCGCGCACCTTCCAGATCGTGAAGCCCTTCGCCTCCAAGTCCGTGCTGTACAACGTGATGGTGGGGGCCTTCCTGCGCACCGGGTCCACCCGCAAGGCGCGCGACAAGGCCATGGAGGTGCTGACCACGCTCCAGTTGGACCACCGCGCGAACCAGCTCTCCAGCAACCTGACCATCGCCGACCGCAAGCGCCTGGAGATCGCCAAGGCTCTGGCCACGGACCCGGAGCTTTTGCTGCTGGACGAGGTGATGGCCGGGCTGCGCCCCACCGAGGTGGACGAGATGATCTCCATCATAAAGAAGCTGCGGGACTCGGGCGTCACCGTGTTCGTCATCGAGCACATCATGCGCGCGGTCATGGCCCTGTCGGACAGGGTGGTGGTCATCCACTTCGGCGAGAAGATCGCCGAGGGCAAGCCCGAAGACGTCACCAAGGACGAGAACGTCATCAGGGCCTATCTCGGGAGGGAATATGGCGCTGCTTAGCGTGGAGAACATAAACGTCGCCTACGGGGACGTGCAGATCATTCACGACCTCTCGCTCACGGTGAACGAGGGCGAGGTGGTGAGCATCATCGGCGGCAACGGCGCAGGCAAGTCCACGCTCCTGAAAACCCTCTCGGGGCTCCTCCAGCCCAGCAGCGGCGTGATCCGCTTCAAGGGCGAGGAGATCCAGACCTACCCGCCCGAGCGCATCGTGGACCGGGGCATCGTGCATGTTCCCGAGGGCAGAAGGCTCTTTTCGCTCATGAGCGTGGCCGACAACCTGGAGATCGGGGCCTACACCCTGCGCGCCCACAAGGTCCGCGACAAGACGCTGCGCAAGGTCTACGACCTCCTGCCCCGCCTGCGCGAGCGCCAGGAGCAGACCGCCATGACCCTCTCCGGCGGCGAGCAGCAGATGGTGGCCATCGGGCGCGGGCTCATGGCCCTGCCGGGGCTTCTGATGCTGGACGAGCCCTCGCTTGGCCTGGCGCCCATCCTGGTCAAATCCATCTTCGACACCCTGCGGGTGATCGCGGACACGGGCACCACGGTGCTCTTGGTGGAGCAGGACGTGAACCATTCGCTCAGCCTCTCGGACCGTGGCTACGTGCTGGAGCACGGCCGCGTGGCCCTGGAAGGCCCGGCCAAGGAGCTCATGGACAACAAACACATCAAATCCGCCTATCTGGGCATGTAGGGACCCCATGCACGGTTTCCACGGCAGAATACTCACTGTCGATGTGACGAATCGCACCTTCGCCATCGAACCCCTGGCCCCGGACGTTCCCGACACGGTGCTTGGCGGCAAGGGGCTGGCCACGCGCCTTCTCCTGGAGCGCAACCCCGCCGGGACCGACCCGCTCGGCCCCGAGAACCGGCTCATCTTCGCCACCGGTCCCCTGTGCGGCGGTGCGGCCTGGGGGGCCAGCCGCTACGGCGTGTTCACCAAGTCCCCCCAGACCGGCTTCTACGCCGAGTCCTACTCCGGCGGCCGCGCGCCCGAAGCCGTGGACTCCGCCGGGTTCGACGCCGTGGTGATCGAAGGGGCTTCGCAGACGCCCCTGGCCCTGACCATCCACCCGGACGGCTGCCTGTTCCATGACGCGTCCGCCCTGTGGGGCCTGGACGTGTACGCCGCCGAGGACGCGGCCCGCGAGGCCTTCGCCATCGACAAGCCGGGTTACGGCAAGCCGGGCGTCACGGTCATCGGGCCTGCGGGCGAGAATCTGGTGCGCTTCGCCATGATCGCCAACGACCGCTGGCGCTGCGCCGGGCGGGCTGGCGTGGGCGCGGTGCTCGGTTCCAAGAAGGTGAAGGCCGTGGTGTTCCAGGGCGACCGCAAGCGCGTGCCCTTCGATGCCAAGGGCCTGCGCGAGTACTCCGCCGCTTTCGCCAAGGCCGGGGTGCAGAACAAGGGCGTGCAGGCCTACAAGAGCCAGGGCACCACCATGATGGTGGCCCTCATGAACACGGCAGGGGCCTTCCCCGCCAAGTACTGGACCCAGGGCAGCTGCGAGCATTGGCCGAACCTCTCCGGCGAGACCTTCCACCGCGAGCATCAGGTGGAACCCCACGCCTGCCTGAAGTGCTTCATGGCCTGCGGGCGCATGGCCACGCTCAAGAAGGGTCGCCACGCCGGGCTCACGTTGGAAGGCCCGGAGTACGAGACCATCTACGCCTTCGGCGGGCTGTGCATGGTGGAGGACATGGGCGAGGTGGTTTATCTCAACGACCTCTGCGACCGCCTGGGCATGGACACCATCACCGCCGGCAACCTCTGCGCCTTCGCCATCGAGGCCGCATCGCGCGGCAAGGTGGACCTCGCCATCGGCTACAACGACGTGGACGCCATCGCCCGGCTGATCGAGGACATCGCGGCCCGGCGCGGCGTCGGGGAGATCCTGTCGCAGGGCATCGTCGCCGCCGCAAAAGCCTGGGGGCTGGAGGACCTGGCCGTGCACGTGAAGGGCATGGAGCCCGCCGGGTACGACCCGCGCGTGCTCAAGGGCATGGGCTTGGCCTACGCCACCTCCGACCGGGGGGCCTGCCACCTGCGCACCACCTTCTACAAGCCGGAACTGGCCGGATTCATCCCTGCCGACGCCATCGAAGGCAAGGCCGCCATGCTCATCGACTACGAGGACCGGCTGAACATCTTCGACACCCTTATCCTGTGCCGCTTCTTCCGGGACCTGTACACCTGGGAGGAGCTGGAAAAGGTGATCCATCTGGCCACGGGGCTCGACGCCTCCAAGGAGGCCCTGAAGCGCCGGGCGGCAACCGTGTCGGACATGACCCGCACCTTCAACCTGCGCGAGGGCCTGACCCCGGCGGATGACCGCCTGCCAAAGCGGCTGCACCGAGAGCCCCTGCCCGACGGCAGGGTGCTGACCGAGGAGGAGCTTACGTTCATGACCGGCGAATACTACAGGCTTCGCGGCTGGAGCCCGGAGGGACGCCCGCCCGGTTACGCCGGATAGGGCGCACGCCGACGCACGGACGGCCTGCGGGGACGCAACACGAGACGCCCGGCCCGTATCGCATGCGGGGCGGACATACGGCCTGAAACTCCATCAGCTAAGGAGCTGGATATGCTTGTGGGCGACTGGATGCTTCGCGATGTGGTCACCGTCACCGGGGACACCACCATGATTAAGGCCGGACGGATCATGCTTCAGCGCAACATCCGCCGCCTGCCCGTGGTGGACGCAACCGGACGCCTGAAGGGCATCGTCACCGAGCGCGACATCAAGGCGGCGTCGCCCTCCAAGGCCACGTCCCTGGACATCTACGAGATGACGCACCTGCTCTCCGAGATCAAGGTGCGAGACATCATGACCCCCGACCCCCTGCGCATCACCGCCGAGACCACCGTGGAGCGCGCCGCAGCCCTCATGCGCGACAACAAGGTGGGCGGCCTGCCCGTGGTCTACGGCGAGGACCGCGTGGTGGGCATCATCACCGACACGGACATCTTCCGCCTGTTCACCCTGGTGAGCGGCGTGGATCAGGGCGGCATCCAGCTGGCGGCCCGGCTCCCCGTGGACAAGGGCTGCCTGAAAAGCCTCATCGACGACCTTCGCTCACAGGACGCGCGCATCGTGAGCATCCTCTCCCACCTGGACACGGCGGACGAAACCATGCGCAACGTCTACATCCGCATCCGCCCCGTGACCGAGGCAGACGAATACCGCATCAAAAGCGCCATCAAAGCCAAGCATCACCTGCTGTACTGGGTCAAGGACTGATCGTCTGGATTGGAAAACGCGAATATGTTTTTCAAAGCATAATATTTTATTCTTTGTGCGAGCAATTTCAATCATGTAAGATCCGTCGATAGTGCGTCTTCAGGCGAATAAGAGCGTTTTCCGGGCGCTGCACAGAGTGATGCGCTGACAGCAGAACGCCAATGCAAGGAGTAGTTATGCGCCCAGACGATCTGAAACTCTGGAAGAACCATTGCTACATCGACGGCATGTGGAGCCCGGCCCTGAACGGCGAGACCATCGAGGTCACGGACCCGGCCACCGGCAGGACCCTGGGCACCGTCCCCAGGTGCGCCACAAAGGAAACCTCCGTGGCCGTCTCCTCCGCCGCCAGGGCCATGGCCGCCTGGAAGGCCCTCACCGCCCTGGAGCGGGGCAAATACCTGCACCGCATGCACGGGCTCATCATGGACAACCTGGATGAGCTGGCCGCCATCCTCACCCTGGAGCAGGGCAAGCCCCTGGCGGAGTCCAAAGGCGAGATCATTCAGGGCGCCTCGTACTTCCCCTGGTTCGCCGAGGAAGCCCGCCGCGCCTATGGCCAGGTGATCCCCACGCCCGACCCCGGTAAGCGCCCCATCACCATCCGCCAGCCCGTAGGCGTGGTGGGCATCATCACCCCCTGGAACTTCCCCTTCGCCATGATCCCGCGCAAGGCCGCCCCGGCCCTGGCCGCGGGATGCGCCGTGGTGATAAAGCCCGCCTCCCAGACGCCCTACTGCGCCCTGGCCATGGCCGCCCTGGCCGAGGAAGCGGGCGTCCCCCCCGGCGTGTTCAACGTGATCACCGGGGACTCCTCCAAGATCGGCGCGGAATTGACCGCAGACCCCAGGGTGCGCAAGCTGAGCTTCACCGGCTCCACCGCCGTGGGCAAGAAGCTCATGGCCCAGTGCGCCGCCACCATGAAGCGCCTGTCCCTGGAGCTTGGGGGCAACGCGCCGCTCATCGTGTTCGACGACGCGGACCTGGACCGCGCCGTGGACGGCGCACTCGGCTCCAAGTTCCGAAACTGCGGGCAGACCTGCATCTGCGCCAACCGCATCCTGGTGCAGGACGGCGTTCGCGACGAGTTCCTGCGCAGGCTGGCCGCCAAGGTGGAGATGCTCAGGGCAGGCAGCGGCCTGGAAGCGGGCGTGACCCAGGGGCCGCTCATCGACGAGGCTGCCGTGAACCACGTGGACGCCCTGGTGCGCGACGCCGTGGAAAAGGGCGCGAAAGTGCTGACCGGCGGCAAGCGCCACAAGCTCGGCGGGCTCTTCTACGAGCCCACGGTGCTCACGGACGTCACCCCGGCCATGCGCGTGTTCAAGGAGGAGATCTTCGGCCCCGTGGCTCCCGTGGTCGGATTCGCGTCGGAAAAGGAAGCCATCGCCCTGGCCAACGACACCGAGGTGGGCCTGGCCTCCTACGTGTTCACCCGTGACCTGGGGCGCACCTGGCGCATGAGCGAGACCCTGGAGTTCGGCATGGTGGGCGTGAACGAGGTGCTTCTGGCCATGGCCGAAGCCCCCTTCGGCGGCATCAAGGAGAGCGGCATGGGCCGCGAGGGCGGCGCCGAGGGCCTGATGGACTACATGGACACCAAGCTCATCGTGATGGGCGGGATAGACGGCTAGAGTTGCTTCCGGTGAAAAGGCGGGGCGGCCTGAACGATCAGGGACGCCCCGCCGTGTGTTGATTCAGGCTGCCGTCTGCTGCTTGTGGCGGGTGAACGCGAAGCCGATCAGGTTGGGCACGTCCAGGATCACCGAGACCCCGCCGTCGCCGTTCACCGTGGTCCCCGCGATGAACCGCACCCCGCCCAGCGCCTCGGACAGCGGCTTGATGACGGCCTGCTGCTGGCCCACCACCGCGTCCACGGCCAGTCCGACCCATTTCCCCTCCACGCCGGTCACCACGATGCGCTCATATCCCGGCTGCTGCCCCGGAACCTCAAGCAGGCCCCGGACGCTCACGCAGGGTATCAGCTCCCCCTTGTACTCCATGGAGCCAACCACCGGAGGCGCGCCTTCCAGGAAACGCTCCTGGCAGGCCTCAACGGCGGAGAGCGGCAGCACGAAGAACTCCGTGCCCACGCGCACCTGCAAGCCGTCGATGATGGCCAGGGTCAGGGGCAGCCGGATGGTGAGCCTGCACCCCAGGCCCGGGGTGCTCTCGATATCCACGGTCCCGCGCAGGCTCTCGATGTTCTTCTTCACCACGTCCATGCCCACCCCGCGCCCGGAGACGTTGGTGACGGCCTGGGCCGTGGAGAAGCCCGGAGCGAAGATCAGGTTCAGGATGTCCTTATCCGACGGCGTGTCCGTAGGCGCGAGGAGTCCTTTTTCCAGGGCCTTGGCCTTCACGCGCGCCACGTCGATGCCCTTGCCGTCGTCGGTTATGGTGATGAGGATGTTGCCGCCCGAGTGCGTGGCGTCCAGGGTGATGCTGCCCTTTTGCGGCTTGCCCGCCGCCGCGCGAGCCTCGGGGTCCTCGATGCCATGGTCGATGCTGTTGCGCAGGATGTGCACCAGGGGATCTTTCAGCTGGTCGATGACGTTCTTGTCCAGCTCGGTCTGCGCGCCCAGGCCGTAGAAGGCCACGTTCTTGCCCATGTTCTGGCAGAGGTCGCGCACCAGGCGGCGCATGGTGCCGTAGATGGACCCGATGGGCACCATGCGGATGCCCAAGGTGTGGTCGCGCATTTCGGAGGAGAGGCGTTGCAGGTCCTCGGCGATGGAGCGCAGGCCCGCGTCGCCGGAGGTTGCGGCCGCCTGGCTCAGGCGAGACTGCACGATGACCATCTCCCCCACCAGGTTGACCAGTGCGTCCAGCCGGGAGGAGTCCACCCTGATGCTGGCTGCGGCCTGGGTCTCGGCGACCTTCTCCTTGACCGGAGCCCGCTGGCTGACCTTCTCCGCGATCCAGACGGCGATCTCGTCGCGCAGCTCCACGAACGTCTTCTCCCCGCCCTCCTGCATCATCTTCAGGAACACCGGAACGTCTGAGCCTCTGATGGCTTCGGGGCGCACCTCGTCCATCTCCACGCCATGCTCGTCCTCCACGAAGATGAACACGTCGTGGATGGCGTCCAGGCCCTTGTCGCTGATGAGCAGGATGTCCCACCAGCCGGACACCATGACCGGGTCCAATGTCTCCAGGGAGGGAATCCCCTCGGCCCTGAAGACGCACCAGAGCCTGCCCAGGTCATTCAACTCGTCCACGAGCCGCAGGGGGTCGGTGCCGGACAGGAATGTGTTGGCCGCCGGGCGGTAGCGCAGCAGGTAAGTCTTTGCCGCCGCAGGGTTGAAGCGCCGCTTGTCCTGGCCCGGCTCCGGCTTGGCCGGGGCTGGGGAGTCCCCCTGAGGCGCTGCGCCCAGATACGGGCGCAGCCTAGCCAGGATCTCGTCGGAGGCCGCCACGTCGTCGGGTGAGGCCTCCGGAGACGAAAGCAGCTTGCCGATGTGGTCCTTGGCCGCGAGGGTAAGCCCCAGCAGCTCGCCGTCCAGCTCCAGCTCTCCCGCGCGGACCTTGTCGAAAACGGTCTCCACGTCGTGGGAGAAACGCGCCAGCTCGGTATAGCCGAACATGGCTCCGGAGCCTTTTATGGTGTGGATGTCGCGGAACACCTTGCCGATGCACTCCGCGTTGCCGGGGTCGTTCTCCAACTCCAGGAGCATCTGCTCCAGGTCCGCGAGCAGTTCCGCGGCCTCCTCCTTGAACAGGGTGGCGGCGTCCATGCTCATCGCGCGTCCTCCGTTTCCTGGGCCTCGTCCTTGTGGGCCAATCCTGCGAGTTCGGGCATGCCGCAGAAAGTGGCCTGCGTCGCAAGCGTCTCCGGCAGATTGTCCGGCAAGGTGAGCTGTACGCCCTTGGCTTTGCAGCTCAGGCGCAGGGCGTACAGCATCTGGCAGAACGTAAGATCGATTCCCGTCACTTCGCGGAGATCAACCTCGATGCTGCCGCCTGAATGCAACGCCTCGAGAAGCGTCGCCCGGATTTCCTCCGCGCGCGCAACGGTGCAGTCGCCTGAAAAGCTGAGTTGCACTGTGATGCCTCCTTGTTCTCGTTCGTCAACGGCGCACGGCTCATAGCCCGTGCCGCCGGGCGCCCCGGCCGCGACGGCAGAGGGCTATTCGGCTTCGTCCCTGCTGGCCAGTGCGCCGCTCAAATCGCCAAGCGCCAGGACTTCATAGGTTCCAAGGACCTGGGCTATGTCCAGGACGAGGATGAACCTGCCGTCCGCCTTGCCGATGCCGCGCAGGTAATCAGTCTTCACGGATACCCCCATTGCCGGAGGGGGGGCAATCGCTCCGGCCTCCATCTCGAGCACTTCCTTGACGGAGTCGGCGATGGCCCCGAGCAC
>NZ_KE386886.1:253665-256274 GCF_000429325.1 Fundidesulfovibrio putealis DSM 16056
GTGTTCACGGTACGCTGCGCCTCCTCCATGCCGAAACGCAGGCGCAGGTCGATGACGGGCACCGCCGCGCCGCGCACGTTCACCACGCCGCGCACTGCGGCGGGAGTCTGGGGGATGCGGGTTATATCGGTCATGTCCAGTATTTCCCGGACAGATGTGATGTCCAGGGCGAACATTTCCTTGCCCAGGGTGAACGTAAGAAAACGATTGGAAATCGGAAGCGCCGTGTCGCTCATGAGGATTCTCCTGTCCAGCGGTTCTGCCTAGAACCGTTCAAAATCCCGGGAGTCCGACTCTTCCTCACCACCCAAGCTGAGCACGACGCCTCCCTTGCTCTTCGGCGGCTGTGTCTTGGCCGGTATCCTGGCCTGCTGGGACCTCGCGGCTCTCCGCAGGGGCCTGCCGGGGGCTTGCCCCCCGCCTTCCACTTGGAAGAAGGAGATCACGCTCTGAAGCTGCTCGGCCTGGGAGGACAATTCCTCGGCGGTGGAGGACAATTCCTCGGAAGCAGAGGCGTTCTGCTGCACCACCTGGTCCAGCTGCTGGAGCGCCTTGTTCACCTGGATGGCCCCGGAGTTCTGCTCGGTGCTGGCGGCGCTGATCTCCTGCACAAGTTCGGCCGTCTTCTGAATGTCCGGTACTAGACGGTTCAGGAGAGCCCCTGTGCTCTCGGTTACGGCGGTGCTGCTCGACGACAGGGTGTTGATCTCGGCGGCGGCCTGCTGGCTGCGTTCGGCCAGCTTCCTCACCTCGGCGGCCACCACGGCGAAACCCTTGCCGTGCTCGCCCGCGCGGGCGGCCTCGATGGCGGCGTTCAGGGCCAGAAGGTCGGTCTGGCGGGCAATCTCTTCAATAATGGAAATCTTCTGGGCGATCTCCTTCATGGCGGCCACGGTCTGAATCATGGCTTCGCCGGACTCGCGCGCGTCCCCGGCAGCCTTGACCGCGATGCCCTCGGTCTGGCGGGCGTTGTCGGCGTTCTGGCTGATGCTGGAAGCCATCTCCTCCATGGATGCGGAGGATTCTTCCAAAGCAGCGGCCTGCTCCGTGGTGGCCTGGGAGAGACTCTGGGCCGATGCGGATAGTTCCTCACTTCCGGCGGCCATGTTGCTGGCTCCGGCCTGGACTTCCATCACCACGTTGTTGAGCCGCTCCACCATCTCCTTCAGAGAAATGAGCAGCGAGTCTTCCTCGGAGCGGGGCTTCACCACCACCCTCAGGTCGCCTTCCGAAAGCTTGCGGGCCATGTCGGCCACGAAGCGCTCGGCTTTAAGCATATCCTTGATGGACTCCAGCAGGACGTCCTTGTCGGAACGCTTGGACACATCCAGCCCTTCGAGTTCGCCCTGGGCCATGCGGACGGCGATGGCTGCAACCTCGCGTTCGGCGTCCCCCACTTTGCGGAGCGCGCCTGCCAGGACGCCGAGCTCGTCCGTCTGGTGAATGTCCAGGTTCTGTTCCAGGTCGCCCCTGGCCAGGCCTTCCGCGAAGGCCACGCCCTTGGCCAAGGGGCGTGTGATGACCCTGGAAGTAATTACCGTGAACAAGACAGCGATCAGTACGGCCAACGCAGTCAAGGCCATGACTACACGTACGGCCATGGTGCTGCGACTGTCATATTCCTCATCGCCCTTGGCGTTCTCCTCTGCAAGCGAGGCGGTGATTTCTCCCAGGGGAGCGAGGGTTTCTTCGCGAATCTTGTCTATGGCGTCATCGAACGCGCGGAGAGCCTCCTCTTCAGCAGCAAGTTCCTTGGATTCCTTTGGCAGTTTCTCTATAGCCGCAAGCTTGGGAAGCATCTGAGTTTCGAACATATCCAGGTAACGCTGGTAATTGCTTGCGAATCGCTTTGCGAGTTCCTTTTCATGTGCATTGTCGGCCAATGATTCCACGCGCTTCATGTCGTCGCGGGCCGAATTCTTGGCCTGGGCGAAGCTGGTTACTGTCTGGCTTAAGTTCCTGTTTATCTGCGCATCGGCGATGATGGTATATATACCCGCTATGCGCAGTGACGTGTCCATGATCTCCTTGAGTTCCAAAGCCCTCTTTGCACCATGGTCCTGTATGTCACCCAGGCTGGACATGGACAAAACCTGAAAGACGCTCAGGGATATGAACATACAAATTACGACGGAATACCCCAAGGCAAGCTTCGAAGATACCTTCAGATTTTGAATCATGTTCTCTCCTGCGAGTTACGCGAAGTTCATGAGGCGACACATGGTGAGCCCACCGACCAGCTTGGCTGACAACTTGCCGTTCTCCATGCCAAGAATCTTATAGTGACGATGGGATTAACGCCCGCCACGGCATAAGGGACTGCGCTTTCAGCATGCCCCCAACAACAACGCATCTTCTGTCCGTGTGCACATAGGAGACTTCAACAAATCACAATTCAAGCCACTTAACCCAATATCCACTCCATATTCATTTCAGGAAGCCGCGCCGGTGACAGATTCCAGGACGTCCACACTGCTCAGCTCGCCAAGCGCCAGGACTTCATCGGTTCCAAGGACCTGGGCGATGTCCAGGACGAGGATGAACCTGCCGTCCGCCTTGCCGATGCCGCGCAGGTAATCCGTCTTCACGGATACCCCCATTGCCGGAGG
>NZ_KE386886.1:256319-305868 GCF_000429325.1 Fundidesulfovibrio putealis DSM 16056
GCCTCCTCCATGCCGAAACGCAGGCGCAGGTCGATGACGGGCACCGCCGCGCCGCGCACGTTCACCACGCCGCGCACGGCGGCGGGAGTCTGGGGGATGCGGGTTATATCGGTCATGTCCAGTATTTCCCGGACGGTGGAGATGTCCAAAGCGAACATCTCCCTGCCCAGTGTGAAGGAAAGATAACGGTTGGAAACCGGGTGCGCCGACTCGCTCATGATAAAGCTCCTGTTTGGCGGTGCGACCTAGAACCGTTCGAAATCCCGGACGTCCGAGTCGTCCGCATCGCCCATGGCGAGCACCACGCCGCCTGCCGCTTTCTTGGGCGGCTGTGCCTGGGCCGGTATGCGGGCCTGCTGGGGCCTGGCGGTCCCTCTTTTGCGGCGAATGGAGTCCGGCTTGTCCCCTTCAACCTGAAAGAAGCCGATCACGCTTTGGAGCTGTTCGGCCTGAGCTGCCAGTTCTTCTGCGGTGGAGGACAATTCCTCGGATGCGGAGGCGTTCTGCTGCACCACCTGGTCCAGCTGCTGCAGGGCCTTGTTCACCTGGGCGGCCCCGGAGTTCTGTTCGGTGCTGGCGGCGCTGATCTCCTGCACCAGTTCGGCGGTCTTCTGGATGTCCGGCACCAGCCGGTTGAGGAGCGCCCCGGTGCTCTCGGTGACGGCGGTGCTGCTCGACGACAGGGTGTTGATTTCTGCGGCAGCCTGCTGGCTGCGCTCGGCGAGCTTTCGCACCTCGGCGGCGACCACTGCGAAGCCTTTTCCGTGCTCGCCCGCGCGAGCGGCCTCGATGGCCGCGTTCAAGGCCAGAAGGTCGGTCTGGCGGGCGATTTCCTCGATGATGGAGATCTTCTGGGCGATCTCTTTCATTGCGGCCACGGTCTGGATCATGGCCGCTCCGGATTCGCGGGCGTCCCCGGCGGCCTTGACCGCGATGCTTTCGGTCTGGCGGGCGTTGTCGGCGTTCTGGCTGATGCTCGAAGACATCTCCTCCATGGACGCGGAGGACTCCTCCAGAGCGGCGGCCTGCTCGGTGGTGGCCTGGGAGAGGCTCTGGGCCGACGCGGACAGTTCCTCGCTGCCGGCAGCCATGTTGCTGGCTCCGGACTGGACCTCCATCACCACGTTGGAGAGCCGCTCGACCATGTCCTTCATGGACAACAGCAGCATATCCTTGTCCGAGCGGGGGTGCACATCCAGGCGGAGGTCGCCCTCGGCCAGCCGCATGGCCAGGGTCGCTGCGGTCCGTTCTGCTTCCACCATGTTCTGCATGGCCTTGAGCAACGTGCCGATCTCGTCCGAGCTGTCGACCTGGACATCCTGGCTGACGTCTCCGGTAGCCACTGTGTTGGCGACGGTGATGGCCTTGCCTATTCCGGCCTTGAGAACTCTTATCATGTAGATGGCAAACACCACGCCCAGCATGATGCCCACCACCGACACGACAATACTGGTCATGTTGGCAGCCTGCGCGTCACCCGCCATTTTCTTCTTCTGGTCCTCGAGCGACAGTTCCGCCACGGAGCTGATCTTCTGGGCCAGCGCGGCCATGTCCTTTATCACCGTCCCCTGAGATTCCGCCGCTTTGAGGAAGCCGTCCATCCTGGAACGGTAGATCTCGGCCTTGGCGGAAATATCCAGCGCCATAGCTTTTTCTTCCGTGGAGGCGAGCATTCCGCTCAGGTCCTTTGCGGCGGGAATCACCTTGTCCAGAATGGACTTTGCGGCGTCCATGCGCGCCTTGTCCCCTTTCCAGAGGTAGTACAACACCTCGATGCGCGAACGCAGGAACTGCTGCAGGATCTCGTCAACACGCCCGTTGAGTTCGGCATTTCGGACTATGCTGTCCATATCCTTGGCTGCGAGCGCTTTTGCCGAGGCATCCATCAGCCGCTTGTCGAGCGCTTCCGTGACCTGGAGCAACGCCGTGGCGGCATCGACCAGGGTTTTCAAGGTCTCGGCATGGACCTTGTCCGCTTCCTGGTACTTGCCCAGGCCGGTTTCATAAGAAGCCGACGCCGCAACCAGCGTGTCCATGTTCTCCTTGTTCTTGGGATCGACGAATTCCGCCTTGAGGCCCTGGGCCGTGGCACGCGATTCGGACAGATGGCTCTTGAGCGATTCCAGGCGTTTTTCGTCATGCTGGTCGATGAAGTACAGCATGTCCAATCGGGCCATGAGTGTCTTTTCGACAATATCACCCATCTTGGAGGATTTCTCAGACCGGCTTGCGAGATTGCTCAGGCCGTTCCATCCCACCATCGCCACGCATACCGTGGAAAGGATGAGCAGAGTGAATCCAATGCCCAGCTTAACGGTCAGATTCATATTCTTGAACATTGTGCACTCCCTATTGATCCGCTCTCGAATCCATTTCGTCGATACAAATTGACGTGCCCAAGCCAATTAGTGAAACACGTATTCCTGTTTGACGACACATTCCTAGCCGACAGACTTCAGACCTTCCACGCTGGCGCTCACGTCGCCCAGCGACAGAACCTCGTCGGACCCCAAAACCTTGGCGATATCCAGCACCAGGATGAACCTGCCGTCCGCCTTGCCGATGCCGCGCAGGAAATCCGTATTCACGCAAGCGCCCATGGCAGGTGGAGGCGCGATGGTCTCCGGCTCCATCTCCAGCACCTCCTTCACGGAATCGGCTATGGCCCCGAGCACGGTCACGCCGTCACCGTTGGGGATTTCCACGATGACGATGCGCGTGTTCACCGTGCGCTCTGCCTCTTCCATGCCGAAACGCAGGCGCAGGTCGATGACGGGGACCGCCGCGCCGCGCACGTTCACCACGCCGCGCACGGCGGGCGGCGTCTGGGGGATGCGGGTTATGTCGGTCATGTCCAGGATCTCCCGGACAGCCGCGATGTCCAGGGCGAACATGTCCTTGCCCAGGGTAAGGGTGAGAAAGCGGTTTGATACAGAATGCGCCGTGTCGCTCATGATGTACTCCTGTTAGGCGGTGCGGCCTAGAACCGTTCGAAATCCCTGGCGTCGGTTTCATCCGCTTCGCCCATGGCAAGCACCACGCCGCTAGCCGCCTTCTTGGAAGGCTGCGCCGGAGCAGGCGACCTGGGCTGCCGGGGCCTCGCACCAGGCAGGGCGCGCCTGCCCGTTCCCTGTCCGCCGCCGTCCACCTGGAAGAAGGCGATCACGCTCTGGAGCTGTTCGGCCTGGGACGAGAGCTCCTCGGCGGTGGAGGACAGCTGCTCGGAGGCGGAGGCGTTCTGCTGCACCACCTGGTCAAGCTGCTGCAGGGCCTTGTTCACCTGGGCGGCCCCGGAGTTCTGCTCGGTGCTGGCGGCGCTTATCTCCTGGACCAGCTCGGCGGTCTTCTGGATGTCCGGCACCAGCCGGTTGAGGAGCGCCCCGGTGCTCTCGGTGACGGCCATGCTGCTCGACGACAGGGTGTTGATCTCGGCGGCGGCCTGCTGGCTGCGTTCGGCGAGCTTGCGCACCTCGGCGGCCACCACGGCGAACCCCTTTCCGTGCTCGCCCGCGCGGGCGGCCTCGATGGCCGCGTTCAGGGCCAGAAGGTCGGTCTGGCGGGCGATCTCCTCGATGATGGAGATCTTCTGGGCGATCTCCTTCATGGCGGACACGGTCTGGATCATGGCCACGCCGGATTCGCGGGCGTCCCCGGCGGCCTTGGAGGCGATGGCCTCGGTCTGACGGGCGTTGTCGGCGTTCTGGCTGATGCTCGAGGACATCTCCTCCATGGACGCGGAGGACTCCTCAAGGGCGGCGGCCTGCTCGGTGGTGGCCTGGGAGAGGCTCTGGGCCGAGGCGGAAAGCTCCTCGCTGCCCGAGGCCACGTTTCCGGCCCCGGCCTGCACTTCCACTATGACGCTGGAGAGCCTTTCCACCGTGAGGGCCAGGGCGCTCATGAGCACATCCTGGTCGGAGCGCGGCTTGACCGTCACCCGCAGGTCTCCTTCGGACAACTTCTGGGCAAGTTCCGTGATCTCGCGTTCGGCGTTCACCAAGGCCTGTATGGAGCGCATGAGGTCGTCATGCTCGGAACGCAGTTTCACATCCACGCGCAAATCTCCAAGCGAGATCCTGCGGGTGATGTTCTCGACGCCCTTTTCCGCTTCCACCAGCGCGGCGAAGGATTTGAGCATACTGTCTTCGGTAGACCTGGGCACGACCTCCACCTTCAGATCGCCGGAAGCGACCCTCTCCGCCAGCGTCGCGACGCCTTTCTCCGCTTCGGCGACGTTGCGCAGGGCGTTGGCCAGGATGCCGATCTCGTTTTTCAATTCGATGTCCAGCTTGGAGGTCAAATCCCCCACTGAAAGCTTATCGGCGAAGTCCACGCTTTTCTTGAGCGGAATCACGATGGAGCGGGGTATGAAGTAACCCAGCGCGAGGCCCGAGAGCACGGCCACGCTCAGCAGGATGATGGAAAGGAGCAACGCCCTCTCGTAGGATGTCTGCCCGGCGGTGGCCTCCTGCGCGGCCCCCTTGTCGTTGAGGTCGATTCCCTTGACCAGCGTCTCCAGCGCCAGGGTGTAGGTGCTCCTCATCCCGGTGGTCTGGAGCTTGACCGCCTCCTCCATCTTGCCGCTGGCCGCAAGCTCGACGATCTTCTTGTGCAGATCGAAGTATTCCTTGGACGCCTTCTTGAACACCTCGAAGTTATTGCGCTCTTCGTCACTGCTTATGAGCTTGTCATAGCGTTTGACGGCGGCGTCGAGCCGCTCCATGGCTTCCTTGATCCGCTTCTCCTGATCCGCCTTCACCTCAGGGGATTCTGCGATGAACTGGATCAGCTGGATGCGCCTGATGTCGTTGAATGACCTGTTGATGGTCCCGAGTTCCCTGATGCTCGGCAGCCAGTTGGTGGAGAGTTGCTCGATGTTAAGATCCATGGATTTCATGGAGTTTATATTCAACAACCCCATGATGAGAATGATAGCCGTGCAGGAACCGAATGCCAGCGCCAGTTTCAATGCCAACTTCATGATTGCCCCCCCCAGCTTCATGGTTGCGCCAGACGCCTGACAGAACGCCCGGACGTGCAGATCACCCCGAAACTTCTGAGTCACTTCGCCACGCCTTGGCGCGCAGCCATCAACCCCGATGTTTCATGCGAACCTGGGCAGACGCCATCTCCCAGGCGATACACCCGCAAACACCCTCCGGAACTACTCAAATCGAATTTTCGCACTTCCGATCAACGCTACCGACCGTTCGTTGTCCAGCGTGGTGCCTTGCCTGGAGACGCGTGAGCGCTGAAAACTGAATGCCCATTCAGTCTTACACAAATCAAAACTACTTGTAACCCTACCAAATTGAGTTTTTTTGTCCATGCTCGCTCATTGGTTCCTGTCAACTTTCATTTTTCCAAACACGACAGGCCAAAGCCGCATGACGATACCATGCTAAAATAGTTGGATATACCCTATTGACAGTGCTCCCCGAGGGGAGCCCGGGGGCAAGCGGCAGGCATGTCGGAGGAGGGGAAAATAAATCTGGAGAAGCCGTAACGTCTCTGAGGTAGGATCAAAACAGGGCCGCGCAGGGCCATAACCCCGCGCGGCCCCTCACAAAGACGTCTACGGCTTGCAGGACACGTGGCACACGCCAAGGGGCGTCTCCACGGCGTGGGGGAAGTACCTGCGCTTTATCCACAGGGCCACGTTCACCAGGGCGATCAGCACCGGGACCTCCACCAGGGGGCCGATCACGGCGGCGAAGGCCTGCCCGGAATCGATTCCGAACACGGCCACGGCCACGGCGATGGCCAGCTCGAAGTTGTTGGAGGCCGCCGTGAAGGACAAGGTGGCCGACTGTTCGTAGGTGGCCCCGGCCTTGAAGGAGAGCCAGAAGGATGCCAGGAACATCACCAGGAAGTAGATGCACAGGGGGACGGCGATCAGCACCACGTCGAAGGGCAGGCGCACGATGTATTCGCCCTTGAGCGAAAACATCACCAGGATGGTGAACAGCAGCGCCGTGAGCGTGATGGGGCTTATGCGCGGGATGAAGACCTCTTCGTACCACTCCCGGCCCTTCACCTTGAGCCCGATGAAGCGCGAGGCCATGCCCGCCAGGAAGGGGATGCCCAGGTAGATGAACACGCTCTCGGCGATCTGTCCCATGGAGATGTTCACCGCGATGCCTTTGAGACCGAGCGCGTCCGGCAAAACGGTGATGAACAGCCACGCGTACACCGAGAAAAACAGCACCTGGAAGATGGAGTTGAAGGCAACGAGCCCTGCGCAGTATTCCCGGTCGCCCGAGGCCAGGTCGTTCCAGACGATGACCATGGCGATGCACCGGGCCAGCCCGATGAGGATGAGCCCCACCATGTATTCGTGATGGCCGGACAGGAACGAGATGGCCAGCAGGAACATGAGCACCGGCCCGATCACCCAGTTCTGCACGAGAGACAGCCCAAGCACCCTGGCGTTTCGGAACACCTGCCCGAGTTCCTCGTACTTCACCTTGGCCAGGGGCGGATACATCATGAGGACAAGGCCGATGGCGATGGGGATGTTGGTGGTGCCCACCTGGAAGAACTCCACCACGCCGCGCACGCCGGGCATGGCCCAGCCGGTGAGCACGCCGATGAACATGGCCGCGAAGATCCACAGGGTCAGGTAGCGGTCCAGGAAGGAGAGTTTCTTTACGACGCTTTCGGACATGGCAAGCCTCCAGGCCTGTTCGAGCCGTCTTTTACGTTTGGGTTGTGATCGGAATTAACGCACAGCCTCATCCAAGCCGGCTCATACGCCGAGAAATGGCCGGGCCATGAAGTAGACGCCAAGCATCGCGATCATGACCCCCGCTCCCTTGCGGAACCACGCCCCTCCGTGCCGCATGGCCCCGTTCTCCAGCCAGCGCTGCACCAGCGCAGTGGAGCTCCCGGCGGCCACGATGGGCAGGCAGTGCCCCACGGCGAACAGGACGACAAGCGCCACCCCGGTCATGACCTTCTGCTGGATGGTGATGATGGCCAGTATGGGCGCGATGAAGCCAAAGGTGCACGAGCCGGACAGCACCCCGTAGGCCAGGCCCAGCACGAACGCTCCGGACAGCCCCTTGACCTTCAGACGGCCCATCAGGCCGCCCGACAGGGAGCATCTGGCCACGCCCAGCATGTCCAGGGCCACCCAGACCAGCACGGCCCCCACCAGGATGGTCCAATAGGGACCGACGTCCCCCAGCATGCGGCCCAGCAGCGAACAGAGCACGCCCACCGCCGCGATGGTCAGGAAAAGGCCGACCGTGAATGCCAGGGAGTACTTCGCCGCCTCGCGCCCCTGGATGAGCCTGCCCTGCCCGGCCACGTAGCCCACGATCAGCGGGATCGAGGCCAGATGGCAGGGGCTGAACAGCACGCTCACCATCCCCCAGAGGAAACACCCCACGGCGGCTATGGCGAAGCTGTCGGTCATCCAGGCGTTGATGGCCAGAAAGAGCTGGTCGAGCATCGTGTTGCGCCTTTACTGGGCCAGCAGTTTGTCCAGGATTTCCGAGATGGGCTTCTTGTCGAAGAATCCCTCGTGCCTGAACACCTCTTTCCCCTGCCTGTCGTAGAAAATCTGCGTAGGGATGGACTTCAGGCCGTACTTCTTGCTCTGGTCCGGGTTTTCCCACACGTCGATGAAGATGATTGCGGCTTTCCCGGCGTATTCCTTTTCCAGGGCGTCCATCACCGGCATCATCATCTTGCAGGGGATGCAGGCCTTCGCGCCCAGGTCCACCATGGTCACCATGTCCTTTGCCGGGACGTCGGGGATGGGGGCGGCGTGGGCGGGCAGAGCCAGGAATACAAGGATCGAGAGAGGCAGCAGGAATCGAAGCACGGGATTCTCCTTCGTAATCGGGGTGCGGCGCATGCGGGCGCGAAAGATGGCTTCAGGCTTGGGTGATCCAAGCGGCGATTTCCGCCTTGGACGGGACCTTGCCCACGCACTTCACCACGCCGTCCACCGCCACCGCCGGGGTGCTGAACACGCCCATCATGGCGATCTGCTGAAAATCCGACACCTTGACCACCGTGGCTAGCGCTCCGGTTTCAGCCACCACCTCGCGCACCAGCTTCTCCGTCTCGTGGCACTTCGGGCACCCAGGCCCCAGAACCTTGATCTCCATGAAATCCTCCCGAACGCTACAGGACCAGGTTGAACAGATAGCCCACCAGCAATATCCCAAGCCCCACCACGCCCACGAAGGTGGCCAGCAGGCGCGGCTTGAGCACCTTGCGCAGGATGATCATCTCCGGCAGCGACAGCGCGATGACGCTCATCATGAAGGCCAGCACCGTGCCCAGGGCAGCGCCCTTTTCCAGCAGCGCGTGCACCACGGGGATGATCCCGGCTGCGTTGGAGTACATGGGGATGCCGATGCCCACGGCGGCGATCACCGACCACCAGGCGTCCCGGCCCATGATGGAGGCCATGAACCCCTCGGGCACATAGCCGTGGATGCCCGCGCCCAGGGCGATGCCAGCCAGCACCCAGGGCCAGGTTTTGCCGACGATGTCCTTGACGGCGGCGAGGCCCGCGCGAATCCTGCCTGCCCAGGTCAACTCCTCTTCCGGCAGGTCCTGCCCCGCGTGGATGAGGCGCACCCACTCTTCCAGATGGGCCTCCATCTTCAGCCTGCCGATGACCCAGCCGCTCACCATGGCCACCAGAAGGCCCGTGCCCAGATACAGCGCCGCCACCTTCCAGCCCATCAGGCCGTAGAGCAGCACCAGGGCGACCTCGTTGACCATGGGCGCGCTGACCAGGAAGGAGAAGGTGACGCCAAGGGGCACCCCGGCGGTGACGAAGCCCACGAACAGCGGCACGGCCGAGCAGGAGCAGAACGGCGTGACGATGCCCAGCAGCGCGGCCAGGACGTTGCCCAGCGACTCCCTGCGCCCGGCCAGCAGTTGCCGGGCGCGCGCCGCCGTGAAGAAGGAGCGGATGATGCCCACGCCGAACACCACGAGCGTCAAAAGCAGCAGCACCTTGGGGCCGTCGTAAAGGAAGAAGGCCAGGGCGTCGGCGAACCTGCTGCCGTGCTCGAATCCAAGCAGGTCGTAGACCACGGACTGGGCCAGCGGCTCCAGGACAGCGTACAGGCCGATCCACAGGCCAAGCGCCGGAACGCCCCACAGGACGAAGCGCCTGAGCGCGGCCTTGTCCGCCTGGAGCGCTGCCACGCCGTCGTCTGCCGGGGGCTCTCCGGCGCAGGGTCCCCCCAGGGGACGCAGCACCGGCCCCTGCGCGTCCAGGCCGGACAATGGGCGTAATTCTTTCATGTTCATGCCAGCTTGCGTTTCGTCGTGTCGTCAGTCCACTCCGCCATCAGCTCGCGGACCTTGTCCCTGATGGCGTCGCGGATCTTGCGGACCTCTGCCAGCTTCTCTTCATGGGTCCCGGCCAGGGCTGCCGGGTCGGTGAAGGGGATGTGCAGCCGCCGGGTCACGCCGGGGAAGATCGGGCACTGCCCCTCGCGCGCGTCGTCGCACACCGTGACCACGTAGTCGAAGATGCGCCCGGACTTGTACAGGTCGAACACGCTCTTGGAGCGGTTGGCCGAAATGTCCAGCCCCTCTTCGGCCATGGCCTCTATCACCAGGGCGTTTATCTCTCCGGGCTCGAACCCGGCGCTCTCGGCCAGGAAAGCCCCCTCGGCCAGGGAGTTCATGAAGGCTTCGGCCATCTGGCTGCGGGCCGAGTTATGGACGCAGATGAACAGGACTCTTTTCGCGTGAACCATGGGACACCTCACTACTTGATCGGTCACTTGCCGGGTTTCGCGGAACACAGGTTCTCCCGGCGGATATCCTCCAGGCCGCCCAGCATCAGGGCGACCTCCGGATCGTCCTCCAGCCACGTCTTCAGGTGCCCGATGAGCGTCCGCGCGTATTCGGTTTCCCCGGCGGCCAGCGAGTAGTTGACCCACTGCCCCTCCTTGGCGCTCTCCACGATTCCGGCCTCCTCAAGCACCTTGAGGTGGCTGGAGACCGTGGGCTGCGCGATCCCCAAGGCGGCCTGAAGCTCACACACGCACATACGCCGCCTTTGCAGCATTTTGATGATCTTCACCCGGTTGGGGTCGGACAGGGCCTTCATGAGGCGGACGAACGGCTTCATAGTTCTATCTCCATATTTGAATCTACCGATATACCTGCCCTGGGCAGGTGTCAACCACCTCCAGTGAAACAGGTGCGGTTCTTTCCAACCCACGCCCCGATGCAAGGAAAACGTCAGGGCCATCCTGCTATCATGCGACACCACACGGTTCCTGCCCCGCAGAACCCCGAGGGCCAGTCCGGCCCGACCCGGCCGCAACCCCAAACGCAAGGATTCGTCTCATGCACCACCGTATGTTGCCGATGGCCTGCCTGCTCGCGTCCTGCGCCCCACAGCGTTCCAAGGCCAAGCCCGCAGCCGAAGCGCAGGCCAGGGGCGAGAAATCCCTGCCCCTCCCACCCTCTCCCGCTATCGCCGGAACAGCGCAAGAATCCGCCTGCGTTGACAATAAACTATGAAAGACGTAGAAAATAGAATACGGTCACAATCAGGAATGTTCCTCAATACGGCGAGGGAGATACATGAAAAGTCCACTCCGCAGTTTGCTCGTCATGGCCACGTGCCTATGTCTTCTTCCCCTGTTGGGTGGATGCAACGAGATGGTTCTTTTCAATCCCAAAGGACCCATTGGGGAATCTGAAAAATACATCATCCTCATTGCATTCGTGCTGATGCTGATCATAGTGATTCCAGTCATCGTCATGTCCATCGTTTTCCCCCTGAAATACAGGGAATCCAACACGAAGGCTCCGTATGAACCCAACTGGAGTTATTCAAGAAAACTTGAAATAATCATGTGGGTCATCCCATTTATTATCGTCTTTATTCTTTCCGCAATCCTCTGGCGGGAGACGCACCGCCTGGACCCGTACAAGCCGCTCGAAAGCAATGCGAAACCACTTAACGTGGAAGTCGTCAGCCTGGACTGGAAATGGCTGTTCATCTATCCCGAGCACAACATCGCCGTGGTCAACCAGTTCGTATTCCCTGAGAAAGTGCCCTTGAGCTTCAAGATAACCTCGGACACGGTCATGACCTCCTTTTTCATCCCCCAGCTTGGCAGCCAGATCTATGCCATGGCCGGGATGACCACCCGCCTGCACCTCATGGCGGACGAACAGGGGGAATACACGGGGCAGAACCAGCAATTCAGCGGCGCGGGCTTTCCGGACATGAGCTTCAACGCCAAGGCCACGTCGCAGGCATCATTCGACTCCTGGGTGCAGCAGGTCAGGCAGTCGCCGACCAGGCTTGATTCCGCCCGCTTCGCCGAGCTGCGCAAACCCGGCGTCAGCCAGTCCGTCATCTATTATTCCTCGATAGAGCCCGGGCTGTTCGAGCATATCGTCAACCAGTACAATCCGATGACACGCGGTTCGAACGTCATGGGCGGCGCGGCCCATTCCGGACACGGGAACTAAGCTGGCATGGAGGTCGGTGGAATGTTGGGAAAACTGAGCCTGTCTGCAATACCGTACCATGACCACATCGTCATGGGGGCCGTTTACGGTTCTCTCCTGGCCGGATTCGTGATCATCGTCCTGATAACGTATTTCAAAAAATGGCCGTATCTCTGGAAAGAATGGCTCACCACGGTGGACCACAAGAAGATCGGCATCATGTACATCATCCTGGCCATGGTCATGCTGCTGCGCGGCTTCTCCGACGCCATCATGATGCGGGCCCAGCAGGCCATGGCCCTGGGCGCGAACCCCGGTTTCCTGCCCCCGGACCACTTCAACCAGGTGTTCAGCGCCCACGGCACCATCATGATCCTGTTCATGGCCATGCCGTTCCTGTCGGGCCTCATGAACATCGTGGTGCCCCAGCAGATCGGCGCGCGCGACGTGGCCTTCCCCTTCCTGAACGCGGTCAGCCTGTGGCTCTCCGCGGCCGGGGCCATGCTGGTCATGGTTTCGTTGGGCGTGGGCGAGTTCTCCAGGGCCGGGTGGTCGGGCTACACGCCCCTGTCGGGACTGGCCTACAGCCCGGACACCGGGGTGGACTACTGGATCTGGTCGCTCCAGATATCCGGGGCGGGCACGCTGCTCACCGGGATAAACTTCCTGGCCACCATCCTGAAGATGCGCGCGCCGGGCATGACGCTCATGCGCATGCCGCTCTTCACCTGGACCGCAGTCTTCACCAACGTGCTCATCATCTTCGCCTTCCCCATGCTGACCGTGGCCCTGGCGCTCCTGACCCTGGACCGCTACTGCGGCATGCACTTCTTCACCAACGACATGGGCGGCAACACCATGATGTACATCAACCTCTTCTGGACCTGGGGCCACCCGGAGGTTTACATCGTCATCCTGCCCGCCTTCGGCATCTTCTCCGAAGTGGTGGCCACATTCTCCCGCAAGAAGCTCTTCGGCTACCACTCGCTGGTGTACGCCACCGGCGCCATCATGTTCCTGTCCTTCGCGGTCTGGGTGCACCACTTCTTCACCATGGGCACCAGCGCCAACGTCAACATCTTCTTCGGCATCTCTACCATGCTGATCGCCATCCCCACGGGCGTGAAGGTCTTCAACTGGCTCTTCACCATGTATCGAGGCCGGGTGCGGATCACCACGCCGCTCCTGTGGACGCTGGGCTTTCTCTCCACGTTCGTCATCGGCGGCCTGACCGGCGTGCTGCTCTCCATGCCCCCGGCGGACTACGTGCTCCACAACAGCATGTTTCTGATCGCCCACTTCCACAACATGCTGGTGCCGGGCGTGCTGTTCGGCTTCATGGCGGGCTACGCCTACTGGTTCCCCAAGGCCATCGGCTTCCGGCTGAACGAGACCTGGGGCAAATTCTCCTTCTGGTTCTGGCTGAGCGGCTTCTACCTGGCCTTCATCCCGCTCTACATCCTGGGCTTCATGGGCATGCCCCGGCGCATGCAGCATTACGACAACCCTGCCTGGCAGCCCTACCTCATCGTGGCCGCCATCGGCACGCTGCTCATCCTGCTGGGCATAGGCTGCATGGTCATGCAGCTCTTGGTGAGCATCCGCGACCGCCGCGCCAACCGTGACCTGACCGGCGACGCCTGGGACGGACGCACCCTGGAGTGGCTGACCGCGTCCCCGCCCGCAGTCTACAACTTCGCCGTGGTCCCGGTGGTGGAGGATCTCGACGCCTTCTGGGACATGAAGCAGAAAGGCACGGCCTACCTGAAGCCGGACCGCTACGAAGACATCGAGATGCCCAAAAACAACCCCTACGGGCTGGCTGTGGGCGTCGTCTGCTTCGTCTTCGGATTCGCCATGATCTGGCATATCTGGTGGATGGCCGGTGTGAGCTTCCTGGCCCTGATCGCCACGGTGATCGCCAGAGCCTGCAACGACGACACCCACGAGATCATCCCCGCCGCCGAGGTGGAACGCATCGAGGGGCTGCGCTCCCAGGGGATGGCGTGAACATGGCGTCCCTGAAGGATAAACGAGATACACACTGCCGCTTCGCGGGGGGGTGCGCATAATGCAGACGCAATCTTCGGCCATGCCCGAACACGAGGTCCACGACACGGCGCAGACCCAGGCGCTGGGGTTCTGGCTCTATCTCATGAGCGATCTGGTGATGTTTTCCGGCCTGTTCGCGACGTATGTGGTCATGGCCCACAACTACGCGGGAGGCCCCACCGGCAAGGAGCTCTTCAACCTGACCGACGCCCTGCTGGAAACCATGCTGCTGCTGTTCAGCAGCGTGGCCTTTGGCCTGGGCATGGTGGGCATGCACAAGGGCGACAAGCGCATGCTCCTGGCCGGGCTCGCGGCGGCGCTCCTTTTGGGGCTCGGGTTCGTCGGCATGGAGGCGGCGGAGTTCAGCCACATGATAAGCCAGGGAGCCGGGCCGCAGCGCAGCGGATTCCTTTCGGCGTTCTTCACCTTGGTCGGCACCCACGGCCTGCACGTGTCCTTCGGCATTCTCTGGATGGTGGTCATGATGGCGCAGATAGCCACCAAGGGGCTTACCGCCCCGGTGCAGGCGCGGCTGGTGCGCCTGGGCATGTTCTGGCACTTCCTGGACATCGTCTGGATCTGCCTGTTCAGCATCGTGTACCTGATGGGGGTCCTCTAAATGAGCCAGACACACCAGAACAACGCTGGAGCGGGCAGCGGTTCAATCAAGTCCTACGCGACGGGCTTCATCCTCTCGCTCGTGCTCACAGCCATCCCATTCTTCCTGGTCATGAACGGGACGCTTTCCCACTCGGGCACGGTCTTCTGCATCTTCGCCACGGCGGTCTTGCAGATTTTCGTGCAGCTGCACTATTTCCTGCACCTGGACACATCGTCGGCCATGTATTGGAACCTCATGTCCCTGCTGTTCACTTTTTTCATCATCTTCCTCTTCGTGGGCGGTTCGATATGGATCATGCACAGTATGCATTACAGGATGTAAGATCGCAGGATGTGCTCAGGAATTATTTCCTTGTCACGAAACCGCGCCTGGTTGCAGCCAACCTGATCTCTGCGGCTGGAGGATTCTTTCTTGCAGCACAGGGGCACGTGTCAGCCGTGCTGTTTCTGTCCCTCATGGCCGGGATGTCCTGCATCGTCGCTTCCGGGTGCGTGCTGAACAACTACATCGACAGGTACATTGACAGGGGCATGGCCAGGACGCGCGGGCGCGCCCTGGCCACGGGGGCGATCTCGCTTCGCGGGAGCCTCGTCTACGCCGCAGCCCTGGGTCTTGCAGGAGCTGCCATACTGTTGTCCGGGACGAACGCGCTGTGCGCTGTCATCGCGCTGTTGGGCTTCGTAGTCTATGTGTGCGTGTACAGCCTGTACCTGAAACGCAATTCCGCCTACAGCACGGTCATCGGGAGCCTTGCCGGAGCGGCGCCGCCTCTCGCCGCCTATTGCGCCGTCAGAAACGACTTCGACCTGGGGGCCTTGATCGTCCTGGGCATCTTCAGCCTGTGGCAGATACCGCATTCGTACGCCATCACCATCTTCCGCTACAACGACTACGCAGCGGTGAGCATCCCCGTGATGCCCGTCAAAGCAGGCATCGCCGCCACCAAGAAGCACATCGTCTGGCACATCGCCGCGTTCATCCTGGCGGCGCAGCTGCTGACGGTCTTCGGATACGCGGGCTACGCCTACCTCGCCGTGTCCACCGTGCTGGGCCTGTGCTGGCTGGCCACGGCCCTGCACGGCTACCGGGCGGACGACGACCGCGCCTGGGCCAGGAGGGTGTACCTGTTTTCCATCCTGACCATCTTCATTCTGAGCGTGATGATGTCCGTCGATTTCGCGAGGCCCGTCGTCTAGCAGAGTTCGAACGCCGCCCGGCCGGACAAAACCAGGGAACTCCCGCCTTTCCAAAGCACCAGCGCTTGGATAGACTCGCGACATGCCCTCAAGGATTCGCATCGTCATCTCGGCCCTGGCCGTCATTCTCGCGGTCTGGTCCGGCGGCCCGGCACAGGCCGAGGCCCTGAAAAAGGCCTCGCTCATCCCCCAGTGGGAGCCCCAGGCCCAGTTCGCCGGGTACTACGTGGCCAAAGCCAAGGGGTTCTACGAGAAGCGCGGCGTGGACATGGACATCCTGCGCGGCGGTCCGTCCAGCCCGCCCTCGAAGCTGCTGGCCGAGGGCAAGGCCCTGTTCGGGACCATGTTCCTGGCCTCCGCCGTCATGGAGCGCTCCAAAGGCCTTGAGCTGGTCAATCTGGCCCAGGTGATGCGCGGGTCCACCTTCCTGCTGGTGGCGCGAAAATCGGGCAACATAACCCGGCCCAAAGATTTCAACGGCAAGCGGGTCAGCCTGTGGGGCAAGGAATTCAGCCTCCAGGCCGAGGAGTTCTTCAAGAACGCCGGGGTGCAGGTGCAGCGGCTGCCCCAGGGCTTCACGGTGGACCTCTTCCTGCGGGGCGGGGTGGATGTCGTCTCCGCCATGTATTACAATGAATACCACGTGCTGCTGAACTCCGGGCTGGACCCGGAGGACCTGACGCTTTTCCCCCTGCGCGACTACGGGCTCGACTACCCGGAAGACGGCATCTACTGCCTGGATTCCACGCTCAAGGCCGATCCGGAACTGTGCTCCGCCGTGGCTGACGCGAGCCTCGAGGGCTGGCGCTACGCCTTCGAGCACCCCGAGGAGGCCCTGGACATCGTGATGGGCCACGTGGAGGCGGCGCGGCTGCCCACCAACCGCATGCACCAGAAATGGATGCTGGAGCGCCTGCGCGAGGCCATGCTGCCCACGGCGGGACGCCAGGGGCCGGGGCCGCTGCTGGCGGGCGAGTTCGAGGCCGTATCGCGGACCCTGGCCAAGGCCGGGCTGCTGCAAAATCCCGTGAGCTTCGAGGAGTTCCATGTCCCGCCCAGATAGCCAGTTCCAGGGGCGGGGCCTCGGCTTCAAGCTGTCCCTGTTGATCCTGACCTGCACCGCAGCCATCTTCCTGGCCGCTTTCGTCTATTCCCACTACTCCTCCAAGCAGACCCTGATGAAAGAGGCCAGTGCGGACGCCGCCAACCTGACCCTGGCCAGCATCCGCAAGATCGAGACCACGCTGGCCTCGGTGGAGGAGGTTCCGGGATTCCTGGCCTTCACCTACGGCAAGGGAACGCCCACGCCGCTGGCCATCAAACAGGACCTCACGGGTTTCGTGCTCTTCAACCGCGCCGTGTTCGGGGCCTGCGTGGCCTACGCGCCCTATGCCTATTACGCCGGGACGCGCCTCTTCGCGCCCTATGCCTACAAGTCCGAAGGCAGGCTCGAATACATGCACCTGGGCGAGGAGTACGGCTACCCCACTGCCGACTGGTTCCTGATCCCCTCGGAGCTTGAGCGCCCGCTCTGGAGCGAACCCTACTTCGACGAAGGCGGCGGCGGAGCCGTCATGTGCACCTACAGCGTCCCGTTCCATCGCGACGAGGACGGACGCAGGCGCATGCTGGGCGTGGTCACGGCGGACATATCGCTGGAATGGCTGCGGGAGCTGGTGGGGCGCATCTCCATCTTCAAGTCCGGGTACGCCTTCCTGCTGAGCCGAAACGGCGTGTTCGTGTCCCACCCCCAGGACGCCTACATCATGCGCGAGAGCGTGTTCAGCCTGGCGGAGAAGGCCGCCAGCCCGGAGCTTCGGCGCATCGGGCAGGACATGATCAGGGGCGGCTCCGGCTTCGTGCGGCTGCCGGAGTTCGTGCTGGGAAAACCCGCCTGGCTCTCCTACGCCCAGGTGCGAAACGCCGGCTGGTCCATGGGGGTGGTGATCCCCGAGGATGAGCTCTTCGAGGACCTGGACCGCCTCAAGCGCCAGGTGGTGGGCATCGGCCTGGGCGGCTTCGTGCTGCTTTTGCTGGTGATCATCCTGGTGTCCACCTCCATAACCCGGCCGCTCAAGAATCTGGCCGGGCGCACGGCGGAGATCGCCAAGGGCAACCTGGACATCCCCCTGCCCGAGTCCAGATCCGGCGACGAGGTGGGCCAGCTGAGCCGCTCCTTCGAGGAGATGCGCCTGGCGCTTCGCGAGTACATCGCCAACCTCACCGAGACCACCAAGGCCAAGGAGCGCATGGAGTCCGAGCTGAAGATCGCCCGGACCATCCAGATGAGCTTTTTGCCCAAGCGCTTCCCGCCCTTCCCGGACATCCGCCAGTTCGAGCTGCACGCGGCCCTGGACCCGGCCCTGGAGGTCGGCGGCGACCTGTTCGACTTCTTCCTGCTGGAGGACGGGCGGCTCCTGTTCCTGGTGGGCGACGTGTCCGGCAAGGGCGTCCCGGCGGCGCTGTTCATGGCCGTGACCAAGACCCTGGTCAAGGGAATCGCCGAGCTTGAGGACACGCCCGCAGCCATCCTGGACCGGGTGAGCCGGGAACTGCTGGTGGACAACGAGGCCATGCTCTTCGTGACCATGTTCCTGGGCATCATGGACTACAACACGGGCCAGCTGACCTACTCCAACGCCGGCCACAACCCGCCGGTGCTGCTGCGCGGCGGGCGCGCGGACTGGCTGCCCCTGCCCAGGGGGCTGTTCCTCGGGGTCATGGAGGACGCGGTCTACCGGAACATGACGATCACTCTGGAGAAGGACGACCGGCTGGTGGTCTACACCGACGGCGTCACCGAGGCGGTGGACGAATCCGGCGAACTCTACTCCAACCAGCGGCTCCTGGACGTGGTGTCCGGACTTTCGGCCCAGGGCGCGAAGCAGATGAGCGAGGCCCTGGTCGACTCAGTGTGCCGCTTTGCAGGAAACGCCCCCCAGGCGGACGACATCACGGTGCTGACGATCCACTACCTGGGCGGCGGCCCGGCTTCCACGTCTGCGAAGCCGAAAGGCGAGGACGCATAATGGACGCCATACGCTCGTGCCCGACGACGCCCGGCAAGGCTCTGGCGCATACGCTCCATCTCCCGGACTCCGTTCGCATCTTTCTCGTCTCAAGAACGCCAACGCCTGCCGGGAGGTCCTGTTGAGACGCATCGCTCTTCTTGCGGCCCTCTTCTGCGCCGTATGCGCCGTCGAACTGGCTTGCCCCCTCGCCCGCCCGCTTGCCCAGGAACAGGCTGCCCCTGCCAACGGGCAGCCGCTGCGCTATCAGGTCTCCTTCTCCGGCCTGAACGACAAACCCCTCATGGACCTTTTGCGTTCCGTATCCGACACGGCAACCATGGCGAACAAGCCGCCCGCCAACATGTTCCTGCTGCGCGGGCGCGCCCGCGGCGACCTGAAGAAGCTGAAGGACGCCATGGCCTCGCGGGGCTACTTCGCGGCCCGTGTGAGCTTCGCCATCGATGAAAAGGCGACGCCCATCCAGGTCCGCTTCACGCTGGAGCCGGGCGGCGCGTTCCTCCTGAAATGGGTGGACGTGGAACTGGCCGAGGGCAGCGACCCCGTCCGGTTCGCCATCCCGGAGGCCTCCGTACTGGGCCTCACCCTGGACGCCCCGGCGGTCTCCAAGGAGATCGTGAACGCCGAGGACAAGCTCGTCTCCTATTTCAAGAACCGGGGGTATCCGTTTGCCGCCCTGGAACGCCGCAAGGCCGTGGCCGACCCCCAGGCCCACACCCTGCACGTCACCTATATTATCGCCCCAGGCCCGTACTCCGTGTTCGGCCCCACCAGGGTCACAGGGCTCAAAGACGTCAACGAAAGCCTGCTCACCCCGCTGGCCCCCTGGAAGGAGGGCGACGAGTACTCCCAGGAGAAGGTCGAGCTGTATCAGAGGCGGCTGGCCGACCTGGGGCTCTTCGCCAAGGCTTCCGCCGCCCCCAAAAAGCTCGCGGGGGAGCCGGGCCGCGTCGAGGTGGACGCCCAGGTCACCGAGCGCAAGCCGCGCACCTTCAAGGGAGGCGTCACCTACAACACGGACGACGGCCCCGGAGCGCAGATAAACTGGGAGCACCGCAATTTGTTTGGCAACGGGGAGCGCCTGAAGCTCCATGCGGCGGTTTCGCAGGTCAGTTCGGTGCTCGAGGCCAACTTCGAGAACCCGTTCTTCCTGGACCAGAAGCAACGCCTGCTGGCCGGTTTCAGGGCTGCCGACGAAAACACCGACGCCTATCACGGCCAGAACGTCACCGGAGAGATCAAGATTTCGCGCAAGCTGGGCGAACACGTCTCGGCCCAGGCAGGCGTGGGCTACAGGGCCAGCCTGGTCTTCGACGACGCCGCCAACCCCAATACGAGCAACACCCGCTACAACCTGGCCTCTATCCCGCTTGGCCTCTCGGCCGACACGCGAGACGACCCGCTGAACCCCTCCAAGGGCTGGATGTTCGCCCTGAGCGCCACTCCCTGGCTGGACACGCAGGGAACCGACCTCAACTTCCTGAAGGCGGTGGTTTCCGGGTCCCACTACCTGCAGGTGCTGGAAAAACCGTCGCTCATCCTGGCCACGCGGGCCTCGCTGGGGTCCATCTCCGGCGTCTCGGCCTCGCGCCTGGTGCCGCCGGACGTGCGCTTCTACGCAGGCGGCAGCGGGTCCATCCGGGGCTACGCCTACCAGAGCGCCGGGCCGCTTCGCGGCGACAAACCGCTGGGCGGGCGCTCCCTGTTCGATTTCAGCACGGAGCTGCGCATCAGGCTCACGGAGATGTTCGGGCTGGTGTTCTTCCTGGACGGCGGCAACGCCTTCGAAGCCGAGTATCCCGTGCCGGGAGACGGGCTGTTGCTGGGGGCCGGGACCGGGCTCCGGGTGTACACGCCCATCGGGCCGTTCCGGGTGGACGTGGCCACGCCGCTTAACCGCCGCAAGACCGTGGACGACGTGTTTCAGCTCTATATCAGCCTGGGCCAGGCTTTCTAGGATGGCGTTCTCAGAATACGTTCATACAGAGTATGAACCTGAACCAAGAGAACCATTTAATTTGTTGTTGAAAAACATGTACATGTTTTTCAACAACACCACGCTAGCATAGCGGGGAACCATGGGAATCAAGCTCTCACGCACGGCGCTCCTACGGGCGGGCAAGTGGGCGGCCTGGCTGTCAGCCGTTTGTCTGGTCATCGTTCTGGCGGCGTACCTGGTCGTGCAGACCCCGTGGACCAAGGGCCTGCTGGTCGACGCCATCGTGGACTCCTTTGCGCGCGAACTGGGCTGGAAGGTCGAGCTGTCCACTCCCGAGGGGATGCTGCCCTTCACCGTGCGTATCGCCTCGCTGCGCATCTCGGACAAGGACGGCGAGTGGCTGGCCGCAACGAACACCTCCCTGTCGATTTCCCCCTGGCCGTTTGGCCGGGGCCTCGCCTCCGTAAGGCTCGCCGTGGACGAGGCGGCCCTGCGCCGCGCCCCGCTGCTGCCGCCGGATCAAGGCCCGCCGCCGCCTGCCTCGCGTCCGCTGGCCTTCCTGGATTCGCTTGGGCCGATCCCGGTGGAAGCCGAAGTCCAGGCGGACATTGCCAGCCTGATCCTGGACGCCCCGGTGGCCGGACGCGCCATGGCTGGCCGGGCTTCCGTGCATGCGCTGGCCCTGGCCGGAGCCGTGGACGCCCGGATTTCCGTCACGGCGCATGAAGGCGCGAAGGCTCCTGACGCGGACGCCGCGCCCGTGCTGACGGACGTCTCGCTCGAAGCCCGCATCGACCCTGGTGCGCGCACCGCCCGGCTCAAGCTGGCCCTGACCGAAGGAGCTGGCGGCTTGGCCGCAGCCATGGCCGGACTGTCGCCGGACCTCCCCCTGTCGCTCACCCTGGACGGCGACGGCCCGCTGTCCGGCTGGCAGGCCAAATTCGCCATGGGCGCAGGCCAGGACGAGATGCTCTCAGGCACGCTCACCGCAGAACTTGGCCGCACCTCGGCCAATGACGCCAAGGTCGGCCTGTCCTTGAGCGTCAATCCGTTCTTCCTGCCTGTCTCGCCCCAATTGCGCGACGCGCTCGGCTCGCGGGTGGAGCTTGCCTTCGCGGGCCTTATGACCAGCGCCGGGCTGCCGGAGCCGCAGTGGCGGGTCCTGGCGCAGGACTTGTCCGTGTCCACCAAGGCATTCAAGGCATTGGTGCGCGGCGACAGCGGCCCCATGGGGCTCGCCCCGCGCCTGACCTTCGAACTGAGCGTGGCCGACCCCGGCTCACTCGGCGTGAAGACCGGGCCGCTGGCCGTGCACGGCGGCCTGGACGCGGACATCGACCCCGCCGGGCCGCTGACCGCCGCCCTCAGGCTCTCCTCGCCTGATCTGGCTTCCGCCCTGTCGCCGCTTGGCGTGGAACTCGGCGGCAAGGCGGACATCGCCGCGAAGCTCACAGGTGATGTCCGCGCGCAGGATTTCAGCGTGACCCTGGACGCGGGGCTTACGGAGCTCGCTTCCGGCGCCAGCGCCACGGGAGACCTCGGACCCAAGCTCGCCACGGCCCTGGGGCGCGAGGTGAGCCTGCGCCTGGACGCCAGCCTCTCGGGCGGAAAGCTCGCCACGCTCAAGGGGCTTCGCCTCACGTCGAAAGCGCTTCGGGTGGATGCGTCCGGCTCCTACGACATTGCAGCGCGCAGCACGGACGCGCGCGCCGAGGTGGACGCCCCGGACCTGTCGGCGCTTGCCCCGTTTGCCGGAATGAAGCTGGCCGGGTCGGTCACGCTGCGGGCCAGGGCCGAGGGGATCGTGGACGCCCCGCGCCTGACGCTCGACGTGGAAGGAAAAACCCTGACCCTGGACCAGACCCGTCTGGACCGGGCCGGGTTGCGCCTTGCCGCGACGCCGGAAAAAGGCGGCGTTGCCGGAAGGCTCGAGGTCCGGGCGGAAAAGGGAAAGGGCAGTCTGTCTGTGTCCACGGCCTTTGCCCAGGCCGGACAGAAGCTCGTGCTGACGGGCCTTCAGGGGACCGGACCGGGCCTTGCCCTGTCGGGCGACCTGGACGCCGCGCTGGACCACATGACAGCCACAGGCCGCGTGAAGGCCTCCGTGGATCTTGCCCCCCTGGGCGCGTTCCTGAGCACGAAAATGGCTGGACGGATGCAGGCCGAGGTCTCCCTGGCCTCCTCCGGGCCGCGCCAGGACGTGACCGCGCGCGTGGAGGCCTCGGGGCTTTCGGCGGAAGGTGCGGGCGTGAAGAAGGCGGATGTTTCCGGCTCCTTCACCGATGTCCTGCGCTCCCCGCAGGGAGCTCTCACGGTCGCGCTGGCCCAGGTGACGGCAGGCAGCGCCGCGCTGGAGTCCGTCCAGCTCAAGGCCAACGCGGGCGGCAAGGCCATCGAGTTCAGCGTGGCGCTCAAGGGCACGCGCCCCGAAAGCTTCGAGCTGGCCACGGGCGGCTCGTTCGCTCCCGCGCCGGGCGGCGGCACGCTCCGCCTGGACAAGCTCGACGCCACGGCCAGAGAGATGAAGCTCATTCTGACCCGCCCGGCCACCGCCGCCTTCGCGCCGGGCGTCATGAGCCTGGAGGGGCTGAATCTCTCCCTGGACGGGACATCCATCACGGCTTCCGGCGCGCTGAGGCCGGGCAAGGCCGAATTCTCGGCGGACGTGGCCGCGCTTCCGCTGGGGATGCTTGAGAAAGCCGGGCTGCCCGCCCTGTCCGGAACGGCCACGCTCGCGCTCAGGGTATCGGGAACGCCCACCGCCCCCAGAGTTACGGCTGAAGTGAAGCTTGATCAGGTGGCTGTCAGGGCGGCGCAGGGCCAGAACATAGCGCCCGCGAACCTCACCGCCGAAGTGCTCCTCGCCGGGGGGCGGCTCACGGTGTCCGCACGGGCTTCAGCTGGCACCGGTGCGGCATTTGACCTCAAGGCCGCCCTGCCCGCACGGCTCAGCCTGTCCCCCTTCGCCTTCGCCCTGCCCCGCGACGCCGCGCTGGAAGCCGCGCTCACGGGCGACGTGGATCTGGCCCAGGTGGCGGCCATGACCGGCGACGAGGCCCTGAG
Organism: Fundidesulfovibrio putealis DSM 16056; assembly: GCF_000429325.1. NCBI lineage: Bacteria > Pseudomonadati > Thermodesulfobacteriota > Desulfovibrionia > Desulfovibrionales > Desulfovibrionaceae > Fundidesulfovibrio > Fundidesulfovibrio putealis. The sequence goes on from NZ_KE386886.1 coordinate 279,672, forward strand.
CCTCAAGGGCACGCTCAAGGCCGACTTCACCGTTTCGGGAAAGCTGTCGGCTCCGTTGGTCTCGGGGCGCGCCACGCTGAGTGGCGGGCAGGCGGACTACGTCGCCACCGGAACCCGCCTGCGGGACATCACTCTGGACCTTGAGGCGTCCGGCACGCGCGCCACCCTCAAGACGTTCTCGGCCAGGGACGCGGGCCAGGGGAGCCTCACCGTTTCCGGCAAGGCCGATCTCTCGCCCGAGGCCGGATTCCCCTTCGAGGGCGCCCTGGTGGTGGACAAGCTCACTCCGGTGCGCATGGACATGGTTACGGCCATGCTCTCGGCCAAGGTGGACGTCTCGGGCGGGGCTGGCGGCGCGAAGGTCAAGGGCGGCGTGAACGTCGGCCCGGTGGAGGTGGCCATCCCCAACCGCGTTCCGCCGGACGCCACGCCCATCCAGGTAACCATGGTCGGTCCGCGCGGCTCCACGCCCGCAAAGCCCGCCCCGCCGGCAGCGGCCTACCCCGTGGACCTGGACGTGGCCGTTGACTTTCCGGGCCGGATCTTCGTCCGGGGCATGGGGCTTGACTCCATGTGGGCCGGGAACCTGCGCGTGAAGGGCACGGCGGCCCAGCCGGAGATCGGCGGGGCGATCCGCATCGTGAAGGGACAGCTCGACTTCTTCGGCAAGAACTTCAACCTCGCGCGCGGCGAAGTGACCTTCTATGGCAGCACTCCGCCCATGCCCGTGCTGGACATTGAGGCAAAAGCCGAGGCCGGAGACATCACTGCCAGCATCCTGGTGTCCGGCAGCGCCGCCCGCCCGTCCATCGACTTCACCTCCGACCCGGCCGTGCCGCGCGACGAAATCCTGGCCAGGGTGCTTTTTGGCCAGAGCGTGTCCTCGCTGACCCCGCCCCAGGCGCTGCAACTGGCCCAGGCGGTGGCCACCCTGAGCGGTGCGGGCGGGTCGCTCGACTTTCTGGGCGCGACGCGAAAGCTGGCCGGGCTTGATTATCTCGGCGTGAAATCCACGGGCCAGAACATCGGCCAGAGCACGGTGGCGGCGGGCAAGTACGTGGCCGACGGAGTCTACGTGGAAGCCAGCCAGGGTCTGGCGGGTACGAGCGGAGCCGTGTCCGTGGAGGTGGACGTGACCAAGAACATCACCATCGAAAGCAAGATCGGCCTGGACGCCAAGACCGGAGTGGGGCTCAACTGGAAGTTCGATTACTGAGGACCGCCGGGTTGTGAGCGCGCAGGCCCGGCAGCCTGGGCGCTGCCCCTGTGGCAGACGCCTGCCTGGCTTGTTCCATCGTCTTCCGGACTCAGCCAGCCCGGTGTGACACTCCCTCCGACGGCAAAGTTGCCTGAGGCAGATGCGCGCCATGGCAGCCGGGCATCTCCAGCATTCGGGAGCCTGTCCGACGAGGCCAAGCAACACTTCGAGAACGAAAAAGGGCCAGGACGTGGTCCTGACCCTTCGATTCTATCGGAATGCGCTTGTGAGGCTTATGGGCCTACCAGCGGCGATCCCCGCCGCGACCGCCACCGCCGCCGGAGCGGGACTTCTCTTCGGCTTCGTTGACCTTCAGATTGCGGCCACCGAAATCCTTGCCGTCCATGCCCTGGATAGCGGCCCTGGCGCCTTCATCGTCCATCTCGACGAAACCGAAGCCGCGAAGACGGCCGGTCTCCCTGTCGGTGATCAGGCTTACGCTGATGACCTCGCCAAAGGTGGCGAACTGGGTACGGATGTCGTCTTCGGTGGAATTGAACGAAAGATTGCCGACATAAAGTTTCTTAGACATGGGCTATTGCTCCCTTTTTTGGCAATGTTTTTTTCGCATCGATTGGAGCTGCACATCAGAAAAGCCCAAGATCCAAAAATTTCATGCTCGTTGAGTGACTCGAACAAGTTAATATATGTGCACGTTCCAAACATTGTAAAGGCAAATTTCAAATATAATTCTTCCCGGAGGACCGTCCACGCCCGGCGTTTCGCTTATGGCGGGGCCTCCCGCCCTTATCAAGAAACATTTCCAGCCCGGCCACCCAGGCTCCACAGGAGCCCGGACGGCTGAAAAGTGCATCTCGCCGCCTGGAGCCAGGAATCGACCCGCACTTCCCGCCACGCACTCCTCTCCCGCCGGACCCGCTCCCGATCAACACGGCTGCTCCGTTCGCACCGCATTTGCCATCGCTTGCCAAGCCGATGTCAGGAAAATGTCAGGGCATCCCTATAGGTCATTCCCAAAAGGCCATGTGACGCCCGTGGCCCGAGTGCGCCCGAAGAGCGCCAGCCTCAGCAGCGCAGCTGTGGTCAACATCTTCGACCCGCTGGAGGGATGTGCGAGGTTCCCCCGGTCATGGAGAACGCCCGATGAGGATCGAGTCCGCAGGACTCACGGACACGGGGTGTGTCCGTGAAAACAACGAGGACGCCTTCCTGGCGGATTCCAGCCTTGGACTGTTTGTCGTGGCCGACGGCATGGGCGGACTGGAGGCCGGGGGAATTGCCAGCAGGATGGCCGTGGATACCGTGGCCGTGAAGCTCCGCGCGGCCTCCGCCGGGATCTGCCCGGACCATCTCCTGACCCGCCCCCTGGCCCAGGCGAAATTCATGGAAGACGAGATGGGGCGGGCCTTCGAGGAAGCCAACGCCTGCATCCGCCGCCTTGCCCTGCAGGGTCCCGGCCCCGTGGGGATGGGCACAACCCTGACCGCCCTGGCGCGCTGCGGGGACCTCTTCGTGCTTGGCAACGTGGGCGGCAGCCGCACCCGGCCCAGTCCATCTCGGCACGCTTGGCGGGGATCATCGCGGCGAGAGCGTATACTCCACGATGACGTACTGCCCCTTTTCGGCGGCTGGTTTCAGAACGGCCGTGAACGTCGCGTAGGTCCCCACCTGAATCCCCTTCTTCTTCCAGGTGTCCGGCCTGGCGTGGCGGTCAAGCTTGGTGCCGCCGCTGACGTAGTAGCTGGTTCCACGCGCCTCGAAACGATCATTGGCAAGCGCGATGAGTTCGTCCACCTGGGAGAACAACTCCACGTCGTTTGAACACGAGGACACTTCATACTCAGCTGAGGCGTGCCTGCTTACTTTCCTGCCAAAATACTTCTCTGTGACATCATCAACCCGTGCAGCTGGGATCAACACCGTCACCCTGTTCTTATTTCGCAGGGATTTTGCCTCATGGCATACGAGGAACAGCTGCGCAAAGTCCTGCAACATGCTGTCTGTCAGGGATTGTTGCTTGAAGCTCTGGGTGTTTGCTTCAGCCAGGGGCGTAAAGAAATCGTCGAGTTGCTTTTTTTCGTCTGCAGAGACGCTCGCACCGAAACATGCAACGGCCAGCACAACAAACACGGTGCATGTTGCCGCCCATAATATGATGCTTCTCATGAGATGCTCCTGCATATAACCTTAGGATCAGTCCCAATCAGAGGTGTATCCGCGTGGATCTCGTCGTGAACCTGCACATGTCCCTGTGTATCAGTTCAAGTCAGAGGGGACTGGCTGGGAATCTGGGCAGAAATCCGTTTTCCATATGCGCTGTATAGACAGGTGTTGCCTCTGCTGGAGATCTTACACATTGCGCAACAGGCCCTTTCCATGCGCTTATTTGCGTGAAACCGTGATCCCGTAGACTGAATCCTCCCCAGCATTTTTCACTTCACGGAAGCGGAATGCCAACCCGCCATGCGTCCAGGACGTCACCTTGCCGGATTTGCGGCCCTGGCCTGCATTCGCGGCAATCCACGACACAAGTTCCTGGGCCACCGGATTCTGCTGCTTCAGGCTGGATTCGATCACGATCTCGATCCATCTGCCCTTGCTGTCGAAATCCACCAGCAACGTGACCGGGCCTTCGCCCTGCACGGCAATGAAATCGTACTGGGTGCGCTCAACCGTGAGCACGGAAGGTTCTTCACCCGCCAGCGCCCCGCTCAGTTGCGCCGCGAGTGTCGCCCTGTCCGATTCGGCGCTGACCGTCAGGGTTTTGCCCCGCAAGACGACGGGGAATGATTCCGGTTCCGCTGCCTGCGCACAGCAGGCACAAAGCAGCGTAAGAACGGCGAGTATACGGACAATGAACATTGGTGGCTCCCCCAGGGACTTGCGGCCTTCGCCCGAATCACTCGATGATGATGGTGTCGATCCGAAGCCGCCCCTTCTCCACGCCAAGCCAGATCTGCGCCTGGTCTCCAACAAACTGGATTATCTTTCTGGGATGAACGAACGGCTCCTGGGCGATGGCGTCCCGCACGGACCTGGTCAGAACCAGATCGTAGTTCCGTACAAATGCCGCCTTGTCCTTGATTTCAAGTCCATCCTTGACCTGGATCTCAATGGGGTATGCGACCATGGCGGCAACGGCGTCCCTGTCATCGGCCTTCACGGCGCTGCGAAGGCTGAAGGCAAAGTCGTCGAGCGGCTTGCAGCTCTTGAGGCCGACACTGGCGCACTCCGCCTTGCTGGGGCCTTGCGCACCTGCCGACAAAGGCAAGGCCGTGACCAGAAACAGAAACAGCGTCATGGCGGCCTTCATGCGTCCGTACATGTGGGGTATCCTTTCAGGCAGGGGGCGGATCGCCCCCCCCCGTTCATCTGGCGTTGAGCGTTCAGTTCGTGATCTGCACATCCAGGGTGTAGCGCGTGTCTTTGCCGCGCATGGCCCCCACGATGATTTTGTAGGTGCCGCCGACAGGCAGGGTTCCCTCCCATTGCGTGGCGTCGTCCTCCTCGCCAGCCTTGGGCAGATAGGCGACTTCCTTGCCGGGCAACTGGATATGAAACAGGACCAGTTTCAGCTTGTTGGACACCTTCACGCGCATGGTCTGTCCGGCCTTGGCCGTTATGGGGTAGATGTCGCGGTCCATGCCCTGGACGTCGCCCTTGAGCGTGGCGCTGTTGGCGCCGGGCGCAAAGGAAATGGGCGGCTTGTCTTCGGCAAAGGCCCCGGTTGCGATGCACAGTCCCAACATGGCCGCCAACGCAAGGGCTGGCACGGAGCGGAAAGAGCGACGATTCCTGTTCATTCTGTACTCCTTACGAGCGAGGCTTTACAGTTACTGAAGATCCTCGCACATGGTCTCGATGAGCGCCACCCGCATGTCCTTGGACTGCGGCTTGCCGTTGAAAGCCAGCCCGCTCAGGTCGAACTTGCCGCGCTTGGGGTCGATGGTGAACTGCAGCAGTGCGTTCACATTTTGGCCGTCGTACTGCATTTTGCCGTGCACGTTGACGATATAGTCTCCCTGGTCGGACCAGCCGGACTCCCAGCGTGGATTTTTGAAATAGTTCTCGATCAGACGCCAGACGTAGAACTTCTTGCACGAGTTGAAGCTCTGGTTGCGCAGCCATTCAATCTCGTCGGAATAGGCAAAGGCTGGCGATGACGCGAAAACAAGAAACAACGCGACCGCAACGGATTTGATGAACATAACGGATCCCTTCATTCGTGTTTGAGTTGAGATTCCAGTTACACGGCAAAGACACACTCATGGAGCAACTCGATGTTTCTAAAGCTCGCGCAGATGCCGGACGTCGTTTGCGCTCGTGCACGATGCCGTGCGCTTTTGAACGCCCTTGGGACGACTTCCAAAACGACAATGGCCTCTCCTGGTGCAATCAACTGCCAGGTTTGTCGTGAGAACACCGCGCTAGAGATTGAATTCCTTGGCGACAGCCATGATCGCCTTCTCCAGCTTGTTTTCCAGGTCGCCCTGAGGCTCGTTGGCGGTGTCGCCGAAGATGGTCCCCACAAAGGCCAGCGGGCACTTGTTGCTGGTTACGGTCAGCACGATGGCATAGGTCACGACCTGCTGGCCGTCCTTGCTGGCGGCGTTGACTGAAACGCCGATGCGCGGAACCCGTTTTTTGTCCAGCATGTAGAAATTGGACCCGCGCAGATATTTTTCGATCCGATGGCCGAAGTTTTCGGCTTCCGCCCCGGTGGCGTCCACTTCAAGGTCAACGGGAATCTTGGTCGCGGCGACAGCCGTGCCGCCCTCGGCAAGCGCAAACAACGAAAACATGGACAACAGCAGGACAAGTGTCCGCACACAAGAAGAGAGCCGTACGCAACGCATTCTTAACTCCTGGTTGATGGCGTGAGAAATGGATGTTCCACACACTGATTCCTTTCAGACGAAGCTGTCGCGGCGCACATTGATTGCGTCACGAACTATGCGGCAGGCAATACAAACGGACCACGTGCCGGCAGGCATGCGTCTATTCGCCTGCAAGAAAATCCGTCAGGGGCTTTCTAAATATGCGGGCGTTTAATCGTCTGTAGGCTTTTCCCCGGATTTTGTGTGGGGGATTTCCCGGACATGCTCCAGGCAGGACGCAAGGCGAGGGGAAGGCGACAGGGCGGGATTCTGGATTCAGGGCTGACGAACGAGGCTCAACGGCGGGTGCTGATGGCGAATTTGCGCAATTCCTTCATGCCGACCAGCCCCAGCTTCTCCATGAGGCGGCTGTAATACGTTTCCACGGTGCGGGTGCTGATGATGAACTCGCGCGCGATGTCCGCCGCAGAGTCCCCCTGGCCGAGCATGCGCAGTATCTGGCGCTCCCTCTCGCTGAGCTCCGCTTCGCGCGCTCCGTTGCCCTTGACGGCGCGCATGGCCAGGCTCTGGGCCGCCCTGGGGCTGATGAAACGCCTTCCGGCCCGGACCTCCAGCACCCCGTGCAGCAGCACCTCCGCCATCTCGCGCTTGGTGATGTAGCCGCCTGCGCCGGAATCGAAGGCCAGGGCGATGGTCTCCGGGTCCTCATACATGGAATAGACGAGCCCCGGGATATTGCGCGCCTTGAACGCATGGAGAAGCTCCAGGCCGCTGTCTTCGCCCAGGCTGAGGTCTATGATCGCGATGTCCGCTCCGGAGCCCTTCATCACGGCAAGAGCCTCGGACCGGCTTCCGGCCTCGGCGCATACCGTGTGCCCGTGCTGGCCCAGCAGCAGAGCCAGACCCTGGCGTACCGCCGGATGGTCGTCCACCAGCATGACGCGGGCTGCGTTGCGTTCGGTCATCCGGCGCTCTCCTGTGTTGATTCGGACTTCTCAGCGGCGGTGCAGGCCACGGTGCAGGTCACGATGGTTCCCCCGTCTCCGGCGTCGTCTATGCGCAGATCCCCGCCGACCACTCCGGCGCGGTGGGCCATGATCTTGAGCCCAAGGCCGCCACGGGGCTTGTTTCCGGGCGCGATGCCGCAGCCGTCGTCGCGGATGGTCAGCCGGACGCCCCGCAGGTCCAGGCACTCCAGGAACACGTCCACGCGGCTTGGCGCGGCGTGCTTGATGGCGTTGGCGATGCCCTCCTGCGCGATGCGGTAGAGCTGGGTCATGTGCTCGTTTTTGCATTGAGCGCACGGCAGATCTTGCCTGAACGTGATGGGAATTCCGCTGGACTCGCTGAAGCGCAGCGCCAGCTCCTCCAGGGACGAGGCCCCGCTCCCGGCCCTGTGCTCAACGGGCCAGAGCCCTCGCGACAAGTCGTAGGCGTGCCCCACCGTGTCATCGATCAGACTGGAGAGCTGGCGCACCTCCCGGGCGATGGTGTCCTCCGAGGGGATGCGATGCTCCAGCACGGAGCAGCGAAGGCGCGCGCCGGTCAACTGCTGGCACAGGCCGTCGTGGAGGTTGTGGCTCAGGCGGCGGCGTTCGTCGTCGCTTATGCTCACCACTTCGTGCTGGAGGCGGGCTCGTTCAGCCACCTCCCGCTCCAGGGCGATGTTCTTGCCTTCCAGTTGCGTGGAGAGTGTTTCCACCGTCGAAAATGCCAGGGAGAACCTTCGTGACAAGGCAAGCGCCTGAAAAAGAAGAAAGAAGAAGAGTCCGACCTGTATTTGGGAGCCTGTCTGGATGTAGCCGGTCTCGTCCAGCATGTCGTTTATGCCTGCCAGCCCCAGGATCACGAACCCTGCCAGCAAAAGGCGGGCGTTGTCCCGTTGGCGCGCGCACGCCAGGATGAGTTTGTAGACGCAGTAACATATCATTATCGACGCCGAAATGTAGTAGACCGGCAAAAGTTCCGTCAGGAGCAGCATCGGGCTAAACACTGTCAGCACAACAAACAGCACTGCCATGAATGAGCAATAGTGCCGTATGTTTTTGGGGAACTCGAAGGGGTAAAGAGAGCGGAAGAATTGATATCCGATTGGTACAGTCAGCATCAGGCAGATGAAGGCTATCTTCTCCAAAACAACGCTTCCGCTAGCGCCCCAGAAAAGTCCGGAGACCCAGTCACTGGAGCTGGAGAAGAGCTGGTTGCCCAGCCACAGCAGGCAGTACAGGCCGAGATGCAACGGGGAACTGCTTTGGGGACGAAAACAGTAAAGGGCAATGTGGTACACGCCCATCACCAGCAAAGCCCCGGCAAAGAACAGGGCCACGCCCCATTTGCGCGCCTGCAAAGCCTGAAGCGCGCTGGCCTGCCCGAAAAGGAGCGGGGAGGTTATGCCGCCATCGCTGTAGGAAAAGTTCGACACGTGCAGCATGATCTCGATGGGGCGACCATCCGAAGGAAATTCAAAGAGCTTTACCGAAAAATCCGGGGTTTCCTCCTCAGGGCGCGTCCCGGCGATTCCGCTCCCACCCAGAAGGCGGCCATTCACATAGAGGCGATAGGCGGAGTTCACCTTGAAAACACGCAGCGCCAGCCGGTGTTCTCCCGGCCAGGGCAGCACGAGCAGGCGATAGGTGGCGAAACCAGTCGCGGCGGCTTCCAGCCCGTTTGCCGCAAGCCCCGACCATGCCGAGGGCAACGTGATCAGGCTTTCCGGCGAGGACGCACCAATCCCGACGGATTCCTGCTGACCGACGAACCGGCTCCAGGCAAATTCCCATTGGCCATCAAGCGCCACCACGGGGTTGCGTTCAAGGTCCGAAGCGCTCAGGTCGAGCACGCCGCCTCTCGCCGTCGGGGGCGCTCCGGTTTTCGCTTCGCATCCCAGGCATAGGAGTGTCAGGCATAAGGCCAGAACGAGACGAAGAGAGGCGATACTGATCGCATGTGCACGGCTTCGGTGCTGCAGGCCTGCGGTGCGAACCATGGAAAACAAATAGTTCCAGAAATTTGCATCGGTCAAGGGCCATTTCCAGCGCGAGCCAGCCCCCAAGAGGAGTTCCCTGAAAGATCGTCGGGCAGGCTGAGGGCGAAGAGGGAGGACAAACCCGTTTGCGGCTTCCGGGCTTACACCGGCCAGAGCCGCGCCAGCGCAATGCCCTCCTGCCCTGCTCCAGTCATACTTCACATCTCGCGCCGCAGAGGCTTGCGGCCTCATCGCGTTTGACGCCCCTGGATAACTCTCCTAAAATACACAAAATGATCAACTTCATGTCACTTCGCCTCTTCGATCAATGGATGCCTGTGTTCCAGGCTGCCTGAACGGGGCTGAACGCATGGGGTGGCGGTTCGTGCCGCAGGAAAGCTGAAGGAGTCTTCATGAACGTGACGACGCAGGAGAGCCACAGCGAACGCATCGAGCGCATCAGGCGCAACTGGCGGGAGATCGAACCCGACCGCAAGTATGCAATCGGTCCGCTCAGGTCCGGAGACGGACAGGGCATAGCCCAGCTCTTCTACTCCGTGTACGGCGACCGCTACCCCGTGGAAGACTACTACATCCCGGAGAGCATCGAGCGGCTCAACGCCGAAGGCGCGCTTCTCACGGTGGTGGCCCGCCTGGAATCCGGAGCCGTGGCCGGCCAGGGGGCCTATTACCAGAGCTCCCCGCCCAACAAGGCCCTCTTCGAGTTCGGGCAGCTGCTCATCGCGCCCGAATACCGCAACTCGCTCATGGTCGCCAAGATCCTCAAGGAAATGGACAGGCTGTCGCGCACCATGACCCAGGCCCAGGGTTTCTTCGGAGAGGCCGTGTGCACGCATCTGGTCACCCAGAAGCTCGTGGACAAGCAGGGGTACGCGGAGTGCGGTCTGGAGGTGTCCCTGATGCCTGCCGGGGCCTACGAGAAGGAAGGGGCCGGTTCCCAACGGGTCAGCTGCCTTCTGGGAGCGCGGGTGGACCGCGACCATCACATGCCGCTTCATCTGCCGGAGTGCTACCGTAAGGAGTTGGAACTCATCCTTCGCGGCTTCTCCCTGGATAGGGAGATCAGCTTCAGCGCCATGGACGCGCCTCTTGCAACTGAGAGTTCGTTCGACTCCCGCACGTTCGATTTCGCCTCGGTGGAGCGGGTGCAGGTGACGACCGTGGGGAGCGATTTCACCGATGTTGTCCGCACCCTCGACCAGGACGCGAAACGCCGCAACATGGCCGTGGTCCAGGTGTTCGTGAACGCGGGCGGGCCAGGCGCGGCCTTCGCGGTGGAGGCCCTGCGCGCGCGGGGGTTCATCCTGGGCGGGCTTGTCCCGCTCTGGTTCGGCCCGGACGGAATCCTTATGCAGAAGATCTACGTGGAGCCGGAATTTGACGCCATCAACCTGTTCTCGGACAGGTCGAAGGCGCTCCTGGCCTTCATCCGTGCGGACTGGGACCGCGCGCGGAGCCTAGCGTGATTTCCACGACACCCCCCGGCGACCCGTTCCAGCACCGAGACGCCTTGTCCAAGGCCGTGGGAGCCGAACGCTTCAGCACGGACTTCAGCCCGCCCGGATGCCTCTGGGCCGGGGCCAGACGCGCGGGCGTGCCCCACGCCAGGATCAAGGCCGTGCACACCGAAGAGGCCCGCGCCGTGGACGGCGTGACGGCGGTGCTCACCGGGGCGGACGTGCCCGGCTCCAACCTGCAGGGCATCGTCCACAAGGACCAGCCCGTGCTGGCCACGGACACGGTGCGCCACGCGGGCGACGCGGTGGCCCTGGCGGTGGCCGAGAGCCGCGAAGCCCTGGCCGAGGCATTGGCGCTCATTCGTGTTGATCTCGAGCCGCTGCCCGGCGTGTTCGACCCGGAGCTGGCCCTGGCCCCGGACGCGCCCCTGGTCCACGCAGGCCGGGAAGGGGGCAACCTGTTGGCCCGTGGGCTTGTTCACAAGGGCGACGCCCGCAAGGCCATGAACTCATGCGACGTGGTGGTGGAGGGCGAGTTCGAGACCCCCATGCAGGAGCATGTCTTCCTGGAACCGCCGAGCGGCGCGGCCAGGATGACCGCCAAAGGCGGCCTGGAGATGGTGGCGTCCACGCAGGCCCCGTTTCGCGACCGCTTCGAGATCGCCCACGCCCTGGACCTGAACCCCATGAGCATCCGGGTGCGTGCCCCCTACCTGGGCGGCGCGTTCGGCGGCAAGGACGGGGCCACGGTGCAGTGCCTGCTGGCCTTGGCTGCGCTGAAAAGCGACGGGCAGTGGGTGAAGATGTGCTGGAGCCGCGAGGAGACCTTCCTGGCCGGGTACAAGCGTCACGCGGCGCGCATGCGGGTGCGGCTCGGGGCCTCCCGCCGGGGCGAATTGCAGGCCCTGGACTGCTCCATGTATTTTGACTCCGGCCCCTACGCCCACCTTGCCGTGGAGATCATGGCGCTCGGCCTTGAGCACGCAGGCGGGCCGTACCGCATCCCGCACACCCGCATGGAAGGTTTCTGCGTCTACACCAACAACCCCGTGGGCGGGGCCTTCCGGGGGTTCGGCGTGGTGCAGGCCAGCTTCGCCATCGAGCGGAGCATGGACGCCCTGGCCGCGCGGCTCGGCCTGGACCCCGCAGAGCTGCGCCTGAAGAACGCCCTGCGCACCGGCGAGCTCAACTGCGCGGGCGTGGCCATGCAGTCCCCCTCGGGCGCGGTGGAATGCCTGGAGGCGATGATGGCCCACCCCGTATGGGCGGACAGGAGTAACTGGAAAGCGAAAGCGCCGCCGTTCAAGCGCCGGGGCGTGGGCATCGCCGCGTCGCTGAACGCCATGGGCTACGGGCGCGGCCTGCCGGACGCGGCTGCGGCAAAGCTTGAGCTCACGCGGGAAGGAAACTTCAAAATATTCAACTCCGTGCCGGACATGGGCCAGGGCAATGCTCCGGCTTTCGTCCAGCTGGCGGCCACGGCCCTGAACCAGGAGGCCTCGCGCTTCGAGGTGGTCCAGCCGGACACACGGCTGTGCCTGCCCGCCGGGTCGTCCTCGGCCAGCCGCACCACGTACACTTTCGGCAACGCGCTGCTCAAAGCCTGCGAGGCCATGCGCGAGAAGCTCAAGGCGCGCGCGGCCCTGGCCCTGCTGGCGGACGAGCCGTCCCGGCTGCGCCTCGCGCCGGGGATGGTCGTGGACGACGCCACGGGGCGCTCGGTCCCTCTGGCCATGCTTGGGGCCATGCTCCAGCGCGACGACCGCATCTGCGTGGACCAGTGCGTGATGCCCGTGGTGGAGAATCCGCCGGATACCGGCAAGGAGTTCCGGCTGGGCTTTCCGCATAGGTTCTTCGCCCACGGGGCCTGCGTCTGCGCGGTGGAGGCCGATGAGCTCACCGGGCAAGTGGCGCTTCTGGAGTGCGTCACTGCCGTGGAGTGTGGCAAGGTGCTGAGCGCCCAGGGCGTAGAGCGCCAGGTGCAGGGCGCAGCGGCCCAGGGCGCAGGGTTTGCGCTCATGGAGAATCTTTCGACCGAGGCCGGGCACATCCTGACGGGCGACCTGTCCACGTATCTGATCCCCACCGCGCTGGACCTGCCCGGCCTGGAGTGGGTGTCCGTGGACGGGGACGAGCCCACCGGCCCGCACGGGCTCAAGGGGATGGGGGAAGTGGGCATCCACGGGCCTGCGCCCGCAGTGGCCCAGGCCCTGGAAGACGCCGTGGGGCTTGCGATCCGCCGCGTCCCAGTGGAACCGGAGGACGTATTGCGGGCGATGAGGGGCGAAAACGCATGAGCACAGACATCACGGTGACGTTCACCTTGAACGAGGCGCGGGTCAGCATCGAAACGAGCCCCGGCAGGCGGGTTCTGGACCTGCTGCGGGGCGACCTGGGCCTGACGGCGGCGAAGGAAGGCTGCGGCTCGGGCGAGTGCGGCGCGTGCTCCATCCTGGTGGACGGCGTCGCCAAGCTCTCCTGCCTGATGCTGGTTGCGCAGCTGGAAGGCCGCGAGGTGGTCACGGCGGAGGGGCTGGGCACGGTGGAGCATCCGCATCCCATCCAGCAGGCGTTCGCACAGCACGGAGCCGTGCAGTGCGGGTACTGCACGCCGGGCATGACCATCGCCTCGGCGGAACTGCTCGCCCGGACTTCCTCCCCGGACCGGGCGCAAGTGCGCGAGGCCATCTCCGGCAACCTGTGCCGCTGCACGGGGTACGTAAAGATCGTGGACGCGGTGATGGCGGCTGCCGGGGCCGCGCGCGGGGAGGACTCGTGAGCGCTGGCGTGTTTTGTCCGAGCAGTCTTGATGAGCTGTGGCCGCTTCTGGAAGACGGGGCCACAGTGATGGCCGGAGGCACGGACCTCCTGGCCCGGCGCCGCGGGAAGGCTCCCGATTTCGTGGCCTGCCTGGAGCGGCTAGGGGGCCTGTACGGCGTCAGCGAGGACGCGGGGCTCATCCGCCTGGGAGCCTGCGAGACCCACACGCGCCTGCTGCAAAGCCCCCTGGTGCGGGAGCGTTTGCCCGCGCTGGCCTCGGCGCTTTCCGTGCTCGGTTCGCCGCTGGTGCGCAACATGGGCACGCTCGGCGGCAACATCGTCACTGCCTCGCCCGCAGGGGACACCCTTGCGCCTCTCTACGCGCTGGATGCGCAGGTGGAGCTTGCCTCAAAACAGGGAAAGCGCCGGATTCCCCTGGCCGGGTTCATCACGGGGCCAGGGCGGGTCGAGCTTCAACCGGGCGAGATCGTGTCAGCGGTGATTGTTTCACCGCCGGACGCTTCGGCGCTCCAGCACTTCGAGAAGGTTGGCCGCCGCAAGGCGCTGGCCATCTCGGTGGTCAGTCTGGCTGCGGTGATACGTATGGAGTCTGGCGGAGTGGTCACGGACGCGCGGCTGGCGCTGGGCAGCGTCGGCCCTACGATAGTCCGCTGTCCGGGGGCTGAAGCGCTGCTGGCCGGACGACGCTTAGAGCGCGAGACTCTGCTGGCCGTCGGGCAGCTCATCCGGGAAGAAATTGCACCCATCGACGACCTGCGGGCATCGGCGGCCTACCGCCGGGACGTGGCCGGGAACCTGCTGCTAAGGCTGGCCCCGTAATCCTGCCCTGTATGGGATTCCAAAGGGCGCAGCCCTTTGGCCGCCGGAGGCTCTCCTGCGTCAGCTTTTAGTGCCTCGTCGAAGATACCTCGACCGCCCTTCTCCTCTTCCATTCCCTGACCGCCAGCGGCGCGACCAGCGCCGCCGCCGCGCAGGCGCACCCGGCGCTCGCGACAAACAGCGACGGGAATCCCCCGGCCCCGGCGAGCAGCGCTCCCCCCGCCAGGGGGCCGAGCGTGTATCCGGCGTCCATCATGAACAGCATCAGGTTCATGTTCATGGGGCGAAGCGCGGGCGGCGACTCAAGGAACATGGCCGCGTTCAGGAGCGGCATGGCGATGCCCAGGCAGAATCCGTAGGCTCCGGCCAGCCAGAAGAAAGACGCCTCGCCGCCTGCGCAGGCGAACAGGGCCATGCAGGCGCATAGCGCCAGGAGCGCCAGCACGGCCAGACCCCGCCTGGGCAGCCTGTCCACGTACGGCCCGGACACGAGGCGCGCCGCGATGGACGCCGCAGTGGACACCGTGAAGAACAATCCCGGCTCGCCGATCCCCAGGGACACCGCGTAGGGCTTTACGAAGAAGAACACCTGCGTGGAGCCCGCGAACACCAAGAGGTTCGCCGCCAGCAGCAGAACGATGGGGTGGCGGCTCAGGTTCTCCCGCAGTTCGCGCAGGGTAGGCCGCCGCGTTTCGGCAGGCGGGAACGCGCTGCGCCCCAGGCGAGCCCCCAGCGGCATGAGCATGGCAAGCGAAGGCAGCGTCAGGAGGGCGGTCCAGGCGTAGGCCTGGGCTTCTCCGCCGACGCGCGAGAGCAGCCACTCGGTCAGCGGAGGCATGAGCGCATAGGGCACCAGCGACGACAGGGAAAACAGGCCGAAGGCCCGCCCGGCAAAGCGCGGAGGCACCACTTTGGAAAGAAGCGTCACCACCGCGCTCACCAGACAGACGAAGGCCAGCCCGTGGAAGATGCGCACTGCAAGAAGTTCGGGGATGGTGGCCGCGAACTGGTAGCTGGGCAGGGCAACGCCGATGGCCGCGAGGGAAAGACGCGCCAGGGTCAGCGCCTGACGGGGGGTGAGCCAGACGCTCAAAAACGGCCGCACCAGAAAGGCGGCCAGCGGCTCGGCCGCGATGATGGTGCCGCGCCAGGCCGGGTCCACGCCGAGCTTTTCCAGGTAGCTGGCCAGACCGTAGAACACGGCGATGTTGCAGAACCCCAGGCCCGCCGCCAGGGTGAGCACCAGGAAATCATACGTGAACAGGCGCTCGGGCCTGTCCGTGTCCGGCGCGCCCGGGCTCACCGCTTGTCCAGGCTGCTGCGCAGGGCCTTGGCGAAGGCTTCCATGGCGGGTTCGCGCGCCAGCGTGACCCTGATCCAGTTGGGGAAACGAAACCCGGTCATGGTGCGGATCATGACGCCCTGCTTCATGAGCAGGCGGTAGAGCAGCGTGTCCGGGATGGGCACGCGGGCCATGATGAAGTTGCCCGCCCCCGAGACGTGCTCGAGACCCAGCGAGTCGAACACGGATTTCAGGTACTCCCCGGCCTGGGCGACCATGCGCCGGGTTGCCGCCGCGTGCGTCCCGTCGTCCTCCAGGGCCGCCTTGGCCGCAAGCTGGCCCAGCGAGTTGACCGAGTAGACAAGATGCGTGCGCCTGACGATGTCCACGGCTTCCAGGCCGCCGCACAGGTAGCCCACCCGGAGGGCGGCCAGCCCGTACATCTTGGAGAAGGTCCGGAAGACCAGCACGTTGGGGTGGCGCTCCATCACCTCCATGCCGTCCGGGAAGTCCGGGTCGTCCACGAACTCCCGGTAGGCCTCGTCCAGCACCACGATGGCCCGCCCGCCGACGGCCCGCAGGAAGCGCTCCAGGGTGTCCCTGCTCCACCACGACCCCGTGGGGTTGTTGGGGTTGCACACGAACACCACCTTGGTCCTGCCGGTCATGGCCGCGAGCATGGCCTGCGGGTCCAGGGCGTAGTCCTTGAGCGGCACGAGGCGGGGCTCGATGCCGGAGAACGCCGCCACCCACTCGTAGACCGCGAAGGTCTTGTCCGCCGTGACGATGTTGTCGCCGGGCTGGCAGAAGGCCTTGATGACTGAGGTGATCACCTCGCAGGAGCCGTTGCCCACCAGGAAGCGATCAGGAGCCTTGCCGAAGGCGTCGCTCAGGGCCTGGCGCAGGAAGAAGCAGTCGCCGCTTGGGTAGACCGCGCCCCGCTCGGGCGGGAACGCGGCCAGCACCTCCTGCGCGGCGGGCGGCGGGCCGAGGGCGTTCTCGTTGTTGTTCAGGCGGTAGAGCCGCTCCACGCCGTACTGGCGCATGAGGACGTCGTCCGGGCGGCTGGGGACGTAGCTCTCGAAGTTCAGGACGTGGGTGGGGACGAGATCAGCGAGCTGGCGCATACTGGAACACCGCCACGTCCGAGCGGCCCGCGAAGGGGAGGACCAGCCTGGGTTTGAATCCGGCGTCCATGACCGGCCCGGCCAGGGAGGCTTCCCAGGCCTGGGACAGGTCCATGTACAGCAGAATGTTCAGAAAGCCCTTGTCCGACAGCACGCGGACATGCCCGGCGAGGTTGGCGGCCATGTCCTCACCGTCCAGCAGGGGGCGCAGCACGGCCAGACCCTTGCCCTTGTCCATGGTGGTGGAGAAGAGCGAGCTCTTGCGCTCACTGGGGCCTGAGGCCCCGAACGGCTGCGCCGCGAGCACGTCCCTGCACATGGCCAGACGGTCGTAGACGCCGCGCAGGAAGCCCTCCAGGGCCGGGTCGGCCCACACGGTCTCGCCCATGTCCTCGCGCAGGTGGCGGTAGAGCACGGGCTGCTCGCTCTGCCCCGCCTCGTCGTAGCGCGTCAGCGTCCCCAAGGTCTCGAAGTATCCGTCCGGAGTATCCTGCGTGGCCCTCTCGCTGAACACGATCTCAATCTTTTCGCGGGCCACTGTCGCCAGGAACGCGTCCGCGAGCATCCGGGCCACCTGGGGAGCGTCCTCCTGCGGGGCGAAAACAAACGGCCCGGAAAAGGAAAGCCCCTTCTCCCCGGACCTGGCCCAGCAGAGAAGCCCCGCGGGATGGGAAGCTTCGTCCAGGGCCAGCACACAGGTGAACTGGCCCGCCCTGACAAGGTCCGCGAACTTGCCGGGGGTCTGGAAGCTGGCCGGACAATGCCAGGCGGGATAGCGGGCCGCTGCCAGCGCGGCGGCGTGCATGAGCCGGTTCGGGTCGTGCTCCAGGCCAGCCCGGTAGGGAGGCTTGAAGGTGACGGTTGAAGGCGGGGCCTTGGCCGCCGGATAGGCCTTGTCCACCTCGGCGTGCAGCGTGAAGGAGGATTCTCCGTCGCGGGTGAGGCGAAAACGGTCCGCCACGCGTCCGGCCAGGATGAGCCCCAGATCATTCGCGGCCTCACCGGCTCCGTCCAGGGAGGTGGTGCAGCTGGCGTTGAGCGCGCCCAGGCAGAGCCCGGAGGCCTGGAACTGGAGGGACGCGCACACCTGATAGGGCTTTCCCGTGAGCACCGTCTGTATCGCGCAGTCCTCGTGGGCCACCTGGGCCAGGTAGGTGAAGAACTCCTCCACCGCCAACTGGAAGCGCATGCTCTCGCGCTTGCCCAGGCCGCGCGACTGCGCAAGCGCCTCGGCCGCCGTGGTCAGGACGCGTGCGAAAGCGACGTCTGGGGGCGTCGTGAGCGAGAGGATGGTGTCCATCAATGATCCTCGTTTCCCTGATTTATGGAATCTGCAATCAAACCGCCGGTGAGTGGAGCAAAATCAGAGCAAAAAAGCAAACAGGCCGATTTCCCGCAGCAAGAAATCGGCCTGGCATATTGAAATCATGGTGCCCGAGGCCGGACTCGAACCGGCACGACCCTTTCGGATAGAGTTGCTTAACTAGCTGGAATAGTGACAATTTATCAACAATCCACCACCAGCAGCCAAATATTGTCAGGTGGTTGCATGTTCATGAATATTCATGAACATGCACGTTTTGTCAGCCCGTGTAGAGCAACTTTGGAGCAATACATTGCCTCACCTTCTGGGCTCCTTTCCGCGCAAGGACAGGTCCCTGCCATTGGCGGGTGATCCGCTCCAGCCCACTTCGTGCCTAAAGCTCTCAGCGGCGTGCGGTGGAAGCCGTTGATGCAGTGATTGACGACAAGGCCGCCCAGGCCAACATTAAGGCGAGGGATGCCAACAGCCACCACATGCCTCCTGTCAGGAGGCATGGCAGGCTGCGAAAGGGGTCCCCTCCTCTGCACCCTTCACGTGTCCTCCACCTTCTAGCGCAGAACCAGAACGGAACATGTGGCATGGCTGACAACCTTGCTAGCCACACTACCGATCAAAAAACGGTCCAGCTCTGTTTTGGCCCTGCTGCCCATGATGATGAGATCAACACCCTTTTTTTCAGCATAGTTCAGGATACTGTCTGCCGGGGATGTTCCGCTTTCCAGTACTTCGGTGGCGTGGATGCCCTTAGCCTGAGCCTTCTCCAAAGCGCTGTACAGGTTCTTTTGGGATTGTTCGCGTACTTTCTCTCCAAGTCCGGAGGCGATCCCGTCCCCAAAGTCGAGGATTTCTTCTGCCACCGTGTAGAAGATGCCTTCTGCCTTGAAAAATTTAATAAGATCCAGTGCACGTTCTACGACGAAATCAGTCTGCGACGAGATGTCAAGAGCAACGAGAATCTTCATGATATGCCTCTCCTCATGGGATAACAGTGTTCCAGACAAAGGACGCGGCAATCTCTCGAGCGTAACATTTCCAGAGCACCAGACAACGCTATCGGGAGCCTTCCATGTTCACCGAACCCACGTGACAAACATGGTCAGCACAGCGATTGCCATCACGGTCGTCGCCAGCCAGCCGAGTATTCTGAGGCGGAGGTTGATGACGAAATGGCCCATCACATCCGTCCTGGCCGCCATGAACATGATCACCACCATTATCGGAACTGCGATGACGCCGTTAATGACCGCGCTCAAGAAGAGCGCCTTGATGGGATCGACTGGCGTGAAGTTGAGGGCCACGCCCAAGAGGGTCGCGACTGCCACGATCATATAGAACCCTCTTGCCTGCCGGAGCTGGCGGCCAAGTCCGATGGGCCACCCGGAGGCCTCTGCAACTGCGTATGCAGCCGATCCCGCGAGAATTGGCACGGCAAGCAGTCCGGAGCCGACGATTCCGGCGGCAAACAGCCAAAACGCATACTTCCCTGCCAAAGGGCGAAGCGCTTCCGCAGCCTGGGCGGAGGTCTGGATATCCGTGACGCCATGCTGGTGCAGGGCCACCGCCGCCGTCAACATGATGAAAAAGGCGACGAGGTTGGAAAAGCCCATGCCAACATAGCTATCAACCTTAATGCGGTGAAGACTGCTGCGGGCCTGCTCAGGCGCGGCCTTCAGCGGTTCTTCGCCCTTGGCCGCCCGCTGTTCCTCAACTTCCTGTGACGCCTGCCAGAAAAAGAGATACGGGCTGATGGTGGTGCCGAACACGGCGACCACTCCGATCGCATACTCTGTTGAGAATGATACCGACGGGATGATCGTCTTATAAAACACCTCGCCCCATGGCACCTTGACCACAAACACAGTGCCTACATAAGCGAAGAGCGCCAGAGTCAACGCTTTGAGAATGGGGGAATAGCGCGGGAAGGGCACGAAAACCTGAAGAACCAGCGACACTACGCCAAAGGCTATCGCGTACAAGTGCGCAGGGCCGCCAATGAGGAGTTTGAGGGCCGCTCCCATGGCGCCGACGTCGGCAGCTATGTTGATCGTGTTTGCCAAGAGGAGCAATCCGACCAAGCCGCGTAGAAGCCAGGGGGAATAATGGTTGCGTATATTGGCGGCGAGGCCGTGACCCGTGACCCGGCCAATGTTGGCGCTCACGACTTGAATGCCAACCATGAGCGGAAACGTGAGGAAGGCCGTCCACAGCATACCGTAGCCGAACGCAGCGCCGACCTGCGAATAGGTGGCGATGCCGCTGGGATCATCGTCGGCTGCCCCTGTTATGAGACCGGGGCCCAGCTTTTCCCAAATCGTTTGGTTCTGCCGGAGATATATTTGAAACTGTTTCATCGCCCTCCCAACTCCATCGCTCAACACTTACCTGTGTGAATCCCGCAACCAACCTCGAAACCCCAAATTAAAGCTCCTCCACGCCAAGCACAGACGTGGAGGAGAAAACGGAAACCCCCAAAGAGAGGAACTCGCTCAATCACGGCTTTGTGCTGTAGTATGTATGAATTCCCTTAGCCCAGTCCGGGCTGGCCATGTCGGGCCAATTGTCTTTGTCGAATCCAGGCGCTTGCTTGAGATGTTCCTTGTCTATGCTGAGCAGAAAGCGTTTGTTCTTCGTGTCAAGGGTCAGCGAACTCCACGGCACCGCGAACAGCTTCTCCCCCATTCCGAGGAAACCGCCGAAGGACAGCACCGCATAATCCACTTTGCCGCTGCTCATATCCAACATGATTTCCTTGATCTCTCCCAGAGCCTCATTATTATGGTTGTAGACATCATTGCCGATCAGAGTGTCTGCACCCATTATTGAGGGGCCAGGACCTTTATGACTCTTGGCCTTGTAAATTCCGTAGGTGTCACGTTCTTCGTAATTCATGTGCATCTCCTTCCACAATGCAGAGATTAGATGCCTTTCTTCACTTCGCTCTTGACATCGCCATAGGCAGCTTGAGCCTTACCCACGTTTTTCTCGATGTTGCCCTTGGCTTCCAGTTTCTTATCGCCGACGACTTTTCCGGCGACTTCCTTGACCTTACCGCTCACTTCTTTGGCGCGACCTTTAACTTGATCCTTGTCCATGACTGTCCCCTGTAAGGTTATATCTGTTTAAAATTCGCAAGAGCGTGGCGCTTGGCTTGCTGCGCCTGCCTGAGCCGAATATGTAAAAGTCTCTGTGTGGTAGGCATCGCCCGGCAGTTAGAGACTCGCTCAAAGAGAGCCTCGACTGATGCGTCTGGCCAAGCCGTCTCCACGCGAACCTGTCGACTACTCGACACCGCCAACTCGTCGCACACTCCGGACGAGGCCGCAGAGGGGTGAATTGTCGGCATTGACGGACGCACACAACTGACCGGGGCACGCCGTTATTTGAGCCGCATGTCATTCTCGACCGACTTCACGCCCTTGACACCACGTGCGATCTCGGCCGCCCTGGTGATGTTAGCCTGAGTGCTGACAAAGCCGCTCAATTGAACCACCCCCTTTTCTGTTACGACTTTAATTTCGAAGGATTTCAAAGTAGGATCTGCCAGAATTGCAGATTTCACCTTAGTTGTAATGACAGTGTCATCGACAAACTCTCCAGCAGACTCTTGCTGTGGCGTAGCAGCCAAGGCTATGGTGCCCGCCAACAATAACGCAAGGATCAATGAAAATACAGCAGCTCGTTGTTTCATACCTGTACCATCCTTGTATATGTTACAGTGTTAAACCATCACCGCACTCCTGCCATGTCATAGTCTCTTTGACACAATGAGAACAATTAGTATTATGAGTATTAATCCAACCCCCCCACTCGGACCATATCCCCAACCCGTGCTGTACGGCCATGTTGGAAAAGAACCGAGCAGTAGCAGTACCAACAGAACTAAGAGCACTATCCGTAGCACATCAGTTCTCCTTGTGGTTAAGTGATGGGAATTATTCTCGCTCGCCGAACTCCACCATGAGCTCGGCTCTACTGGCGTAACGCCTCTCGGGAACGATCTTGATAAGACCAAGCACCGTTTCGTCCGCGCCGTTCTGTTTGGCCTGTCTGAGGATGTCCGCTTCACTGGCCGGGAAGGCAATCCATCGAATATACTTGGACATGTTTGCCGAATGAAGGTTTTGGTCGCCGTTGAGCGAACCGCTGCCGAGCAAATCGTCGGCCTGTGTTTCATTCGTACGGGAGGCTTTTGAAGCAGTAGGCATGATAAATCTCAGATATCGTTATCTTGTTTCTTTAGAGAGCACCTACTGGCCATCCGCGCCGTCTTGTTGCAGCCTATCTCCTTGGTTACAAACCACTTCTAATTCGGTTTGAGATCTCGAGTTCTTTCCCTTGTGAATGTCCACAACTGAAAGAGCACATTTTACAGCATCGCAATCATAGCAGCCTTTTCAACGCGGTCAAACCATTTCTGTCGATACTGGTGCCTATCGATCCATATTTTCTTGAATGATAACATCTTATTAAACATGGACCAATGTGAACTATTTGTAATGTGAAGTTCAGATCAGCACATTTTCAAAATACAACTCAGGAATTATTGCATATAACTGAGCTGCAACCAAGTAACGGCTTTATTCACATTTTCCGTCACCACTCAATCCCGCTTGTTGGTTGACCAGCTTCAAAAATGTGATACGTTCACGGTAAGCTTTGTTCTCCTGCCCATATCCTGCCGGGCATGACCGCACTGCCCATACGATCTCCCCCAAGGAGCCCCCATGAAAACGCAACCAGTCGGCGTACCTTTGCCCCATCAATCGGTCTGGGCGGCGACAGTTGAACGCCCGATGTTTTCTCCACTGGAGGGAAATATCCGAACCGACGTATGCGTCATTGGCGCGGGGATCGCCGGGCTGACAACAGCGTATGAACTCATCCAGGCGGGGAAGAACGTAGTGGTGCTCGATGACGGCCCGCTCGCCGGGGGGATGACCGAGGCGACCACGGCGCACCTCACCTGCGCCATCGATGACCGCTATTGCGCGATCGAACGATGGCACGGCCAGGAGGGGGCGCGGCTTACGGCACAGAGCCACTCGGCGGCCATAGATCGCATTGAGGAGATTGCTAAGAATGAGGCAATCGACTGCGATTTCCAACGGGTGGATGGGTATTTGTTTTGGCCGTCCAGGCTACATGACGACATGTTGCGTGAAGAAATGGAGGCGGCACACAGGGCAGGGTTGACCGATGTGGTGAAGGTCGATCGTGCGCCCTTTGAGTCTTTCGAATCCGGACCCGCACTACGATTTCCCAGGCAGGGGCAGTTTCATCCGCTCAAGTACCTCTTGGGGGTGACCGGGGCGATCATGCGCGACGGGGGAAGAATCTATTGCAACACCCATGCGGATACCATCGAGGGGGGCGACGCCGCCAAAGTAACTACCGGAAACTCCGTAGTGCACTGCGATGCCATCGTGGTGGCCACGAACACGCCCATAAACGACCTGCTGGTGATTCATACCAAACAAGCTGGATACATGACCTACGTCATAGGTGCGAAGATTCCTCCGGGCCATGTTGAGCGGGCGCTGTATTGGGATACGGAGAATCCTTACCATTACGTGCGCGTACAGCCCGTCCAGAAGAATGGTGAAGAATATGAGCTGCTCATAGTAGGTGGGGAAGACCACAAATCCGGCCAGGCAGAGGATACCGGCGAGAGGCATCAGCGCCTGGAGACGTGGGCCCGGGCGCGGTTCAAGGCGATGGGAGAGATTGAATTCACCTGGGCCGGAGAGGTGCGGGAGACAACGGACGGTCTCGCGTTCATCGGGCGCAACCCACTGGATAAAAAGAATGTGTTTATCGTGACCGGTGACTCCGGGATGGGGATGACCCACGGAACGATTGCGGGGATGCTCCTGAAGGACATGATTCTTGGAAAGGAAAACCCGTGGGAGAAATTGTACGACCCCTCTCGGATAACCCTGAGCGCGTCGGGAAACTATGCCAGAGAAACGCTGAACATGATGGCGCAGTATCGGGATTGGTTTACGGCGGGTGATGTGGAATCGGTGGATGCGATTGAAAAGGGAACCGGCGCAATCCTGCGGCGCGGAATGAAAAAAATTGCTGCATTTCGCGATGAAACCGGAACAATACACGAGATGTCGGCTGTTTGTCCCCATCTGGGGGGAATCGTGCGCTGGAACCCAACCGAAAAGACCTGGGACTGTCCATGCCATGGGTCACGATTCAAAGAAACAGGGGCGGTGATGATGGGACCGGCGAATACCAACCTGGCCCCGATTAAGGACGACTGACCCTTGCCGGCCGGTGCATGCCGGAAACCGGTCTTTCCTAATAACCCAGAAAGTAAAACAGCATGTATTACTCTGAATTTATGATTACACACAGGAAGTATTTCATTGGCATGGCACTGTGTATACTTTTTTAAACCACTCTGAAGGAGAAAACGAAATGTCAGCTAAACAAGTTTTCACAACTGAGCAGGCCCGTAAAATCGGTGATCAGCTGGGTGTTGATTGGAGTCGCTTCGACACGGAACAATTCCGCATGGGTTTGAATGTTGAACTGGAGCATGGCCTGATTGAACCGTCAACGGACGTGACAGGCAACGACCCCATACTCACCGGCAAAATAGCACTCGCCCATCTCAACGAGTTTGCCGATTACTACACCCGTTTAAAAAAAATGGAACAGGAAGCCAAACATGGGAAAAGCCAGAGCTGATTCAAACATGGTTACATCAGCTGGCAGAATTCCATCAGGGTTTCGTCAGCGGTGGCTGCTCATTGGCGGTTTGAGCCGGACCCGGCTTTCTTGGACACCGAATTGGGCCTGTAGAGGAACATTGTGCACCATGTTATTACGCATTCTACTTTCTTCACTTTCTCTGGTTGTCCTCGTTGACCTGCCGGGTTTCTTCGGACCACCTCAGCCATTGCTTTTGGCGCGAAAGACCCGGACCCGATGCATTTGACTGTCGAGCCTCTCTCCGACATCCACGTCGATGGGACGGAAGTTGCGATTCCGAAAGCGCCGTTCCGGCTAATTTTCAAACCGACAATGGCGGCAAGCGCCCAGAGGATCTCGTGAATTTCCAACGATTCTGACATGTTGAATATTCTATTCTGGCTTTTGTCCTCCAACCATAGAAATCTTAAGATGGCTCCAGGACGCCCCTTTGGTGCTATCCCCGCTTCATCCCAGCCAGTCGATCCGCCAACCGCGCCGTTCTCAGGTGCGTGTAGCGCGCCAGCATTTGCAGCGTCTTGTGTCCTGTCACAGCCTTGATCTCCATGACATCCAGGTTCGTAAGCTCGAAGAACCTGCTGGTAGCCTCATGGCGAAGGTCATGGAAACGAAGGTCATCAAGCTTTGCCTTCTTGCGCGCAAGCTTCATGGCGGTCGTGATCTGATCTTCCGAGAAGTTAAACACCGATTTCTGATCAATACTGCGCGGCAACTCACGCAGAACGGCTAACGCCCTCGGGCTGAGCGGAACCGTGCGGGTTTCGCTATTCTTCGTTTCCGACAAAACCACATTCCGGTTCCCCAGGTTGACGCATTTCCAGCGTAGGTCTGCGATCTCCTTCCGGCGCATGGCGGTTTCCAGTGCGAACAGAATGACCGGCTTGAACCGTGGTGATGCGACAGCCAGCAGCCGTTCTTCCTCACCGTCTTCAAGGCGTCGGTCGCGGCCCTTGGCTGGCCTGGGCTTCGCTGCCAGGGCCACGGGGTTTTGCAGGCTTTCCATGCCCCAATCCGAGCGGGCGTAGTTGAAGAGTTTGGAGAGCAGAGCAAAATCCAGGCGGATGGTGTTGCCGCTCGCGCCCTCGGCTTCCCGCTCCCGCCGCAGGTCGGCAATGTCCTTGGCGCGGATGGTGGCCATGATCCGGTGGGCGAGGGTCCTCTTCTGAAGGAACCTGGCCCGGTCGGTCTCACGCTTGGGGTGCTTCAGGCGCGGAATATACTCCTTGATGTAGCGATCGAGGCACTCGCTCAGCGTGTATTGCTCGGCTTCCTTCGCTGACACGAAGAGGCTCTTGTTCATGTTCGTCTCGACATCCTTGGCCCAGGCTTCCGCCTCCACCCTGGTGTTGAAGGTCTTGCAGGTGGTGGGGTAGCCCCTTTTGCGGATTCTGGCCTCCCACTGATAGAGGCAGCGCTTCTGGGATGTCGTCATATCGCGCTCCATTATTGCTCCACTCTTCTCGGAAGCAGGTGGGGCAACATTGGAACCAAAAGTCAAATAGGCCAATTTCTCATTGCAAGAAATTGGCCTAACATGTTGAATTCATGGTGCCCGAGGCCGGACTCGAACCGGCACGACCCTTTCGGATCAAGGGATTTTAAGTTGCTGAAATCGTTCAATCTTATCCATGGCTTACC